>NZ_JBFREY010000007.1:0-327786 GCF_052114545.1 Pseudomonas sp. KB_12 | reverse complement strand
GATCAAGATCAAGATCAAGATCAAGATCAAGATCAAGATCAAGATCAAGATCAAGATCAAGATCAAGATCAAGATCAAGATCAAGATCAAGATCAAGATCAAGATCAAGATCAAGATCAAAAGATCGCAGGCTTCGCCAGCTCCTACAGAACCCAGCGGGAGCAAGCTCCCTCGCCACAGGTGTTTTGTTAACCCAGGCTCCCAGTCCAGCAGCGGACCTTGTTTATCCAGATGTAGGAGCATTCGGGATCGGGCTACGTTGTCTTGCGCCGTTGCCTACAACTGCGCCAGAATCCGCCGGCTTGTGCGCCTTGGGCCAGGGCTCTATCGTTTCTGGGTCGCTGATTGAATCAGCGATCGGGTTTGGTAGCCCGGCTTTTGACTTGTCGCATAGCCCTTGTCATACAGTCCATTTCGGAACTGTTTTATGGCGGTCATGCGCAGGGCGTCTTCGGACGCGCCGGTTCTCCAAGTCACCGGTCTACCAACCCGCGTATGGCCGCCACCCTTCGTTTGGTAGCGAGAGTGATGGCTCCATTTTTCGATTTGGAGATTCAACCATGTTCAAACCAACACCCAACCCACCGGACACCGATCCAGCCAACTCAAAAGCGTTCGACAAAGCCGCCGACCGCATCCTCGATCACTACCTCAAGCCCAAACCCAACAAACCCGAGGCCGATCCAGGCCAGCTCTTCACCGTCGCCCATGGCGTCGACACCGAAACCCTGCTCGCCAACCTCAGCTAAACCCTGGCCTCGGCCAATGCCATGGTCAGTGACCTGGCGTTCGACCAGGAAGGTCCCAGGCGCCACATTATCCTGGGTATCCAGCAACTGATCGAGCTGGGCGCATTGCTGGCGAACCGCGCGCTGGATAACGTCGAAGCACGCTAGCCTTCATCACAAAAGGCCTGTATTTGATCGTTCCCACGCTCTGCGTGGGGATGCATCCCGTGACGCTCTGCGTCACATCCCAGAAGCGGAACGCGGAGCGTCCCTGGCGGCATTCCCACGCGGAGCGTGGGGACGATCGACTGGAGTATGCCCGGCTATTCCCTGGACAATCCCCTCCCCCAATCCCCGCCTATACTTCTTTGCCAATCCCCCCGGGGCCTGCACTTCCAACAATAAAAAGCAGAGGTGGAACATGGTCTGGCAACAAGTCTACGATCCCTTCGGTAATGCAGTGCTGTCGACGCTCCTGGCGGCGGTTCCGGTGGTGGTGATGCTGGCGTCCCTGGCGTTCTTTCATGTCAAGGCGCACCTGGCGGCGTTGATGGCCTTGGCCTCGGCCTTGCTGATCGCGATCTTCGCCTTCGGCATGCCCGCCGGCATGGCCGGTTCGGCGGCACTTTATGGCGCGGCCAACGGGCTGCTGCCCATTGGCTGGATTGTCCTCAACATCATCTTTCTGCACCGGCTGACCACCGAGAACGGCTCGTTCAAGGTCTTGCAGGATTCCCTCGCACGCATCACCGACGACCGGCGCCTGCAATTGCTGCTGATCGCCTTTTGCTTCGGTGCGTTCTTCGAGGGCGCCGCGGGTTTCGGCACGCCGGTGGCGGTGACCGGGGCGATCCTGATCGGGCTGGGTTTCTCCCCCTTGGCCGCCTCGGGCCTGGCGCTGATCGCCAACACTGCGCCCGTGGCGTTCGGCGCCCTGGGCACGCCGATCATCACCCTGGCCAAGGTTACCGGGCTGGATGAAATGGAGTTGTCGATGATGGTCGGTCGGCAGTTACCGTTTTTTTCGGTGATCGTGCCGTTCTGGTTGATCTGGGCGTTTGCCGGGTGGCGCAAGATGCTGGAAATCTGGCCGGCGATTCTGGTGGCCGGTGTCAGCTTCGCCGTCCCGCAGTTCCTGGTGTCGAACTACCACGGGCCGATGCTGGTGGATGTGATTGCCGCGCTGATTTCCATGGCCTGCCTAACCGCTTTTCTCAAGGTCTGGAAACCGGCCACGGTGCATACGTCCGCAGCGTTGTCGGGACGGGTCGATGATTCGAAAATCGACGCCAGCGAAGATGAAAAACCGCAGGCCAGCGGCACCTTTTCCAGTGATGCGCAACCGGCTGTGCTACGGGCCTGGATGCCATGGATCATCCTTACGGTCTTCGTGTTCGCCTGGGGCACCCAGGGTTTCAAGAACCTGTTCGATACCCGCCCGGCGCTGGACCCGCAGACCCAATCGGCCAAGCTTGATCCCCAAGGCAAACCGATGCGTGAGGCCAACCCGATCTTCTCGCCCCTGGTGACCTTCGGCACCATCCACCAGCAGATCGAGAAAGTCCCGCCCGTGGTGCCCCAGCCTAAAACCGAGGAAGCGGTCTACAAGTTCAACTGGTTCACCGCCACTGGCAGCGGCATTTTCCTGGCGGCGATTCTCGGTGGCTTGCTGATGGGCTATTCCATCCCGCAACTGCTGCACCACTACGTGCGAACGCTCTGGGTGGTGCGCTACTCGCTGATCACCATCGTGGCGATGTTGGCCCTGGGGTTTCTCACGCGCTACTCAGGCCTGGACGCGACCATGGGCCTGGCCTTCGCCGCCACCGGCATTTTCTACCCTATGTTCGGCACCTTGCTGGGCTGGCTCGGCGTGGCGCTGACCGGTTCGGACACGGCGTCCAACGTATTGTTTGGCGGCTTGCAACGAGTCACATCCGAGCAGTTGGGCCTGAGCCCGGTGTTGATGGCTGCGGCCAACAGTTCCGGCGGGGTCATGGGCAAGATGGTCGACGCCCAGTCGATCGTGGTCGCCTCCACCGCCACCCGTTGGTACGGTCACGAAGGCGAGATCCTGCGCTACGTGTTTTTCCACTCGGTGGTGCTGGCGATTCTGGTGGGCGGGCTGGTGACGTTGCAGGCGTATGTGGCGCCGTTCACGCATATGGTCGTCGGCGGACATTGATAGATAGGGACGTGAGGGTGTGCTTTTGTGGCGAGGGAGCTTGCTCCCGCTCGGTTGCGCAGCGACCGCAAAAAACGGGGCCGCTGCGCGCCCCAGCGGGAGCAAGCTCCCTCGCCACAGGTGAACACCTTCAAAACCGATTGGCGCCCTACCTTTAAAGCAGGGTGTTACTGAACGTTTTTCAGCTTGACCACATCACCGGACACCGAGGTGGTGTAGCCGGTCAGGACCCAGGCCCAGAACCAGTTTTCCTGGACTTGGGTGTTGATCATGGCGTCGCCGCCCTTGGCCTTGATTGCCGCGTCCTGGGCACGCACGAAACGGTTGTTCTGGCGAATCGGGATCACGCCGAACAGCAGCAGGCCGGTGGCCTTGGCTTCGCTGTGGCCGACAACGGTGTATTGGCTGCTGTCGTATTGCTGGGTTTTCATCGGGGTGCCGGTGCAACCCGCCAGGGCCAGGCCGAACACTGCGCAGGCGACAACTTTGCTGATGTGGTTCATTGAATACTCCATGAGAAAACGCCCGGGATCCGTCTCTCGGGCGGCGCGTACTCTAACCGATCAGCAACAAATTGACATTATCCCCGCAATCCGCAAACCGCCTGTCAGGCTCACCCCAGAGCCATCCGTCAGATGTCCCTCCAGCGGAACAATTCCCTGTCGATACGCTGAAAACAGCGCCATGGACGGCTCGCGCACACCCCGGCTGAATGCGTATGAGCGCCAGCCTGCCAGAGCTTGTAACCATGATCGACCTGACCGTCTGGAACATCACGCTTCCTATACAGACACCCGCCTTGACCGTTGCGACCAAGGCCGTTCCAACGCTGCGCAACCAGTACTTCACCAACACCGGTGACAAAATCGTGTTCTGGGCGCCGGTGACCGGTTCTCATACCGGCAAAAGCGAGTACCCACGCTCCGAGCTGCGGGAAACCTCGAAAGACGGCAAATTGCGCAACTGGCGTTACAACAGCGGCGTCAACACCCTCAAAGGCACCCTGGCCGTGAACCAGGTACCTTCCGCCGGTCGTGTGGTTGTCGCACAGATCCATGCCAAGGATGCCCCCGCCCCCTTGCTGAAGCTGGTATACCGCTTTGTCAAGGGCAGCGGTAACCTGGACGTCGAATACCGGGTCAAACCCAAGGACCCGAAAAGCCCGGTGATCTTCACCGTGCCGAACGTGGCCTTGAACAAAGTCTTCACCTACTCCTTGCAGATAGACAAACAGGGCAAGCTCACGGTCCTGATCAACAACCTCGGCAAGCAAGTGAAGCTCGACCCGTCCTGGTACGGCTACAACTTCTATTTCAAAGCCGGCGTCTACACCCTGGACAACGTCGGCTATTCCAACGAAGGCGGAAAAGTGACCTACACCAAGCTGGACGTGAGCCATCAATGACTGACGCCCAGCCTCTCTTCTGCTTCAGGCCTTTGATGGCGCGTTAACCACCTGCCGGCCGCTGAAGGAAAACAGGAAACAGGCGAACACCACCAACGCGAAACCGGCCGGGAACAGCCAGATGCTTTTCCAATCGTGGCCGCCCTCCAGGACAAAGTGATCGGTCACCTGCCCCGCCACCCAGAAACCGACCAACATCCCCACGCCATAGGTCGCCAGGGTAATCAGGCCCTGGGCCGAACTGCGCAAATGCTTCGGCGCCTTGGCATCGGTGTAGATCTGCCCCGAGACAAAAAAGAAGTCGTAGCAGATGCCGTGCAGGGCAATGCCGGTAAACAGCATGAACGCCAGGTCGCCGTTATTGCCGTAGGCGAACAACAGGTAGCGCAGCGCCCACGCCAACATGCCCACCAACAGCGCCAGCTTGATGCCGAAGCGCTGGATGAACAGCGGCAACAGCAGCATGAACAACACTTCCGAGACCTGCCCGATGGCCATCTTCGCCGTTGGGTTGGTCATGCCGGTTTCGGCCAGGAACGGGTTGGCATTCTGGTAATAAAAGGCCAAGGGAATGCAGATCAGGATCGAGGCGATGAAGAACACCAGGTAGCTGCGGTCCTTCAACAGCCCCAATGCATCCAAGCCCAACAGCTGCTTGATGCCACCACCGCTCGCCTGCTCCTGGAGCGGCGCCGTGGCCGGCAGCGTGAAGCTGTAGAGCCCCAGGACCAGGGAAGCGACGGCCGCCATCAGGAACGTATTGCGCAAGCCGCCTGCCGAGATCGCTTCACGCGAATCCCAGGCGAACACAAAACTGATCACCACGCCCGCGACGATCCAGCCAATCGTGCCCCACACCCGGATGCGCGAGAACTCCAGCGCCGGGTCGCGCATTTGCCGGAACGCCACGGAATTGACCAGGGCCAGCGTCGGCATGTAGACCACCATGTACGCCAGTACATACGGGTAGAACACGCTGAAATCCGCCGCCGAATACAACTGATACAGCAACACCGCGCCCAGCAGGTGCAACACCGCCAGGATCCGTTCGGCATTGAAGTAGCGGTCGGCGATCAGGCCGATGACAAACGGCGCAATGATCGCCCCCCACGACTGAGTGGAAAACGCCATGCCGATCTGCCCGCCGCTGGCGCCCAGCGTGCTGGAGAGAAATGTCCCCAGGGTGACGAACCAGCCACCCCAGATAAAAAACTGCAGGAACATCATCACGCTGAGGCGTGCGTTCATCGTGGTCATGACAGTCACCGTTTTATTGTTGTTCTTGTGAAAATGAAAAACCTTGCGCCGCTTTTGTGGCCTGCTTTGTGGGCTGCCTGCTTTTGTGGCGAGGGAGCTTGCTCCCGCTCGGCTGCGCTGTAGGAGCTGCCGAAGGCTGCGATCTTTTGATCTTTCGCTTAAGGCTCATGTATCCGGGAAAGATCGCAGCCTCGCTTCGCTCGACAGCTCCTACAGGCCCAGCGGGAGCAAGCTCCCTCGCCACAGGGGCTTTGTGTTGCGCGGGCTACCTCAAAAGGCCCAACAACCGCCGATTGGAATCCTCATCCGCCGTGACGCTGGCGAAGTCATCGAACGCCTTGCCAGTCTTGCTGATCATGTGCCGCTGGATAAACGCAGCGCCTTCTGCCGCACCCTGTTGCGAATCCTTCAGGCAGCACTCCCATTCCAGGACCGCCCAACCGCTGAAATCGTATTGGGTCAGTTTGCTGAAGATCGATTTGAAATCGATCTGGCCATCGCCCAACGAACGGAACCGCCCGGGCCGATCGACCCAGCCCTGGTAACCGCCGTACACCCCGGAACGGGCATCGGGGCGGAACTCGGCGTCCTTGACGTGGAACATGCGGATGCGCGCGTGGTAGCGATCGATGAAACCCAGGTAGTCCATCTGTTGCAGCAGCAGATGGCTGGGGTCGTAGAGGATCGCCGCCCGTGGGTGGTGATCGACGGCCTCCAGGAAGCGCTCGAACGAGGCCCCGTCGTGGAGGTCTTCGCCGGGGTGGATCTCGTAGCACAGGTCCACCCCCGCCGCGTCGAAGCAGTCGAGAATCGGCAACCAGCGCCGGGCCAGTTCGGCGAACCCCTGCTCCACCAGGCCCGCCGGGCGCTGCGGCCAGGGATAGAGATACGGCCACAGCAGCGCGCCGGAAAACGTCGCATGGGCCTTGAGACCCAGCCGCTGGCTGGCGCGGGCGGCCAGCTTGAGTTGCTCGATCGACCACTCGGTGCGCGCCTGGGGCTGGCCGCGCAGATGGGCCGGGGCGAAGTCGTCGAACAGCGCGTCGAACGCCGGGTGCACCGCCACCAACTGGCCTTGCAGGTGCGTCGATAACTCGCTGATCTCGACACCGGCCTGGGCGCAGGTGGCCTTGAGTTCATCGCAATAATCCTGGCTCTCGGCGGCCCGGGCCAAGTCGATGTACTGCGTGCCCGACGTTGGCAGTTGAATGGCCTTGTAGCCTTGCGAAGCGGCCCACTGGGCGATGTTGGCCAGGGTGTCGAACGGCGCTTCGGCGGACATGAATTGCGCCAGGAAAATGCCTGGGCCACGCAGGCCGCTCGGTGTCTTGTCGAGGGTATTCACAACAGGGATGCTCCGGTTTGCACGGCGGTCCACTTCGTCTCGCCACGGTGGTTGAGGATGGCGGCCTCAATGAACGCCATGCCCCGCAAGCCGGTCTCGATGCCGGGTACTCCGGGGGCGTCGGGGCCTTCGACATGGCTGCGAATGGCCTGGGCGAAATCGCCGTAGAGGTTGGCCATGGCCTCCAGGTAGCCCTCGGGATGCCCGGCCGGCAGGCGCATACGCTGGGTGGCCGCCGCGCACAGCCACGGCTGGCCGACGCCGCTACGCAAGATGCGCAGAGGTTGGTCAACGGCGCGATGGATCAGGCTCGCCGGTTCTTCCTGGCGCCACTCCAAGGCGCCCTTGTCACCGTAGACGCGAATCTTCAGCGGGTTCTCTTCGCCGGTGCAGACCTGGCTCGCGATCAACACGCCGCTGGCACCGCCCGCCATCTTGAACAGCATCGCGGCGTCGTCATCCAATTGTCGGCCCGGGATGTGCGTACCCAAGACGGCGCATAGCTGTTGGATAGGCTGGTCTGCGACGAATTCGGCCAAGGAAAACGCGTGGGTGCCGATGTCGCCAATGCATCCGCCCAGGCCGGACTGCCCGGGGTCGTCGCGCCACTCGGCCTGTTTATTGCCCTGGGCGGCGACATCCTGGCTGAGCCAGCCTTGGGGGTACTCGACCAGCACTTTGCGCACCTGGCCGATCTCGCCCGAACGCACCATCTCCCGCGCCTGCCAAACCATGGGATAGCCCAGGTAGGTGTGGGCCAGGCCGTAGAGGCAACGGCTGCCTTGCAGCACCTCCCTGAGGGCCAGCAACTCGTTGAGGTCCAGCGCAGCGGGTTTCTCGCTGAACACATGGAAACCGGCTTTCAAGGCCTGGCTGGCAATGGGCGCATGAAGATGATTGGGCGTGACGATCACCAGCAGTTCCATGCGTTGATCAAGCGGCAGCAGCGCTTCGGTGTCGAGCATCTGCTGCCAGTCGTGGTAGCAACGGGACCCGGCCAGGCCCAGGGCCGCGCCGGTCTGCCGAGTGTTGCGAGGGTCGCGGCTGAATACGCCGCAGACCAGTTCGAAACTGCCGTCCAGGCCCGCAGCCTGACGATGGGCCTGGCCGATGAACGCGCCCTCTCCACCGCCGACGAAGCCCATTCTTATTTTCGGTGCTACAGGATTCATCGCGATTGTCTTCCTGTCTGGATGATGATGTAACCGGTTACATCATGGCGGAAATCTAGGCTCAGTTTTCCTGCGTGTCAAACCCCACGAGGTTACGCATGAACATTTGTGAGGCGCCCAACCTGCGGTAAGCTCCCCAACCGTAGCCCCTGCCCCCGAGGTGATTTTGTCCAACATTCGTGAAGTGGCCCGGCTGGCCGGTGTTTCGGTGGCCACGGTGTCCAGAACCCTGAAATCGCCCGAGCGGGTGCTTCCCGAAACGCGGGACAAGGTCAACGCGGCGGTGGAACAGGCCGGCTATCGGCCCAACCTGATGGCGGTGCAATTTCGCTCCCGGCGCACCGGCAACCTGGTGATCCTGGTGCCGACCATCGCCAATACGTTTTTCGCCCGGGTCATCAGCGGCGCGCAGCAGGCCGCGCAGGCGGCGGGTTATCGATTGCTGCTGTGCGACACCCAGGGCCGCGCGCAGATCGAGCGGGAATTTGCCGCGCTGGTCTACGCCCACCAGGCCGACGGGGTGATTCAGTTGCGTGCCAGCGATCCTTTCGAATCGATGCCCGCAGGCGCCGAAAGCCTGCCGTTGGTCAACGCCTGCGAAGTGGTCAAGCACGCCCCCTACCCGACCATCAGCCTCGACAACCGCGCCGCCGCCCAGGCCATGACCGAGCACCTGATCGGCCTCGGCCATCGCCGCATCGGCATCATCAAGGGGCCACGCAGCAGCCCCTTGACCCTGGACCGCGTGGCCGGTTACCAGGATGCCCTGAACCAGGCCGATATCGCCGTCGACCCAAGCCTGATCTGCCATGGCGACTTCACGTTGAAGGCCGGTGATGACGGGGCCGGCGCGATGCTGGCGCTGGCCGACCGGCCCAGCGCGCTGTTCTGTGAAAACGACGAGATGGCCATCGGCGCGCTCAGGCGCATCAAGCAAATGGGCCTGCGGGTGCCCGAGGATATTTCCCTGGTGGGGTTTGACGACATCCCGTTCGCCGCCTATTGCGACCCGCCCCTGACCACCATTTCACAGCCTGCCGAAGTCTTTGGGGAAAAAGCGGTGCAGATGCTGATTGCTCTGATCGAGAAGAAGCCGATTGCCGAACGGCATGTGGTGTTGCCGTTTGAGTTGACGGTGCGTGGCAGTACGGCTCCTAGAACCAGACAGTGAGTGGAACCCGTGGCGAGGGAGCTTGCTCCCGCTGGGTCGCGCCTGTAGGAGCTGTCGAGTGCAACGAGGCTGCGATCTTTCCCAAGACACTTGAGTCTCAAGCGAAAGATCAAAATCAAAAGATCGCAGGCTTCGCCAGCTCCTACAGAGCCCAGCGGGAGCAAGCTCCCTCGCCACAAAATCCATTCATCCACCGAGCATGAGTGATTCACTCAGGCAAACGTCGCCCCCCGTGTATTCACAAACAGCGAATACAGCGAGTGGCTGCCAGCCATGAACAACCGATTGCCTTCCCTCCCGCCGAAGCAAACGTTGGGGCAGCGTTCCGGCAGGGAGATGTGCCCGATGGCCTTGCCTTCAGGGTTGAACACCCGCACGCCGTCGAGTTTCTCCAGGTCGGCCTTGGGGTCGCCATTGCCGCCCCAACCGCACCAGAGGTTGCCGCTTTCATCGCATTTGATTCCGTCGATCGCCGCGTAATCCAGGCCTTCGATGTGTTTGCGCCGCTCACCCAGCGTGCCGTCATCCTTGACCGTGATCGCCCAGATCAAGCGGTTGGGCTTGGCCCGGCCTTCGACCACGTAGAGGATTTTCTCATCCGGGGAAAAACACAGCCCGTTCGGCCCCGCCAGATCGTCGATGACCCGGGTGACCTTGCCCGTTTCGCCGTCGATGCGATACACCGCATGGGGCTGGACAGGCGTGACTTTGTGCCCCTCGTAGTTGTTGCCGGTCTGGAACGGTGGGTCGGTGAACCAGACCGAGCCATCGCGCTTGCACACGATGTCGTTGGGCGAGTTCAGCGGCTTGCCTTCGAAACTGTCCGCCAGCACGGTGATCGTGCCGTTGTGCTCGGTGCGGGTGATGCGTCGGCCTTCGCTGGCGGTGGTAGAGCCTTCGCACACCAGCAACCGCCCCTGGCGATCGCGGCACATGCCGTTGGAGAAGTTGGAATTCTCGCGGTAGACCGACAGGCCACCGGTAATTTCATCCCAGCGCACGATGCGGTTGTTGGGAATGTCGCAGACCAGCAGGTAACGACCGTCACCGACCCACACCGGCCCTTCTGCCCAACGCAGGCCGCTGGCGAGTTTCTCCACGCTGGCGTTGAAGATGCGCAAG
Organism: Pseudomonas sp. KB_12; assembly: GCF_052114545.1. Classification (NCBI taxonomy): domain Bacteria; kingdom Pseudomonadati; phylum Pseudomonadota; class Gammaproteobacteria; order Pseudomonadales; family Pseudomonadaceae; genus Pseudomonas; species Pseudomonas sp. KB_12. The sequence continues at coordinate 317,401 of NZ_JBFREY010000007.1, read as the reverse complement.
TCCATGAAGCTGGGGTCAAGGATATTGATCAGCGGGTCTGGGTAACGCTGGCTCAAGGGCTCGGCCTGGGCGAGCCCGGGCAGGTTGCCAAGGGCGGCGGCAGCGGCCGAGACCACCAGGGATTTTTTCAGGAATAGCCGGCGGCCCTGATCGGCGGCGGTTGCAGATTGCGAAGCATCCATCGTGCGTCTCCGTTAATTATTATTGGACGGGACGACTGTTTTACTACGTGATAAGACATCGTACAAGTATATGAGCCTGCTCTTGCAGACAGTCGATCAGGCCGGGTTCAGCGGTATACGAACGGTAAAGGTCGTGCCGACTTGCGCCTGCGAGTGGACCTTGATGGTGCYCTGATGGGCCGATACGATCGCCGAAGCGATGTGCAGGCCAAGTCCGAGCCCAGCCGTGGAACCGTACTCGGCACATCCAACATCACCACAAACCGACCCACCGCCTTCGCGAGCAAGCCCGCTCCCACAGGAGAAACGCGGTCTCCACCAAGAACCAGGCCGGCCGTTAGGCCGCCTCGCGGTGGACGTTGATCTCGGCGCCCCGTTAACCACGCTGGCCGAACGCAGGCATTGCGCAGTGGGCACCTCGGCATGGATGCCGAGGTAGCCGCGCTGGGCCATGGATGGCCCTTCGCGGCGGCCCACGGAGCAATGCCGGAGTGAGGGCATGCCGAGCCCTAGCGAGGCACCGAGTGGTGGGGCAAAGCGTTTTTGGTTACTTTTGGCGCTCTTCCAAAAGTGACCCGCTGTAAGAGCGGAACCGCCAGCCGCCGTTACCGAAATAACGGATATACACACCAAAGCAGTAAACACCGAGACGACCACCCCCATGCACCAGAACCCACAGGCCTGCGCACCCTGTCCCTTGCACCCCACGAGGTAAAAACCTTACAGTCGTACGACAACCTATAACTAACAACCGATCCGGGGCCTTTTGCCTTGGCGGTCGCCTTCGAGACACCTGCCATGACCCGCTCCATCGCCGCACCTGACACCCCCACGCCGTTACCCCGCCACCTCGCGGTGCTCGTCCTGCTGTGCATGGGCTGTGCCTTCGCCGGCAACCACGTCGCCGCGCGGGCCGCGTTCGACGACGGTGCTGGTGTGCTGCTGGCGATCTTGCTGCGCTCGGGCGGGACGCTGCTGGTGCTGGCTGCGATGGTGCTCTGGCAACGACAGAGCCTGCGCTTGCCGCCCGGCGCGTGGCGTTGGCAATTGACGTTGGGGCTGTTGATCGGCGCCCAGAGCCTGTGCCTGTACTCCGCCGTGGCCCGGGTGCCAGTGGCATTGGCGTTGCTGGTGGGCAACGTGTTTCCAATCCTGCTTGCTTTGCTGACCTGGGCCCTGGGCGGGCCACGTCCGACGGCGCGTACCGCCGCGTTAATGGGCATGATCCTGGTGGGCCTGGTGTTCGTGCTGGAAGTGCCGGCGCGGTTATCGTCCGGGCAAGGCGTCGGCCCGCAATGGCTGCTGGGGGTGGGCCTGGCCTTTTGCGCTGCTTGCGCCTTTGCCTGCGCACTGTGGATCACCGATCACAAGTTGTCCCAGGTGCGCGGCTCGGTCCGCAGCCTGCTGACGATCTTCATCGTGTTCAGCAGCGTCAACCTCGCTGGCCTGACCGGCGCCCTGCCCGGTGGTTTCGACCTGCCAGCCAGCAGCACCGGCTGGTTCGCCCTGGCGACCTTGGTGGTGCTCTACGGCACCGGGTTCACTGTGCTGTTCATTTCCGTGCCCCGCCTGGACATGCCGCGCAACGCCCCGGTGATGAACATCGAACCGCTGGCCACGCTGCTGATCGGCTGGCTGGTGCTGGACCAAATGCTCAACCCGGGCCAGGTGATGGGTGGCGCGATTGTGGTGACGGGCATCGTGCTGCTGACCTATCGCAAGGTTGAGCGGGTCAAGGCGCCTGTGGCTGAAACGGCGAATTGAACCGACTGAACACCGTTGTGCCAGTTCGTAGATAGTCTTCGTCCTCGGAAACTTGTTTCCAAACCGACAGTCCTACCCCAGCCGTGAAAACCCCGCCAATCTGCAGCGACGGGTTTTCCAGCTGATCGGCGCCAAGCCTGGCGCTATGGCAACTCCCCCTCTTGAGCCGTTCGCCCCATGCGCCACCCTGTTCGCTCTTGCCGTTTCGTTTCGCTGTGCTTGCTTGCCCTGTTCCCCTTATTTGCCAGCCCTGCCCACGCCCGCGGCGAAAGGCAGCTGGTGGACGCCATCAACGATTTCCGTAGCCAATCACGCCGCTGTGAATGGCGCACGGTGCGTGCCACGCCGCCGCTGGTGCTGCGTTCGAACCTGGGCTTGCCGATGGGCTTTCGTGGTGGCCTGCGGGAAACCTTGAAAGACGCCGGCTATCAAGCCCGGGCCGTGCGCAGCATCCGCCTGACCGATGCGCGGGACGCCGAAGAAGCCTTCGACATGTTGGCCGATGAACATTGCGCAGCGCTGCTGGACAACCAATACGCCGACATCGGCGTCAATCGGGTCGGTGATGAATGGCGTGTGGTGCTCGCGCAGCCCATGGCTGGCACGCGGATAAACGACGCGGGGGCGACGGACAAGTCGCTGCTGGCCCAGGTCAACGCCGCCAGGGCCAGGCCGCGGATGTGCGGGCGCCAGCGCTTCGCGGCGGCCCGGCCGCTGAGCTGGAACGCCGCGTTGGGAACCGCCGCCCAAGGCCACAGCCGGTCGATGGCCCGCGAGAATTATTTCGCCCATCGCGACCCGGACGGCCGCTCCTCTTCCGATCGCGCCAAGAGCGCCGGCTTTCGCGGGCATAAACTGGGCGAGAACATCGCCGCCGGTCAACGCTCGCCGAGCCAGGCCATGCAAGACTGGCTGGCCAGCCCGGGGCACTGCGCCAACCTGATGAACCCGATGTTCACCCAGATGGGCGCAGCTTCCGCCAGCGATTCGCGCAGTGATGCGGGGGTGTACTGGACGATGGTGCTTGGCGCGCCGTGAAACACCATTCCCAGCGCTGAGCCATCCGCTGTTGTGGCGAGGGAGCTTGCTCCCGTTGGACTGCGAAGCAGGCCCAAGGCATTGGCGACCGCTTCGCGGTCGAGCGGGAGCAAGCTCCCTCGCCACCAGGGCTACGGCGAATCCGCCAACGCTCACGCCGGCCGACGCACCGCCCTCACCTTGCCACTGCCACCGCCGCCACAGAAAAACCGGTCAGCCCCGTCGGACTCCAGCCCCGACACACCGATCCCAGGCGGCATCGTCACGCTTTCCAGCACTTGTGCCGTTTGCGGATCGATACGCCGCAGGTCGCTCTCGTCGTTTTCCCAGGTGCCGTGCCAAAGCTCTCCGTCGACCCAGGTCACGCCCGTGACAAAGCGGTTGGATTCAATGGTGCGCAGGACCCTTCCATCGGCGGGATCGATCTGCAGTATCTTGCGCGCCTTGTACTGACCGACCCAGAGCGATCCTTCGGCCCACGCCAGGCCGGAATCATCACCGCTGTTGGGGGCCGGAATCGTCGCCAATACCTGACCGGTGCGTGGATCAATCTTGCGGATGCTGTCGCCGGCGATCTGGAATAAGTGCTCACCGTCGAACGCCGTGCCCGCATTCGCCGGGACATCGAGCGAATGCACGGTCTGGCCGCTGGCGGGATCGAGGGCATGCAGCTTGTCGCCTGAAGCGAACCAGACGCGCTCGCCGTCATGGCTCACGCCGTGCACGCAATCGACGCCCGGGAAAGGACCGTATTCACGCAGGATCTGTGCCTCTGAACGTTTCATCTCACTCGCCTCATCAGTGGTGTGTGACTGCAGCCTAATCCTCCGATGGCAGCGCAGTGAGTAACAATACCGTCGCGAATCCAGGCATCGGTGGCGCCAGCCAGCGACGGGCCCTGGCGCGCCCGAACGACTGCGCCTTACCGGCGGCGGCCAGCGTTTCCAAGGCCCGCTGCACGCTACGCTGACTGATGTCCAGGGCCAGCGCCAGGGCTGAACTGGACCAGGCCTCACCGTCGGCCAGCAATGCCAGCACCGCGCCATAGGGCTCCTCGACCACTCGCGCCAGCACCACAACCTCATCGGCATATCGCGGCATCAGGGTAAAACCGCGCTGGGTTGCCCTCACGCCAGCCAACGGACGAAGCGTGGCACGCAACCGCCCCATCTCGACCCGCAGCCGGGCGCGATGGGATTCATCCGTCAGTTTCAAGCCGAAGGCCTGGGTCATGAGCGTTTCCCTCGACACATCGCCAGGCCAGGCTTGCGCCAGCCCTCGCGCCAGGGCGAACAATACCGGACGCCGGGCAAGGCTGACCTGAATGCCGGCACCGCTGATCCCGTAGCGGCACGCGTCCACCACCAACGCCGGCCCGGCCAACAGCGCTTGCACCTCTTCCAGCAGGAGCAAGCGCTCTTCGCCTCGGGCGATCAGCCGCGCGGCGGGGGTGCGCAGTAGCCGCCAGGCGCTTTCAATTTCGGCGCTCAGCGCGCCGATTCCCGCTTGCCCTGCGGCTTGCCCGGCCCGATCGAGGGCGGCGTGGGCGGCCTGTGTTTGCAGGCGCCGCATGGCGATTCCCGCAGCCACTAACTCGCAAGCCGCCCGTGATGCCAAGGGCAGGCAGGCAAGCTCCAGGTCAACGAGCCTGCGTTCGGCCGCGTCGAGCCGACCGATCAACAGCAGCCGACGGATTTCGATCGTGTGGGCATGCGCAACGTTCGCCCGGTCGCCGTGGGTTTCAAGCACCGCCCGCGCGGCGGCGAGGCGCTTCATCGGCCAAGCCAGGTCACGGGACGCCAGGGCGATTTCGCCTTCGGCGACCACACAGCGCGCCCGTGCCACGGCCTCCTTGGGCCCGAAGGCCGCGCCCGCCCGACGCATCAGCGCCCTGGCCCGAACCAGATCCCCCAACTGCGCCATGGCAATGCCGCGAAGCGCGAGGGCCGGGGCATCGTTGCGCAGTGCTACGCGACTGAGCGCAGCGACAGGGTCGCCCGCTGCCAGTGCGCGCGCTGCCGTGGTGATCTCGTGATCCATGAACGATGACCTTTGTGGCGAGGGAACTTGCTCCCGCTGGACGCTGTAGGAGCTGACGAGTGTAACGAGGCTGCGATCTTTCCAGCGCTCATTGAGTCGAGAGCGAAAGATAAGATCAAAAGATCGCAGGCTTCGCCAGCTCCTACAGCCCAATCCAAGCAATGGGTATCGGCTACAAGCGAATGTCAGCCGCCGCCACCACATCGATCCGCGATACCGCACTGCTCAGCCGTCCCAATCGGTTGTTGTGATTGGCGATGATCTGCTCGGCGGCCATGCTGCCGTTGTCCACCGTGGAGTGGGCATCGGCCGCCAGAACCACGTCGTACCCCAGGGCATGGGCCTGGCGCACGGTGGCGTTGACGCAATAGTCGGTTTGCAGCCCGCAGATCACCAGGCGGTCGATGCCTCGGGCCTGCAACAACGGTTGCAGGTCGGTCTGGTAGAAGGCATCGGGGGTGGTCTTGCGCACCCGCAGGTCATCGGCAGCGGTCAACAGGTCGGCGGCCAGTTGCCAGGCGGCAGAACCATACGTCAGCGAACCTTCCAACTCTTCGTGCTGGATCAGGATCACCGTCAAGCCCAGGGCCCGGGTTTTGGCCGCCAGCTCGTTGATGGTCCGGATGATGCGCTGGCTGTCGAAGCATTCCTCTTCGCCTGAGCACAGCGCGTTCTGGACATCGATGATCAGCAATGCGGTGTTCATGACCTTCCCTCTTCAAACGATATCGGAGCCGCGCGATGACTCAATACCCCAGCGACAACCCAGTGTTGCGACGGGGGTCGTTGGCGCCATAGAAGCGGTTCTTGCCCACCGGCTTGCCGGCCAACGACGGCGCACCGACCAGGATCGCGGCAATGTGGTTGGGGTCCTGCGGGCCGGCAAACTTGTGCCCCCAGCTCTCCAGCAGCTTGCGGGTATCCGGGCTGGCCGCAAAGGTCTCCAGGTTGGTTTCCTCCGGCATCCACTGCTGGTGGAAACGCGGTGCGTCGACCGCCTCCTGGAGGTTCATGCCGTAGTCGATCACATTGAGGATAGTCAGCAACGTCGCGGTGATGATCCGGCTGCCGCCCGGGGTACCCACCACCATGACCGTCTTGCCGTCCTTGGTGACAATGGTCGGGCTCATGGACGACAGCGGCGCCTTGCCCGGCGCGATGGCGTTGGCTTCGCCCTGCACCAGGCCGTACATGTTGGGCACGCCGACCTTGGCGGTGAAGTCGTCCATTTCATCGTTGAGAATCACCCCGGTCTTGCTCGCCATGACACCGGCACCGAACCAGTCGTTCAAGGTGTAGGTGACCGAAACAGCATTGCCCCACTTGTCGACGATGGAGTAATGGGTGGTGTTGCTGCCCTCATGGGGCGCCACGCCGGGCTTGATCTTCTGCGAGTCGCCGGCCTTTTGCGGTTCGATCGCGGCCCGCAGTTTGGCGGCGTAGTTTTTATCCAGCAGATGGTCGATGGGGTTCTTCACGAAGTCCGGGTCACCCAGGTAACTGTTGCGGTCCACGTAGGCGTGGCGCATGGCTTCGATCTGATAGTGCATGCCCTGGGCCGAATGGAACCCCAGGTCCTTCATCGGATAACCGTCGAGGATGTTCATGATCTGGCACAGCACTACCCCGCCGGAACTGGGCGGCGGCGCCGAGATGATGTGATAGCCGCGGTAGTCGCACTCCACCGGGGCCAGCTCGCGGGTCTTGTACTTGTCCAGGTCGGCCTGGGTGATGATGCCTTTGTTGGCCTGGCTGGAGGTGACCAGGGCATCGGCGACCCAGCCCTTGTAGAAGCCGTCGGCGCCCTTGGCGGAGATTTCCCGCAGGGTCTTGGCGAGGTCTTTTTGCACCAGTTTCTGGCCGACCTGCATGGGCTCGCCGTTGTGCAGGAAAATCGCCCCGGAGTCACGCATGTCCTTCTTGAACACATCGGTGGCAGTTTCCAGCAGATCGACATCGCCCTGCTCCAGGGTGAAACCTTCGTCGGCGAACTTGATGGCCGGGGCGATCAATTCCGCCCGCGGTTTACTGCCGTACTTCTTCAGCGCCAACTCCATGCCGGACACGGTACCAGGCACGCCTACCGCCAGATGGCCGCGAGTACTGAGTTCGGGCACGACGTTGCCGTCCTTGTCCAGGTACATGTTGGCGGTGGCGGCCAGGGGGGCCTTTTCGCGGAAATCCAGGAACGTCTTGCGGCCATCGGCCAGTTGCAGGGTCATGAACCCACCCCCGCCCAGATTACCCGCCGCCGGATACACCACCGCCAGGGCATACCCCACCGCCACCGCCGCATCCACGGCATTGCCGCCGTTCTTGAGCACATCGACACCCACGTGGGTCGCCAGGTGCTGGGCGGTGACCACCATGCCGTTCTCGGCGGCCACTGGCGCCTGGGAGGCGGCCTGGGCATACAAACAGCTGAGGGTCAGGGTGGTGGCAACGAGGGTCCGGGCAAAGGATTCGAACTTCATGAGTCGGCCTCTTCTTGTTTTAAAAAGTCGGGGATCGCATCAAGCAACTAGCTAGTATGGCCCGGTTTGCGTAATGCGCCTGTTTACCCGTCGACCGGGTGACGCCACGGTAGCCTTTGCGATAGGCTCCTGCGGTTCATCTTGACTGCATAAGGACATCGCCGATGACGCTACGAATCGAACGCACGGACACGCCCACCGACGAAGAACGCCAAGCCATCATCGCCCCGCTACGCGCCTATAACACAGCGAAGACCGGCGGCAGTGCACCTGAACTGGTGGCCTGGCTGGTGCGGGACGAACAGGACGAAATTGTCGGCGGGCTGTATGGTCGGGTGTTTTTTCGCTGGCTGTATATCGAGCTCTTGGTAGTACCGGAACAGGCCCGGGGCCAGGGCACCGGCTCGACCCTGATGCAGATGGCCGAAAAACTGGCCCGGGAGAAAAACTGCGTGGGCATCTGGCTGGATACCTTCGACTTCCAGGCCCCGGAGTTCTACCGCAAACACGGCTTCACGGAAATCGGCCAGATCGACGACTACCCGCCAGGCCACCAGCGCTTCTTCTTACAGAAGCGCCTGACACCCTCTGACTAAAAACCAGCCCCTGTGGGGGTTGCGGTAGATGGCAATCTTTCGGCCCCCCCGGACCAGTGTGGGAGCGAGCTTGCTCGCGATAGCGATCTAACAATCAATATTTCCGTTGTCTGACCCACCGCCATCGCGAGCAAGCTCGCTCCCACAAGGGGCCGGATTCACCGCCAATCCTCTGTGGGAGCGAGCCTGCTCGCGATCGGTCTATCTGCTTAAAGACACGTCGCCAGCGCCGCCAACCGGCGCTTGGCCACGAAGTCGTCATGCTTGGCGTAATAACTCAACTCGGTGCCTGTCGCACCGGCATGCAAATCGACAAACGATTCGGCAGAGCGGGTGTAGACCGTCGAGCCGCCCTTCTTGCCCGGTTGCAGGTAGGCGCCGGCATCGACACCGAACACCGCTTCGTCCTGCCAGGAGAATTGCACGCACTGGGCCACGACCTGTTCTGGTTTGTCCGAGGTCAGGGTCTTGTAAGGGGCCTGGGTCCGGGCCTCGTTCATCGCAGAACCCGCGCAGCCGGCCAGCAAGGTTGCGGCCAGGGCCACGGTCAACATTCGCATTGCGTTCACTCATCAAGAAAAAAAACGGACTGTAGCACTGCGGCCCGGGCCTTCGTGCTGCTTTACTGAAATTTACACGGGACATCGGCCTGCGATTCGCGCACCCTGTCGCGCCATTGCCACCAGCCACGCGGAACACCCCATGACCCCCAACGCCGAATTCTACAAACCCACCGCCGAATACGCCGACAAACTGATCAGCCAGATCGGCCAGACACCGTCCTGGATCGCCAAGCGCATCGGCGTCACCGACAAGCGGATTCGCTACATCCTCGACGGCGAACGCACCGTCAAGGGCGAAACCACGCCGATCCAGATGACCTACACCGAACAGTTCGCCCTCGAATGCCTGGCGGCTGCGGCCAAGGCCAGCAAGAAGCAGTCTGCATCCCCCAAGGAGTGACCATGGCGGCAACCGAACAGCAACACGAACGAGCCCTGGAAAAATTCCTCGACGAGCGCCCCGAGCTGCGCGTCGAGTTGGACCACCTCAACCCGCTGCTGGCCCAGGCCAAGGGCGAGACCGCCGCGCAGTACCGCGCCGAGCGGTTGCATGAAGCCTTCGAAGCCGAGGCCGAGCGCCTGGGCCTGTTTGCCTGGGAACTGACCCTGCAACTGACCGCCGCCTCGCCCCAGGACTACCAGGCCCAGCGCCTGGAGGTGCACAAGGAAGTGGCGGAGATGGCGGGGATGGAATGGGCGGAGTATTGCGAGTTGCATGGCCTAAAGGTTAAGCACTGACCCCCTGTGGCGAGGGAGCTTGCTCCCGCTGGGCTGCGAAGCAGCCCCCGTTCATTCTCCGTCGTTCGCCTGACACACTCCCTTGGCAGGTTTTGGGGCCGCTGCGCGACCCAGCGGGAGCAAGCTCCCTCGCCACAGGGTCAACCTCCAAAGATCTTGCCCGTTCCTCACAATCGCCCCACCGCCCATAAAGCTTTATCATGGCCGCAGTTTTGCTGATCGGGTCTGTCATGAAGTTCGCCATCGCGCTGTTTTCCGCCGCCCATGCGCCCTCCTCGCGCCGTGCCTTGCTATTTGCCCAGGCGGCGCTGGCGGGCGGGCATGAGATCGTGCGGCTGTTTTTCTATCAGGACGGCGTCTATAACGCCTGCGCCAGTGTCGTCACGCCCCAGGACGAACAAGACCTGCCCCAGCAGTGGCGTGCTTTTGTCAGCGACAACCAGCTCGACGGCGTGGTCTGCATCGCGGCGGCGTTGCGTCGTGGGGTGTTGAACGAGGAAGAGGCCCAGCGCTACCAGCGTTCGGCGGTTAGCGTCGAGGCGCCCTGGGCCTTGTCCGGGCTGGGCCAGTTGCACGATGCGATCCAGGACGCCGACCGTTTGATCTGCTTTGGAGGCGCGTGATGGCCAAGTCTTTATTGCTCATCAGCCGCCAGGCCCCATGGTCCGGCCCCGGTGCCCGGGAAGCGCTGGACATCGTCCTGGCCGGCGGTGCGTTCGACCTGCCCATCGGCCTGCTGTTTCTCGATGACGGAGTATTCCAGCTCACGGCCGGCCAAAACGCCAAGGCGGTCCAGCAAAAAGACCTGAGCGCCAACCTGCAGGCGTTGCCGATGTTCGGTGTCGAGGACCTGTTCCTCTGTGCCGACAGCGCCGCCGAACGAGGTATCGCCACCGATACCCTGGCGCTGGGCGACGTGAAAGCACTGACCGCGCCGCAAATCGCCGCGCTCATTGACCGTTACGACCAGGTGATCACCCTCTGATGTCGACTTTGCATGTGTTGTCTCATTCGCCCTTCGGCGATAACCGCCTCGCCAGTTGCCTGCGGGTGCTGGGCAATCAGGATGCGCTGCTGCTGTGCGGCGACGCGACGTACGCGTTGCAACCGGGCAGCCCACCGTTTGAAGTGCTGCAGGCCGCCGGTGTGAACCTGTTCGTGCTCGCCGAAGACCTCCAGGCTCGCGCCCTGGACACGCCAGACTGGGCCGAAGCCATCAACTACTCAGGTTTCGTCGAGCTGTCGATCGAACACGACAAGGTCAACACCTGGCTATGAAGACGCTGAACGTGGGCGACCGCGCCATCGCGCTGGACAAGGACGGCTACCTGGCCGACCTTGACGACTGGTCGGCCGAGGTCGCCACGGCCCTGGCCACCGCTGAGGACATCGAGTTGAGTCCCGAACACTGGGAAATCCTCGAACTGCTGCGCGGTTTCTACGACGAATTCCAGCTCTCCCCCGCGACCCGGCCGCTGATCAAGTACACGACGCTGAAACTGGGCGCGGACAAAGGCAACAGCCTGCACCTGAACCGATTGTTCAAAGGCACTCCCGCCAAACTCGCCGCCAAGCTGGCGGGCCTGCCCAAACCGACGAATTGCTTATGACCGACTTCCCATCGCTGACCCTTGAGACCCCGGCCGAACACCCGTTCGCCCAGTTCGTGCGCATCCTTGGCAAAGGCAAGCGCGGCGCCCGCAACCTGACCCGCGAGGAAGCCCGCGAAGCCATGGGCCTGGTGCTCGACGAAAAGGTCGAGGACACCCAGCTTGGCGCCTTCCTGATGCTGCTGCGACACAAGGAAGAAAGTGCCGAGGAGATGGCCGGTTTCACCGAGGCCCTGCGTGAACGCCTGGTGGTCCCGGCATTGGCGGTGGACCTCGACTGGCCGACCTACGCCGGCAAGAAGCGCCATTTGCCGTGGTACCTGCTGGCGGCCAAGTGCCTTGGGCAGAACGGCGTGCGGATCTTCATGCACGGCGGCGGCGCTCATACGGCAGGTCGGCTCTATACCGAACAATTGCTGGGCTTGTTGCAGATTCCGCTGTGCCGGGATTGGCAGCGGGTCGGCAGCGCGCTGGACAACGGCGGCCTGGCCTTCATGCCGCTGGTGGACTGGGCGCCGCAGATGCAGCGGATGATCGACCTGCGCAACACCCTGGGCCTGCGCTCGCCGATCCACTCCCTGGCACGCATCCTCAACCCGCTGGCCGCCCGTTGCGGCTTGCAAAGCATCTTCCACCCGGGCTATCAGGCCGTGCACCGCGATGCCAGCGGTTTGCTCGGTGATACCGCCATCGTCATCAAGGGCGACGGCGGCGAGATCGAGATCAACCCGGACGCCGACAGCCACCTGTACGGCACCACCGGCGGCGTCAGCTGGGACGAAGAATGGCCGCGACTGGCCGAGCAGCGCCACGTCAAACCGGAAAACCTCGATCCCGAGCACTTGAAAGCGATCTGGCGCGGTGACGTCGAAGACAGCTACCCGCAACTGGCGCTGATCGCCACCATGGCCCTGGCCTTGCGTGGCCTGGGCCTGGCTCGCGAAGAAGCGTTCGACAAAGCCCGGCAGTATTGGGATGCCCGGGATCGTTCGATTTAACCGATCATTAGCGCCCAACCTTTGCGCTTTTACTTCGAACCTATAGGAATAGACTCGCCTCCAATGACTATTGAGCGAGGACATCCAGATGGGTTTGTTGGTCGAGGGCCGCTGGCAGGACCAGTGGTATGAAAGCAAGGACGGCACCTTCCAGCGCGAACAGGCACAACGCCGCCACTGGGTGACCGCCGACGGCAGCGCCGGCCCCTCGGGCGACAGCGGTTTTGTCGCCGAGGCCGGGCGCTACCATTTGTACGTCTCCCTGGCCTGCCCCTGGGCGCACCGCACGCTGATCTTGCGCAAGCTCAAGGGCCTGGAATACTTGATCGATGTGTCGGTAGTCAGCTCCCTGATGCTGGAAAACGGCTGGACCTTCGACAAGGCCCATGGCTCCACTGGCGACAAACTCGACAACCTGAGCTTCCTGCATCAGCGCTACACCGCCGACACAGCGGACTACACCGGCCGCGTCACCGTGCCGGTGCTGTGGGACAAACGCCAACAACGCATCGTCAACAATGAATCGGCGGAAATCATCCGCATGTTCAACAGTGCCTTCGACGGCTTGACCGGCAACGACCTGGACCTGTATCCCGAGCACCTGCGTCGCGATATCGACGCCTTGAACGAGCGGATCTACCCGGCGGTGAACAACGGTGTATACCGTGCCGGATTCGCCACGACCCAAACAGCGTATGAAGAAGCCTTCGACCGGCTATTTGCCGAGCTGGATTGGCTGGAAGCGTTACTGGCAACCCGCCGCTACCTGGCTGGCGAATACCTGACCGAGGCGGATATTCGCCTATTCACTACGATCATCCGCTTCGACGCGGTGTACTTCGGCCACTTCAAATGCAACCTGCGGCGCATCGCCGATTATCCGCACCTGTCGAACTGGCTGCGGGAGTTGTACCAGTGGCCAGGCATTGCCGAGACCGTGGATTTCGCCCACATCCAGGGCCATTACTACGGCAGCCACAAGACCATCAACCCGAATGGGATCGTGCCCAAGGGGCCGAAGCAGGACTTTACGGTCGCCCATGATCGGGGAAGGTTGAGTGGGAAAGGGATTTGGCGCGGGGCGGGGGATTGATCCTGGGTTTTCGCTGTATTTGAGGGCCTCATCGCGAGCAAGCTCGCTCCCACAGTGGACTGTATTCAAACACGGTCCAATGTGGGAGCGAGCTTGCTCGCGATTGGGGCCAACGCGGTCTTCAGACCTGCCCCTGCGCCCCTTCAAACCACGCCAGCTTCTCGCGCAGTTGCACCACTTCCCCAACAATCACCAGGGTCGGCGCATGCACCTCGTGCTCAGCCACCAGCCGTGGCAAGTCCGCCAAAGTGCCGGTGAAGACCCGTTGGTTGGACGTCGTGCCCTGCTGGATCAACGCCGCTGGCGTATCCGCCGCACGGCCATGCTTGATCAGCTCGCTGCAGATCATCGGCAGGCCGACCAAGCCCATGTAGAACACCAGCGTCTGCGCCGGCGACACCAGGTCGGCCCATGGCAAGTCGCTGGTGCCGTCCTTGAGATGGCCGGTGATGAAACGCACCGATTGGGCGTAGTCGCGATGGGTCAGCGGGATCCCGGCGTAGGCCGCGCAACCACTGGCCGCGGTGATGCCCGGGACGACCTGGAACGGGATGCCATGGGCCGCCAGTTCTTCGATCTCCTCGCCGCCACGGCCGAAGATGAATGGATCGCCGCCCTTCAACCGCACCACGCGCTTGCCCTGGCGGGCCAGGTCCACCAATTGCTGGTTGATCTGGTCCTGGGGCACGGCGTGTTCGGAGCGGCGCTTGCCGACGTAGATGCGCTCGGCGTCGCGCCGGCACAGTTCCAGGATCGCCGGCGCCACCAGGCGGTCGTACAGCACCACGTCTGCCTGCTGCATCAAGCGCAAGGCGCGGAAGGTCAACAGGTCCGGATCGCCCGGCCCGGCGCCCACCAGATAAACTTCGCCCGGCGCGTTCGGCGCCTGGCCATCGATCTTTTCCCGCAGCAGACGCTCGGCTTCAGCGCCCTGCCCGGCCAGTTGCCGGTCGGCGATAGGGCCCTGGAACACTTCTTCCCAGAACGCCCGTCGTTGCTGCACATCGGGAAACAAGCCTTTGACCTGGCTGCGAAAACGCGCCGCCAGCCCAGCCAACTGCCCGTAGGTCGACGGAATCCAGGTTTCCAGCTTGGCCCGGATCAGCCGCGCCAGCACCGGCGCGTCGCCGCCGCTGGACACCGCGATCACCAAGGGTGAACGGTCGACAATCGCCGGGAAGATCACGCTGCACAACGCCGGCGCGTCCACCACGTTGACCGGCACACAACGCTTATGAGCATCGGCCGAGACCTGGGCATTGAGCGGTTCGTCGTCGGTAGCGGCGATGATCAGGCCGCAGCCGTCCAGGTCCGCTTCGACGTAACCACGCAGGATGCATTCACCGCCGCTGCCACTGACCAGTTCCCGCAGCTGCGGTTCGATGTCGGGTGCGACCACCCGCAGCAACGCGCCGGCATCCGCCAGCAGGCGGGACTTGCGCAAGGCAATCTCCCCGCCGCCGACCACCAGCACGCGGCTGCCGCGCAGGTTGTGGAACAGTGGCAAATAGTCCATTCAGCCGATGACCTCGATGCCGCCCATGTAGGGCTTCAACACTTCAGGCACACGGATAGAACCGTCAGCCTGCTGGTAGTTTTCCAGCACCGCCACCAGGGTACGCCCCACCGCCAGGCCGGAGCCATTGAGGGTGTGGACCAGTTCCGGCTTGCCGGTTTCCGGGTTGCGGAAACGCGCCTGCATGCGGCGGGCCTGGAAGTCGCCGCAGTTGGAGCACGAAGAAATCTCGCGGTACTTGTCCTGGCTCGGGATCCAGACTTCCAGGTCGTAGGTCTTGACCGCACTGAAGCCCATGTCACCGGTGCACAGCGCCAGGGTGCGATACGGCAGCTCCAGCAGTTGCAGGACCTTCTCGGCGTTGGCGGTCAGGCTTTCCAGCGCTTCCATGGACTTCGAAGGCTCGACGATCTGCACCATCTCGACCTTGTCGAACTGGTGCTGGCGGATCATGCCACGGGTGTCACGGCCCGACGCCCCGGCTTCACTGCGGAAGCACGGCGTGTGGGCAACGAACTTGATCGGCAGTTGCTTGGCGTCGACGATTTCGCCGGCCACGATGTTGGTCAGCGACACTTCGGCAGTCGGGATCAGGTACAGGTCGGCCTCGCCGTCGCGGCTGATCTTGAACAGGTCTTCCTCGAACTTCGGCAACTGGCCGGTGCCTTGCAGCGCCGGGGCCTGGACCAGGTACGGCGTGTAGGCTTCTTCGTAGCCGTGCTCGGTGACGTGCAGGTTGATCATGAACTGCGCCAGGGCCCGGTGCAGACGGGCAATCGGCCCGCGCAGCAAGGCAAAACGCGCGCCCGACAGCTTGGCGGCGGTTTCGAAGTCCAGCCAGCCGAATTTCTCGCCCAGGGCCACGTGGTCCTGCACCGGGAAATCGAAGGCTTTCGGCGTGCCCCAACGGCGCACTTCGACGTTGCCCTCTTCGTCTTCACCGACCGGCACCGATTCGTGAGGCAGGTTCGGGATGCCCAGCAGGATCGAATCCAGCTCGGTCTGGATCGCGTCCAGCTCGACCTTGCCGGCGCTCAACTCGCCCGCCATGCGCTCGACATCGGCCATCAGCGGCGCGATGTCTTCGCCGCGCTGCTTGGCCTGACCGATGGATTTGGAGCGCGCGTTACGTTCAGCCTGCAGGGCTTCGGTGCGGGTCTGGACGGTCTTGCGCTGTTCTTCCAGCGCTTCGATGCGCGCGACGTCCAGGGCAAAGCCACGGGAAGCCAGGCGGTCCGCTACGTCCTGAAGGTTGCTACGTAACAGTTTGGAATCGAGCATGTCGGTCTCTCGTTATCAAAGTTTGGTCAAGGACAGGCCAGCCCAGGTGGCGAGCAGCCCGCCGAATACGCTGATGGCCGCATAGCCCAGGGCCAGCGGCACTTGCCCGCTTTCCAGCAAGCGCACCGTATCCAGTGAAAAGGATGAAAAGGTCGTCAGGCCGCCAAGAAAGCCGACGATCAGGCCCGCACGCACCTCGATAGGCACTTCCGGGCGCATCAAAAACAGACCGTATAGAACACCGATCAGCAGACAGCCCACGATATTAACGGCCAGCGTCGCGGTATAGAAGTGCCGCGGCCAATTTGCGTTGATCCAATTGCCGGTCGCGAAGCGCACCAACGTACCCGCAACGCCACCGGCAGAAACAGCAAGAATCAAGGGGATCAAGGTTTTCTCCGCTGCCGTGGACTCAAGCGGTCCAGTTGCGCCAAGTGGTTGAGCTTCTCGCCGATCTTCAGCTCCAGGCCCCGGGGCACCGGCTGATAGAAGCGCTGGGGTTCGAGTTCATCGGGAAAATAGTCTTCGCCGGCGGCATAGGCGTCCGGCTCATCGTGGGCGTAACGGTATTCTTCGCCGTAACCCAGCTGCTTCATGAGTTTGGTCGGCGCGTTGCGCAGGTGCAGCGGCACTTCAAGGGAGCCATGCTCGGTAGCGCTGCGCATCGCCGCCTTGAAGCCCATGTACACGGCGTTGCTTTTCGGCGCGCAGGCCAGGTAGGTGATCGCCTGGGCTACGGCGAGTTCACCTTCCGGGCTGCCGAGGCGCTCCTGTACATCCCAGGCTGCCAGGCACAGGCTCAGGGCCCGCGGGTCGGCATTGCCGATGTCTTCGCTGGCCATGCGCACCACGCGCCGCGCCAGGTACAGCGGATCGCAGCCGCCGTCGATCATGCGCGCAAACCAGTACAAGGCCGCGTCAGGATTGGAACCGCGGATGGATTTGTGCAGCGCCGAAATCTGATCGTAGAACGCCTCGCCGCCCTTGTCGAAGCGCCGCCGGGTATCGCCCAGCAGGCTTTGCAGCAGCTCGACGCCAATCTCGCTGTCGTCTTCGGCCAGGTCCGAGGCGTTTTCCAACAGATTGAGCAAGCGTCGGCCATCGCCATCGGCGGCTGAAAACAGGATCTGGAAGCCTTCATCGCCGAGGCTCAACTGCCGCTTGCCCAGGCCGCGCTCCTCGGTCAGCGCGCGATGCACCAGCTTGCGCATCGCGGCCTCGTCGAGGCTCTTGAGCACATAGACCCGCGCCCGCGACAGCAAGGCGTTGTTGAGTTCGAACGAAGGGTTTTCGGTGGTCGCGCCGATGAAAATCAGCGTGCCGTCTTCGACGTACGGCAGGAACGCGTCCTGCTGGGACTTGTTGAAACGGTGGACTTCGTCGACGAACAGGATCGTGCGCTTGCCGTATTGCCCGGCCTGCTGCTTGGCCACTTCCACCGCCTGGCGGATCTCCTTGACCCCGGCCAGCACCGCCGACACCGTTTCGAAGTGGGCATCCGAGACTTCCGCCAGCAGTCGCGCCAGGGTGGTCTTGCCCACGCCCGGCGGCCCCCAGAAGATCATCGAGTGCAACGCACCCTGCTCCAAGGCCTCGCGCAGAGGCTTGCCGCGGGCGAGCACATGCTCCTGGCCGACGTACTCATCCAGGTTGGTCGCACGCAGGCGGGCGGCCAAGGGCTGGGCAATCGGGGCACTTCGAAACAGGTCCATGATTACTACAAAACCTCCGCTGGGTCCTGTTGCCGATTCTCTCTGCAGAAGCAGATCTATGGGAGCAGACCTGTGGGAGCAAGGCTTGCCCGCGATTGCATCGCCTCGGTCTACCAGATACACCGAGGTGCCTGTATCGCGGGCAAGCCTTGCTCCCACAGACCATTCCTACAGGCCATTTCCCACAGGAGTCTTGGGTTTATTCCTGGATCACGTCCGCACCCTTGGGGATGTCGAACTTGAACTTGGACGCGGCGATCGGCTCGTTGGCCTTGACCCCGGTGAACAGGATATTGGTGCGCTGGCCGACACTGTCGATCAGTTGCATGTCGTTGACCAGGCCGTTACGGAACGACAGGCGCAGGCTGTCGAACAGGCTGTCCTTGGTCTTGGGCTTGAGGGTGAAGTCAATCACGCCACCGGCTTCCTTGGCGCTGATGTCGAAGCTCTGGCTGATCTTGGAGATGTCACCCGAGAGCAGCAGCGCCGGGGTCTGGGTCAGGCGCTGGTCGAGGGTCTTGATGGTGACCTGCTCCAGGTCCGGGTCCCACAGGGAGACTTTCTTGCCATCGGAGACCATCAACTGTTCAGCTGGCGCATCGGTATGCCAGTAGAACAGGCCCGGGCGCTGCAGGGCCATGTCGCCGGCAGTTTCCTGCAACTGGGTGCCGCTGCCGTCGAGGGTCAGCTGGGAGAAGCGTGCGGTCAGGGTCTGGGAGCGCTCCAGCAACTGGGTCAGGCGGGCCACGTCCTTTTCGTCGGCGTGGGCCGACAAGGTGGTCAGGGCCAGTACGGGCAACAGCAACATGCGAATCAGGCGCATGGGAGTCCTCATGAAGTCGTGGGGGTCGAGCGGCGTGTCAGCAGGCCGCCCGGGTCGTTAGTCGCGCATCGGGCCCGGCGCCAGTACTTCGCGCGAGCCGTTGGTGTTCATGGCCGTCACCACCCCGGCCATTTCCATGGCTTCGATCATGCGGGCGGCGCGGTTGTAGCCAATCTTCAGCTTGCGCTGAACGGCAGAAATCGAGGCCCGGCGGCTCTCCAGGACGAACTGCACCGCTTCGTCGTAGAGCGCATCGGTTTCAGCATCGTCGTCACCGCCGCCACTGCTACCCTCGAAACCGCTGCCAGCTTCTTCGACACCGTTGAGGATGTCGTCGTTGTATTCAGGAGCGCCACGCAGTTTCCAGGCCTCCACCACGCGGTGCACTTCGTCGTCGGAGACGAACGCGCCATGCACACGAATCGGCAGGCTGGTGCCCGGCGGCATGTAGAGCATGTCACCGTGACCGAGCAGTTGCTCGGCGCCACCCTGGTCGATGATGGTCCGCGAGTCGATCTTGCTCGACACCTGGAACGCCATGCGGGTCGGGATGTTGGCCTTGATCAGGCCAGTGATCACGTCCACCGACGGCCGCTGTGTGGCGAGGATCAGGTGGATACCGGCCGCACGAGCCTTCTGGGCAATACGGGCGATCAGCTCTTCGACCTTCTTGCCGACGATCATCATCATGTCGGCGAATTCGTCCACCACCACCACGATGGTCGGCAGCTTGTGCAGCAGCGGCGCCTCGTCGTGGATATTTTCGCGGTGATACAGCGGGTCGCTCAACGGCGTACCGGCCTCTTCGGCTTCCTTGACCTTGGCGTTGAAGCCCGACAGGTTGCGCACGCCCATCTTCGCCATCAGCTTGTAGCGGCGCTCCATCTCGGCGACGCTCCAGCGCAAGGCATTGGCGGCGTCCTTCATGTCGGTGACCACCGGGCACAGCAGGTGCGGGATGCCCTCGTAGATCGACAGCTCGAGCATTTTCGGGTCGATCATGATCAGCTTGGCGTCTTCGGGACCTGACTTGAACAGAATCGACAGGATCATCGCGTTCACACCCACCGACTTACCGGAGCCGGTGGTACCGGCCACCAGCAGGTGGGGCATTTTCGCCAGGTCAGTGATGACCGGCTTGCCGCCGATGTCGTGGCCCAGGGCCAGGGTGACCGGCGACTTGTGGTTGTCGTACTCAGGCGTCGACAGCACTTCGGAAAAGCGCACGATCTGCCGGTCTTCGTTGGGAATCTCGATGCCCACGGTGGTCTTGCCGGGAATCACTTCTACCACCCGCACGCTGGTCACGGCCAGGGAACGCGCCAAGTCCTTCGCGAGGTTGGAGATGCGACTGACCTTCACGCCAGCGGCCGGCTGGATTTCGTAGCGGGTGATGACCGGGCCCGGGTGGATCGAGTCTACCGAGACCTCGACCCCGAACTCCTTGAGCTTGATCTCCAGCAAATGGCCGACGGCCGCCAGGGATTCGGGGGAATAGTTGAGCTGTTTCTTCTCGGCCGGGTCCAGGATCGAGATCGGCGGCAAGGTGCCTTCCACCGCGCTGTCGACGAACAGCGGCGCCTGTTTCTCTTTCTGGACGCGCTTGCTTTGCTCGGGCGGCTTGGCCGGGGCCATGGTGATGACCGGCGGCACCTGTTTCTCGCGATCGGACATGTGCTTGCTCAGCGCCTGCTCACGCTCGATCAGGCGCTCCTTGACCTTGGCCTGCTCGCGTTTGTCCGGCGTCGTCGGGGCTACCACGTCGTGGACGCGGTCGTCGACTTCACGCAGTTGCGCCACCAGTTGCTTGCGCTCGGTGCGCGCCGCCCACCAGCGGTTCATGGCGCCCTGGATCAGTTCGATCAGGTCGAGGGTGATCTTGCCGGTGACGTCCATGACCTTGAACCACGACAGGTCGGTGAACACCGTCAGGCCGAACAGGAACAGGGCGATGAACAGCAGCGTGCTGCCCTGGATGTTCAGGGCGTTCCTGGCCAGGTCGCCGAGGCTTTCCCCCAGCGCCCCGCCCGCCCCGGCCGGCAAGCCGGTGGGCGCGTGGAAATGGATATGGGCCAACGCGGCCCCCGACAGCACCAGGAACACCAGGCCGATCAGCCGCCAGGAGAACAGCCAGCCGCTCCACTGCCACGGCTCGTGGCGCTGACGAAAGATCTGGTAGGCCTTGATCGCCAGCAGCAGCGGGAAGATGTAGGCGAAATAGCCCAGCACCATGAACAGGATGTCGGCGCTGTAGGAACCGGCCGGACCGCCGAAATTCTGCACGTCGTCGATCTTGCTGTTATGGCTCCAGCCCGGATCATCCTTGCCGTAGGTCAGCAGGGCCATCATCAGGAACAGGCACAGGGCGCCGATGGCGATCAACGCACCTTCCTTGAGCCGGTAGTGCAATTGCTGGCGCCAGAGCGGAACGACTGGTTTGGGTGCTGCGGTGGATTTCTTCAAAACGCTTCTTTTCCTGCGCCAACGGCGCGTCCATCTGTTGAATGACTATAAAAAACTGCCCATGACGAGCAGGTAAAAAAGTGAATGTGCACAACCGGTACTACTTTTACCACTGTGGGGTGCATCCAGAAAACCGCAGGTGTTGCCGAAGATTTTGATCTTTAGCCCATCCTGCGTTCAAAACTCAAGCATTGTACGGGTTTGTCCGCGCCAAGGCATTGCCTGACAGCATAGCCGGATACAGGGTGTACACGCGCCAATTGGACCATGCATTCTCTTTTGTGACAAAGGCTTATGAGGTGTTTTTTATGAGCGAAGTGAAGCATTCACGCCTGATCATTCTCGGTTCCGGCCCTGCGGGGTACAGCGCGGCCGTCTATGCTGCCCGCGCCAACCTCAAACCCGTAGTCATTACCGGCCTGCAGGCCGGTGGCCAGCTCACCACCACGGTGGAAGTCGATAACTGGCCCGGCGACGTCGAAGGCCTGACGGGCCCGGTACTGATGGAACGCATGCAACGGCACGCCGAGCGCTTCGACACGCAGATCGTCTACGACCATGTCCACACCGCCGAGTTGCAACAGCGCCCATTCGAATTGATCGGCGACAGCGGCACCTACACCTGCGACGCACTGATCATTGCCACCGGTGCCTCGGCGCAATATCTGGGCCTGCCTTCGGAAGAAAGCTTCGCCGGCAAAGGGGTTTCCGCGTGTGCGACCTGCGATGGCTTTTTCTATCGCAACCAGGTGGTGGCCGTGGTCGGCGGCGGCAATACCGCGGTCGAGGAAGCCCTGTACCTGTCGAACATCGCCAGGGAAGTACACCTGATCCACCGTCGCGACAAGCTGCGTTCAGAGAAGATCCTGCAGGACAAACTCTTCGAAAAGGCCGCCAGCGGCAATATCAAGCTGCATTGGAACCAGAACCTGGATGAAGTCCTGGGCGACGCCAGCGGCGTGACTGGCGCGCGCCTGCGCCACAGCGAGACCGGCGAAACCAGCACCTTGTCCCTGGCCGGCGTGTTCATTGCCATCGGCCATAAACCCAATACCGAGCTGTTCCAGGGCCAGTTGAAGATGCGCGACGGCTACCTGATCGTGCGCGGCGGCAGCGAGGGCAATGCCACCGCGACCGATATCGAAGGTGTGTTCGCCGCTGGCGATGTGGCCGACCACGTCTATCGCCAGGCAATTACCTCCGCCGGCGCCGGCTGCATGGCCGCACTCGACGCAGAGAAGTATCTCGATGACATCCCTGCCGTTTGACGGTTAACCTTCCAGGCGGGCGCTCGCTGATGGGCGAAGCCCGCCACCTGCCGCCCTCCCCTTCTACTTAAGCCGGACAACAATGC
Source organism: Pseudomonas sp. KB_12 (assembly GCF_052114545.1). Taxonomy (NCBI): domain Bacteria; kingdom Pseudomonadati; phylum Pseudomonadota; class Gammaproteobacteria; order Pseudomonadales; family Pseudomonadaceae; genus Pseudomonas; species Pseudomonas sp. KB_12. Next base: position 295,156 of record NZ_JBFREY010000007.1, on the reverse strand, counting down.
TGACCTGGTTACAACGCAACACCTTCGAGTTCCCGCCATTGGCAAAAGCCATGCGCGATCCCAACGGGTTATTGGCCGCCGGTGGCGATCTATCCGCCGACAGGCTGATCCAGGCCTATCGCCACGGTTGCTTCCCATGGTTTTCCGAGGGGCAACCGATCCTCTGGTGGTCGCCGGACCCGCGCACGGTGCTGTTTCCCGACGAACTGCACATATCCCGCAGCCTGGGCAAACTGCTGCGCAAGCAGCGTTATGAAGTGACGTTCGATCGGGATTTTGCGGCGGTCATCCAGGCCTGCGCCGCGCCGCGGGACTATGCCGAGGGCACCTGGATCACCGACGCCATGCAAACCGCTTATCTGGAACTGCACCGACGCGGTTTCGCCCATTCGGTGGAAGTGTGGGACCAAGGGGCGTTGGTGGGCGGCCTGTATGGCTTGGCCATGGGGCAGCTGTTTTTTGGCGAGTCCATGTTCAGCCGGGCCGACAATGCGTCGAAATTCGGCTTCGCGAGGCTGGTCCAACACCTTAAGGCCGCCGGTTTCGTGCTGATCGACTGCCAGATGCCCACCGAGCATCTGCACAGCCTGGGCGCCCGCTCGATTCCACGAGCTGAGTTTGCTGGCTATCTCAAGGCCCACCTGGATCAACCCAGCCACGCAACCTGGGTTTGCTGAGCGACATTCGCGTGCGTGGCTTACACTTAAATTTAAAAGCTTATCCGAGGGTTGATCATGACCGAGTTGGCGCGCTTGAAGTTCTATGCCACTCAGCCCCACTCTTGCAGTTACCTGCCGGAGGAGCAGGCCACGACGCTGTTCCTCGACCCTAGCCAGCCCATGGATGTGCATGTCTACGCAGACCTGTCGGAAATGGGCTTTCGTCGTAGCGGTGACCACCTCTACCGGCCCCATTGCCAGCATTGCAACGCCTGTGTCCCGGCGCGCATCCCTGTGGCGCAATTTTTGCCCAATCGTCAGCAGAAACGCATTTTCAAGCGCAACGCCGACCTTCAGGTCCGCCCGGCCAAGCCGCAGTTCACCGAAGAATATTTCGACCTGTATCAGCGCTACATCGAACAACGCCATGCCGATGGCGACATGTACCCGCCCAGTCGGGATCAGTTCTCGACCTTCCTGGTGCGTGACCTGCCGTTTTCCCGCTTCTACGAGTTCCGACTGGACGGGCGCCTGGTCGCCATCGCCGTCACGGACCTGCTGCCCAATGGGCTTTCGGCGGTGTACACCTTCTACGAGCCGGACGAAGAACGGCGCAGCCTGGGACGGTTTGCCATTCTCTGGCAAATCAACGAAGCCCGGCGCCTGGGACTGGAAGCGGTGTACCTGGGCTACTGGATCAAGAACTGCAAGAAAATGAACTACAAGACCCAATATCGCCCCATTGAACTGCTGATTAACCAGCGGTGGGTTGTCCTGAGTTAGACCCCTTCGGCTTATAAAGCTAGAACCCCTTGGCTTGAACCCCCTTTTTCGGGCACAATGCACGCCGCTTTTGCCTGGCGCAGTTGCACCGGGCCATTCACTGGATACCGAGGGCTTTACTGCATGTCGAAAGAAGACAGCTTCGAAATGGAAGGCACTGTCGTCGACACCCTGCCCAACACCATGTTTCGTGTGGAGTTGGAAAATGGGCACGTCGTAACCGCGCATATCTCCGGCAAGATGCGCAAGAACTACATTCGTATTCTTACCGGTGACAAAGTGCGCGTCGAGCTGACGCCCTATGACTTGAGCAAAGGGCGCATCACTTACCGCGCTCGCTAACAAGTCAATACAAAACGCCCGGCTGATGCCGGGCGTTTTTGTTTGTGGGAGCCAAGCTTGCTCCCACAGGGAATTGGCAGTGAGACTCAATCTTGTGCCTTGCTCAAGACAAACTGTGGGAGCGAGCCTGCTCGCGATAGCGGTGGGTCAGCGCGCATCGATGCCGAATGTGCCGCCGCCATCGCGAGCAAGCTCGGCTCCCACAGGGATTGGCGGCGCTGCTCAATCTTGTGTCTTGCCCAAGACAAACTGTGGGAGCGAGCTTGCTCGCGATAGCGGAGGGTCAGCTTGCATCGATGCCGAATGTGCCGCCGCCATCGCGAGCAAGCTCGGCTCCCACAGAGATTGGCGGTGAAACTCATCTTGTGCCTTGCCCCAGACAAACTGTAGGGGGGTGGTGTGGGGCTGGATAGCAAAAAGGCGCCTTTCGGCGCCTTTTGCTTTGTTGCGACTAATGGTCAGGCCATTTCGGCCGTGGTTTCGAAGTCGAAGGTCAGTTCGCCGTCCTTGATGTCGATGTGCACCACACCGCCATGCTCGGCCAGTTCGCCAAAGAGGATTTCCTCGGCCAGCGGACGCTTGATCTTGTCCTGGATCAAGCGAGCCATAGGCCGCGCGCCCATCGTCACATCGTAACCACCTTCTGCCAGCCAACTGCGGGCCGCATCGGTGACTTCCAGCAATACACGCTTGTCTTCGAGCTGCGCCTGAAGTTCGGTAAGGAACTTGTCCACCACGCTCTTGATGACTTCATGGCTGAGGCGACCAAACTGGATAATGGTATCCAGGCGGTTGCGGAATTCAGGCGTGAAGCTCTTCTTGATCACTTCCATCGCATCGGACGAGTGGTCCTGATGGGTGAAACCGATCGAAGCGCGAGCTGCGGTTTCGGCACCGGCGTTCGTGGTCATGATGACGATCACGTTGCGGAAGTCCGCCTTGCGCCCGTTGTTATCGGTCAGCGTACCGTGGTCCATGACCTGCAGGAGCAGGTTGAAGACTTCCGGGTGCGCCTTCTCGATCTCGTCGAGCAGCAATACGCAGTGCGGTTGCTTGGTGATGGCTTCGGTCAACAAGCCGCCCTGGTCGAAACCGACATAGCCTGGAGGCGCACCGATCAGACGCGATACGGTGTGGCGCTCCATGTACTCGGACATGTCGAAGCGAACCAGCTCGATACCCATTGCCTTGGCCAGTTGCCGCGCGGCCTCGGTCTTGCCGACACCGGTAGGACCGGCGAACAGGAACGAACCCACAGGCTTGTCCGGCGACTTGAGACCGGCACGGGACAGCTTGATGGCGGTCGACAGCGAGTCGATGGCCGCATCCTGGCCGAACACGGTCAGCTTCAGGTCACGCTCCAGGTTACGCAGCAACTCCTTGTCGGAACTGGTGACGTGTTTAGGCGGAATACGCGCGATTTTCGCCACGATGTCCTCGACCTGAGGCACTTCGATGCGCTTGACGCGTTTCTCCAGCGGTTGCAGGCGCTGGTAGGCACCCGCCTCGTCGATGACGTCGATGGCCTTGTCCGGCATGTGCCGGTCGTTGATGTAGCGCGAGGCCAGCTCAGCCGCCGCGCGCAGGGCTTCATCGCTGTACTCGATGTTGTGGTGCAGCTCGAAACGCCCTTTCAGGCCGCGCAGGATACCAATGGTGTCCTCCACCGAAGGCTCCGACACATCGACCTTCTGGAAACGCCGGGCCAGGGCACGGTCTTTCTCGAAGATCCCGCGGAACTCCTGGAACGTGGTCGAGCCGATGCAACGGATATCACCCGACGACAGCAATGGCTTGAGCAGGTTCGACGCATCCATGACCCCGCCCGACGCCGCCCCGGCACCAATAATGGTGTGGATTTCGTCGATGAACAGGATCGCTTGCGGACGTTTTTTCAACTCGCCGAGCAACGCCTTGAAGCGCTTCTCGAAATCGCCGCGGTACTTGGTACCGGCCAGCAAGGCACCCAGGTCGAGGGAATACACCACGCTGTTGGCCAGCAGGTCCGGCACCTGGTTGTCGACGATGCGCTTGGCCAGGCCTTCGGCGATTGCGGTCTTGCCCACGCCCGCCTCGCCCACCAGCAATGGGTTGTTCTTGCGACGCCGAGCCAGGATCTGGGCAACACGCTCGACTTCCGCTTCGCGCCCGACCAGCGGGTCAATGCGCCCCTGGCGCGCCAGTTCGTTCAGGTTGCTGGCATAGGCATCCAATGGGTTGCCTGAAGAAGAAGACTCACCGCCCTCGTCGTCCTGCATATCCTGCTCACCCTCGGAATGATCGCCATGCCCCGGCACCTTGGAGATGCCATGTGCGATGTAGTTGACGACATCGATACGCGCAACGCTCTGCTGCTTGAGCAGGAACACCGCCTGGCTTTCCTGCTCGCTGAAGATGGCAACCAGCACGTTGGCGCCGGTGACTTCACGCTTGCCCGAGCTCTGTACATGGAAGACAGCACGCTGCAGGACACGCTGGAACCCCAGGGTTGGCTGGGTTTCGCGATCCTCGTCATGAACGGGGATCAGTGGCGTGGTGGAGTCGATGAACTCCTGCAGATCATGCTTGAGTTTATCGAGGTTCGCGCCGCAGGCACGCAAAACGGTGGCGGCAGCCTCGTTATCCAATAGGGCCAGCAGCAGGTGTTCGACGGTCATGAATTCATGACGCTTCGAACGAGCCTCCTTGAAGGCAAGATTGAGGGTGACTTCGAGCTCGCGGTTTAACATAGCTTCACCTCATACCCAAGTGGTCGGCGTTAACCGTCCTTCTCGATTTCACAGAGTAGCGGATGCTGGCTTTCCCGGGCGTACTGGTTGACCTGCATGGCCTTCGTCTCGGCGATGTCGCGGGTAAACACTCCACATACTGCCCGTCCCTCTGTATGGACGGCCAGCATGACCTTGGTCGCCAGCTCGCGATTCAGGTTAAAAAACACCTCGAGCACTTCGACGACGAAATCCATCGGTGTGTAGTCATCGTTGAACAAAACCACCTTGTACATCGGTGGCGCCTGTAATGCAGGCTTTGCCTCCTGAACAGCAATGCCTGCGGAATCGTCGTCGTGTAGATCCGGGCGATCCTGATTGAATGTTAGTCGAATCTGGCTGACTGCATGCATGGAAAGAAAGGTTCGTTTAGTTGGCGAATACAGTGATGGGGGCGCTTGTGGACGATTTCAACCACGACCACCCGGCCACCTTGACTATCGGCAAAACGGTGTTACAACCAATAGAGCCCATCGTGGGTTAAAAAGGTCCGTGGAATCTATCCTTACTTCAAGATTAGCCTGCGGATGGACTGGATGATACTCCAGTGATGGAGTGCGTTGCAGAGGGAAATGGGTTATGTCGGTAGTCAAGATGAATGGCAAGGTGAAATGGTTCAACAATGCCAAGGGCTACGGTTTCATTATCGCGGCCGGCAGGGATGATGAAGACCTTTTCGCCCATTACTCGGCCATCAACATGGAAGGCTATAAAACCCTGAAGGCCGGACAGCCTGTGACGTTCGACGTCATCCAGGGACCCAAGGGCCTGCACGCGGTCAACATCAGGCTTGTCACCGTCGAAGATGTGCCCACCCCTGTCAATGTCAGGGTCACCGAGACTCATTGACCGGCCGCCGCACCGGACAAATGAAAATGCCCGGCTCGATCACTCGAGCCGGGCATTCGCGCTGAGCGCCGATCCGCTTACATGTGCGAGATCAGGGCATCGCCGAAGCCCGAGGACGACACCAGCTTGGCGCCCTCCATCAGACGTTCGAAGTCATAGGTCACGGTCTTGGCCGAAATCGCGCCGTTGGTGCCTTTGATGATCAGGTCGGCCGCCTCGGTCCAACCCATGTGACGCAGCATCATTTCCGCCGACAGGATCAGCGAGCCCGGGTTGACCTGGTCCTTGCCGGCATACTTGGGCGCGGTACCGTGGGTGGCTTCGAACATTGCCACGGTGTCGGACAGGTTGGCGCCCGGCGCAATACCGATACCGCCCACTTCCGCCGCCAGGGCGTCGGACAGGTAGTCACCGTTCAGGTTCAGGGTGGCGATCACGTCATATTCAGCCGGACGCAGCAGGATCTGCTGCAGCATCGCATCGGCGATGGCGTCCTTGACGACGACATTCTTGCCAGTCTTCGGGTTCTTGAACTGCATCCACGGCCCGCCGTCGAGCAGGGTCGCGCCGAACTCCTCGGCTGCCACTTCGTAGGCCCATTCCTTGAAGGCACCTTCGGTGAACTTCATGATGTTGCCTTTATGCACGATGGTCAGCGAATCGCGGTCGTTGTCGACCACATATTGCAAAGCCTTGCGAGCCAGGCGCTGGGTGCCCTGCTTGGAAACCGGCTTGACGCCGATGCCGCAATCCTCGTCGAAACGGATCTTGGTCACGCCCATTTCTTCTTTCAGGAACTTGATGACCTTGGTGGCTTCGGCCGAACCGGCCTTCCACTCGATGCCAGCGTAGATGTCCTCGGAGTTCTCGCGGAAGATCGTCATGTCTACGTCGCCAGGCTTCTTGACCGGGCTTGGCACGCCTTCGAACCAGCGCACCGGACGCAGGCACACGTACAGGTCGAGCTGCTGGCGCAGGGCCACGTTCAGCGAACGGATACCACCGCCCACCGGCGTGGTCAGTGGGCCCTTGATGGAAACCACGTAATCCTTGACCGCGTCCAGGGTTTCCTGGGGCAGCCAGGTGTCCTGATCGTAGACTTGAGTCGCTTTCTCACCAGCATAGACCTCCATCCAGGAAATCTTGCGCTTGCCGCCATAGGCCTTCTGAACCGCAGCGTCCACAACCTTGATCATGACCGGACTGATATCGACGCCAATGCCGTCGCCTTCGATGAAGGGGATGATCGGGTTGTCGGGAACATTAAGAGAATGGTCTGCATTGACGGTGATTTTGTCACCGACGGCTGGAACCTGAATCTTTTGATACCCCATGCTGAACTCCATTGCTTGGATTGAACATCTGGCTGCGTTCGAGCGTACCCCACTTGAATCGGCGCGCAAACCCTACGTTAGGCTCATCCGGGGTAAAGCGTTGCAGTTCGCGGTGTACAACCCTGAAAGCCAAGGGAAAAGCGCCAAACATGAGCATAGCCCGCTCCTTGGGTACTGCGACGTTTAGACCAATGGACGTGTACGGAAGTCCATGAACCATCGGCAGATTGCCAGCTACCTATGTATAATGCCGCCGCTGACCACAGGGTCACACTGGTTGAGCGCTCTATCACAGGACTTTCCGCCAGTTTAGAAGCCGGACCGTTACCGCGGCCCAACCGCTTGACGCTCGACTGACGCACCCAACATCACCGCGAAGAAACCTCGACATTCGGTTCACGGATGACTTTGAACGAACGCGCTTACCCGGCGCCCCTCGAGTTTCTGCGCATGCTTTAGCAAAGAAGAGAGTTAATCCGAATATGCCCACCCGCTCGAAGATCATCTATACCTTCACCGACGAAGCGCCCGCCCTCGCCACCTATTCGCTGCTGCCGATCGTCGAAGCCTTTACCGCTTCGGCCGATATCGCCGTGGAAACCCGCGATATCTCCCTCGCAGGGCGCATCCTGGCCAGCTTCCCCGAGCAACTGGGTGACAAAGCCGTAGCCGACCACCTCGCCGAACTGGGCGACCTGGCCGTTACGCCTGAAGCCAACATCATCAAGCTGCCGAACATCAGCGCCTCGGTACCGCAACTGCAGGCCGCGATCAAGGAATTGCAGGCCCAGGGCCACGCACTGCCGGACTACCCGGAAACCGTGGCCAGCGACGCCGAGAAAGACGCCCGCGCCCGCTACGACAAGATCAAGGGCAGCGCCGTGAACCCGGTCCTGCGCGAAGGCAACTCTGATCGTCGCGCGCCGCTGTCGGTCAAGAACTACGCCCGCAAGCACCCGCACAAAATGGGCGCCTGGGCAGCCGACTCCAAGTCCCACGTGGCCCACATGAGCACCGGCGATTTCTACGGCAGCGAAAAAGCCGCCCTGATCGACGCCGCCGGCAGCGTGAAAATCGAGCTGATCGCCCAGGACGGCACTGCCACTGTCCTGAAGGAAAAAACCACCGTACAAGCCGGTGAGATCCTCGACTGCGCCGTGATGAGCAAAAACGCCCTGCGCGACTTCATCGCCGCTGAAATCGAAGACGCCAAGCAAAAAGGCGTCCTGCTGTCGGTTCACCTCAAGGCCACCATGATGAAGGTCTCCGACCCGATCATGTTCGGCCAGATCGTTGCCGAGTTCTATAAAGACGCCCTGGCCAAGCACGCACAAGTGCTGGAGCAGATCGGCTTCAACCTGAACAACGGCATCGGCGACCTGTACGCCCGCATCAAGGCCCTGCCGGCCGAGCAGCAGGCGCAGATCGAAGCCGACATCCAGGCGGTCTACGCAGCGCGCCCATCCCTGGCGATGGTCAACTCCGACAAAGGCATCACCAACCTGCACGTGCCGAGCGACGTCATCGTCGACGCCTCGATGCCAGCCATGATCCGTGACTCCGGCAAGATGTGGGGCACCGACGGCCAACTGCACGACACCAAGGCCGTGATCCCGGATCGCTGCTACGCCACCATCTACCAGGCGGTGATCGAAGACTGCAAGCAACACGGCGCCTTTGACCCAACCACCATGGGCAGCGTGCCGAACGTTGGCCTGATGGCCAAGAAAGCCGAAGAGTACGGTTCCCACGACAAGACCTTCCAGATCAAGGTCGACGGCGTGGTCCGTGTTTCGGACAGCAACGGCCGCACCCTGTTGGAGCAGAGCGTCGAAGCTGGCGACATCTTCCGCATGTGCCAGACCAAGGACGCACCGATCCAGGACTGGGTCAAACTGGCCGTCAACCGCGCCCGCGCCAGCAGCACCCCGGCGATCTTCTGGCTGGACCCGATGCGCGCCCATGACGGCGTCGTGATCGAGAAAGTCCAGACCTACCTGAAGGACTACGACACTGCCGGCCTGGACATCCGCATCATGTCGCCGGTCGACGCGATGAAGTTCACCCTGGCCCGCACCCGCGAAGGCAAGGACACCATCTCGGTGACCGGCAACGTACTGCGCGACTACCTGACCGACCTGTTCCCGATCATGGAGCTGGGCACCAGCGCCAAGATGCTGTCGATCGTGCCGCTGATGAACGGCGGTGGCCTGTTCGAAACCGGCGCTGGCGGCTCGGCCCCCAAACACGTGCAGCAGTTGCTGGAAGAAAACTTCCTGCGCTGGGATTCCCTGGGCGAGTTCCTGGCCCTGGCCGCGTCCCTCGAGCACCTGGGCGTGACCTACAACAACCCGAAAGCCCTGGTGCTGGCCAAGACCCTGGACCAGGCTACCGGTGAGTTCCTGGACCGCAACAAGTCGCCTTCGCGCAAGGTCGGCGGCATCGACAACCGCGGCAGCCACTTCTACCTGACCCTGTTCTGGGCCCAGGCACTGGCCGCTCAAGACGACGACGCAGCCCTCAAGGCTCAGTTCGCTTCCCTGGCCAAGACATTGACCGACAACGAAGAAAAAATCGTTGCCGAACTCAATGCCGTGCAAGGCAAGCCCATGGACATCGGCGGTTACTACTTCGCCAACCCGGAGCTGACCAGCAAGGCCATGCGCCCGAGCAACACCTTCAACGCGGCGATTGCTGCGCTGGTGTAAGGTTGTAGGCAGTACCACGAACCCCGGCCTTGTGCCGGGGTTTGTGTTTCTGGCATTTAGCCCCCACCCCTGTGGGAGCGAGCTTGCTCGCGATAGCAATTAATCATTCAATTCAAATATTGACTGACACACCGCTATCGCGAGCAAGCTCGCTCCCACAATAAGATCGGGGTACGGCCGGAGAGATAGGCCGGCCGTTAGGCCGCCTCGCTCTTGATCTTGATCTGGGGCGCCCCGTTAACCACGATGGCCGAACGCAGGCATTGCGCAGTGGGCACCTCGGCATGGATGCTGAGGTAGCCGCGCTGGGCCATGGATGGCCCTTCGCGGCGGCCCACGGAGCAATGCCGGAGTGAGGGCATGCCGAGCCTAAGCGAGGCACCGAGTGGTGGGGCAAAAGCGTTTTGCTTACTTTTGACTGGGCCGGCTCCCGGGCTTCTCAAAAGTGACCCGCCGTCAGGGCGGAACCCTAAGCGGCCGTTACTGCAAAAACGGATATGTACTCGATCCCCCCCCCCAATCTGAGCAATAAAGGAACCTTATGAACTGGCACCCCCACATCACCGTCGCCACCATCGTCGAAGACAACGGCCGCTTCCTGATGGTGGAAGAATCCAAGGCCGGACGCGCAGTACTCAACCAACCCGCCGGCCACCTGGACCCCAACGAAACCCTGATCGAAGCCGCCGTACGCGAAACCCTCGAAGAAACCGGCTGGGACGTCGAACCCACCAGCGTCACCGGCATCTACCTCTACACCGCCCCGAGCAACGGCGTGACCTACCAGCGCGTCTGTTTCGCCGCCAAGGCCCTGAAACACCACCCCGAGTATCAACTGGACGACGGCATCCTCGGCGCCAAATGGCTGACCCGCGACGAACTGCTAGAACAGCGCGAGCACTGGCGCAGCGAGCTGATCATCCGCTGCATCGACGATTATCTGGCCGGCCACTGCCACAGTCTGACGCTGATCCGTCCTTCTCTTTAGCCTTGTGCGCCCGGGCCTGATAGAATCGCGTCCTTTTTCAAGACACTCATTGAACTCCTATGCGTGATCCAGCTCCTTCTGACACATCCAAGAAGCGCGTCATTGTCGGCATGTCCGGCGGCGTGGACTCCTCCGTTTCCGCCCTTCTGCTGATCGAGCAGGGTTATGAGGTGGAAGGCCTGTTCATGAAGAACTGGGAAGAAGACGACGGCACCGAATACTGCACCGCCATGGACGACCTGGCGGACGCCCAGGCCGTGTGCGACAAGATCGGCATCAAGCTGCACACCGCCAACTTCGCCGCCGAGTACTGGGACAACGTGTTCGAGCACTTCCTGGCCGAATACAAGGCCGGCCGCACGCCGAACCCGGACATCCTCTGCAACCGCGAAATCAAGTTCAAGGCGTTCCTCGACTACGCCATGATGCTCGGCGCCGACCTGATCGCCACCGGTCACTACGTGCGCCGCCGCGACATCGACGGCCGCACCGAACTGCTCAAGGGCCTGGACCCGAACAAGGACCAGAGCTACTTCCTGCACGCCGTCGGCGGCGAGCAGATCGCCAAGACCCTGTTCCCGGTAGGCGAACTGGAAAAGCCCGAAGTGCGCGCGATCGCCGAGAAACACCAGCTCGCCACCGCCAAGAAAAAAGACTCCACCGGGATCTGCTTTATCGGTGAGCGCCGTTTCAGCGACTTCCTCAAGCAATACCTGCCGGCCCAACCGGGCGAGATCAAGACGACCGAAGGCGAAGTCATCGGCCGTCACCATGGCCTGATGTACCACACCATCGGCCAGCGCCAGGGCCTGGGCATCGGCGGCCTGAAAGACGCCGGGGAAGAGCCGTGGTACGTGCTGGTCAAGGACCTGGAGCACAACGAGCTGATCGTCGGCCAGGGCAACGACCACCCATGGTTGTTTTCCCGCGCCCTGCTCGCCTCCGACATCTATTGGGTCAACCCGATCGACCTCAGCGAACCACGCCGCCTGACGGCCAAGGTTCGCTACCGCCAGAGCGACCAGCCCTGCACCCTGGAAAAAACCGCCACGGGCTACCGTGCCACCTTCGATGACCCGCAGCGGGCGGTCACGCCCGGCCAGTCCGTGGTGTTCTATGACGGCGAAATATGCCTGGGCGGCGGCGTGATCGAAGTCGCAGAACCCTGGAGCAGCAAGGCATGAGCCCCATCCAGGAACAACTGACGGCATTGGGCGGCGTATTTCTCGCCGCCGTGCTGGTGGACAGGATCGCCAAGACCGGCCAGGCCACCGAAGCGGGCGTGGCCTGCATGCTCGGCAGCCTGCTGGTTCGCGACCCCAAGTACACCCTGGAAGTCTACGGCGGCGACGACTTGAACCTGCGCGAAGGCTATCGTGCGCTGATCGGCGCCCTGGAGCGCGATCCCAGCGCCCTGCAACGCGAACCGCTGCGCTACGCCCTGTCGATGCTGGGCCTTGAGCGCCAGCTGGCCAAGCGCGACGACCTGCTGGAGACCATCGGCAAACGCTTGCCGCAGATCCAGTCCCAGGTCGAGCACTTCGGCCCGTCCCACGAAAACGTCGTCGCGGCTTGCGGCGCGCTGTACCAGGACACCCTGAGCACCTTGCGCCAGCGCATCCAGGTGCATGGCGACATGCGCAACCTGCAGCAACCGAGCAATGCCTCGAAGATCCGCGCCCTGTTGCTGGCCGGGATTCGTTCGGCACGGCTGTGGCGGCAGTTGGGCGGCCATCGCTGGCAACTGGTGATCAGCCGGCGCAAATTGCTTAAAGAGCTTTACCCGTTGATGCGCAACGAATAAGTCGCCTCGACCGTTTTTTTGTAGCAAGGGAGCTTACCCCCACTGGGCCTGTAGGAGCTGTCGAGCGAAGCGAGGCTGCGATCTTTTGATCTTTTGATCTTTTGATCTTTCACTTGAGATTCAAGCGTCTGGGGAAAGATCGCAGCCTCGTTGCACTCGACAGCTCCTACACAGCTCCTACAGGCCCAGCGGGAGCAAGCTCCCTCGCCACAGGTATTAAAAGTTTTATCTCGTTACGCGTAACACGCCGGTCAGTTGGCGACGGACCGGCGATTGTTTTCATGTATGATACGCGCCCCATTTCGTTGCCCGACTGTCCGAGAACACCCCATGCAGCTCTCTTCGCTCACTGCGGTTTCCCCTGTTGACGGCCGCTACGCCGGCAAAACCCAGGCCCTGCGCCCGATTTTCAGCGAGTACGGCCTGATCCGTGCTCGCGTCCTGGTTGAAGTGCGCTGGCTCCAGCGCCTGGCCGCCCACCCTGCCATCCCTGAAGTCCCGGCGTTCTCCGCCGAAGCCAACGCGGTCCTCAACACCCTGGCGGACAACTTCGCGCTGGAGCACGCCGAGCGCGTCAAAGAGATCGAGCGCACCACCAACCACGACGTCAAGGCCATCGAATACCTGCTCAAGGAGCAGGCGGCCAAGCTGCCGGAGCTGGCCAATGTCAGCGAGTTCATCCACTTTGCCTGCACCAGCGAGGACATCAACAACCTGTCCCACGCCCTGATGCTGCGCGAAGGCCGTGATGAGGTAATGCTGCCCCTGATGCGCCAGACCGCCCAGGCCATCCGCGAGCTGGCGATCCGCTTCGCCGACGTGCCGATGCTGTCGCGCACCCACGGCCAACCGGCTTCGCCGACCACCCTGGGCAAGGAGCTGGCGAACGTGGTCTACCGCCTGGAGCGCCAGATCGCCCAGGTGGCCGCCGTGCCGCTGCTGGGCAAGATCAACGGCGCCGTGGGCAACTACAACGCCCACCTGTCGGCCTACCCGGACATCGACTGGGAAGCCAACGCCCGCGCCTTCATCGAAGACGAGCTGGGCCTGAGCTTCAACCCCTACACCACCCAGATCGAACCGCATGACTACATCGCCGAGCTGTTCGATGCGATCGCGCGCTTCAACACCATCCTGATCGACTTCGACCGTGACATCTGGGGCTACATTTCCCTGGGTTACTTCAAGCAGCGCACCATCGCTGGCGAAATCGGCTCCTCGACCATGCCGCACAAGGTCAACCCGATCGACTTCGAAAACTCCGAAGGCAACCTGGGCATCGCCAACGCACTGTTCCAGCACCTGGCGAGCAAACTGCCGATCTCCCGCTGGCAGCGCGACCTGACCGACTCCACCGTGCTGCGCAACCTGGGCGTGGGTTTTGCCCACAGCGTCATTGCCTACGAAGCCAGCCTCAAGGGCATCAGCAAGCTGGAACTGAACGAGCAGAAGATCGCCGCCGACCTGGACGCCTGCTGGGAAGTCCTGGCCGAGCCGATCCAGACCGTGATGCGTCGCTACAACATCGAAAACCCGTATGAAAAGCTGAAAGAGCTGACCCGTGGCAAGGGCATCAGCCCTGAAGCGTTGCAGACTTTCATCGATGGCCTGGACATGCCTGCCGCGGCCCGCACCGAGCTGAAAAAGCTCACGCCAGCCAGCTACATCGGCAACGCAGCGGCACAAGCCAAGCGCATCTGATCCACGGCTTTACCCTTGAGACGCCCGGCCGCGCCGGGCGTTTTTATTCGCGTCTGAAAAGTATATTTTTTCAATAGGTTACACATGAATCCTGACATTCCTCTGCAACTCCTGGGCGGCATCACGGCAAGGGAGTTCCTGCGCGACTACTGGCAGAAAAAACCCCTGCTGATCCGTCAGGCGATTCCTGACTTCCAAAGCCCGATCGATGCCGACGAACTGGCCGGCCTGGCCCTGGAAGAAGAAGTCGAATCGCGCCTGGTGATCGAGCACGGCGAGCGCCCCTGGGAATTGCGCCGCGGCCCGTTCGCCGAAGACGAATTCAGCAAGCTGCCAGAGCGCGAGTGGACCCTGCTGGTACAGGCGGTCGATCAGTTCGTACCGGAAGTCAGCGAGCTGCTGGAGAACTTCCGTTTCCTGCCGAGCTGGCGCATCGACGATGTGATGATCAGCTTCGCTGCACCCGGTGGCAGCGTGGGTCCGCATTTCGATAACTACGACGTGTTCCTGCTGCAGGGCCATGGCCAGCGCAACTGGAAAATCGGCCAGATGTGCGACTCCGAAAGCCCGTTGCTGCAGCACGCCGACCTGCGCATCCTTGCCGAATTCGAAGCCACCGACGAGTGGACCCTGGAACCGGGCGACATGCTCTACCTGCCGCCGCGCCTGGCGCACTGTGGCGTGGCCGTGGATGACTGCATGACCTACTCGGTGGGTTTCCGTGCGCCGAGCGCCGCTGAAGTGCTGACCCACTTCACCGACTTCCTCAGCCAGTTCCTGCCGGACGAAGAACGCTACACCGACGCCGACGCACGCCCTGTAGCCGACCCGCACCAGATCCAGCAGGACGCCCTCGACCGCCTCAAGGGCTTGCTGGCCGAGCACATGAGCGACGAGCGCCTGCTGCTGACCTGGTTCGGCCAGTTCATGACCGAGCCGCGCTACCCGGAACTGGTGGTCGGCCCGGAACTGGAAGAAGACGACCTGCTGGCCAGCCTGGAACAAGGCGCCGTGATCATTCGCAACCCGAGCGCGCGCCTGGCCTGGTCGGAAGTCGATGACGACCTGCTGCTGTTCGCCAGCGGCCAGAGCCGTTACCTGCCGGGCAAGCTGCGCGAACTGCTGAAAATGATCTGCGCCGCCGACGCCCTGCACATCGAGAACCTCGGTCCGTGGCTGGCCGACGAAGACGGTCGTGGCCTGGTCTGCGAGCTGGTCAAGCAAGGCAGCCTGGGGTTCGCCGATGAATAAAATTCACGTTCGTGTCGCAGACTGGCAAAAGGATAACGCCGAGATCCGGCGCATTCGTGAGGCCGTGTTCATTGCCGAGCAGTCCGTTCCACCTGAGCTGGAATGGGATGCCGACGACCAGAGCGCGGTGCATTTCCTGGCGTTTGAAGGCGACTTTCCCATCGGCACCGCCCGCCTGTTGACCGACGGCCATATCGGCCGTGTCTCGGTCCTCAAGGACTGGCGTGGCCTGAAGGTGGGCGATGCGCTGATGCACGCCGTGATCGCCGAAGCCGAGAAACGTGGGCTCCAGCAACAGATGCTCAGCGCCCAGGTGCATGCCACGCCGTTCTATGAGCGGCTGGGGTTTGCGGTGGTCAGCGAGGAGTTCCTGGAAGCCGGGATTCCTCATGTGGACATGGTGCGGCGCTCGGCCTGAACACCGCTGGAAGCAGCAACACAATACCCTGTGGCGAGGGAGCTTGCTCCCGCTGGGTCGCGCAGCGATCCCAAAAAACGAGGGCCGCTGCGCAGCCCAGCGGGAGCAAGCTCCCTCGCCACAAAAGCATCATGCAACGCCCAAAACGCCCCGCCATCCACCGATGCCGGGGCGTTTTGCCGTCTAACATTCAACTTGCGCCACCCGGGGCCGACAAACTGGCAATATCAGGCCTTTGTCTCATGGAGAAATGGACATGCTTCTACGCACCCTGCTGACCCTCTTGCTGCTTGGTAGCAGCCTGTCAGCCATGGCCGATACGCAAGTCGTGCCGCTGAACTACCGCACCAGCGCCGACCTGCTGCCGGTGGCGCAGAATTTCATCGGCAAGGACGGCCAGGTCAGCGCCTACGGCAACCAACTGATCGTCAACGCCGAGCCCGGCAAGATCGAAGAACTCCGGCAATTCCTCGCGCAATTGGACACCGCACCCAAGCGCCTGCTGATCACGGTCGACACCAACGAAAACAACCTGCAGGGCGACCAGGGTTACTCGATCAACGGTGCCGCGCCCAGCCAGACCCGCATCATCAACCGCAGCACCGCCAGCCGTGACGGCGGCGTGCAGCAGGTGCAAGCCAGCGAAGGCCAGCCGGCGCTGATCCAGGTCGGCCAGAGCATGCCCTTCACCAGCAGCCAGACCGACAACTACGGCCGCCTGCAAAGCCAGACCGAATACCGCAACGTCACCCAGGGTTTTTATGTCACGGCGAGCGTCACCGGCGAGACCGTTCATCTCAGCATCAGTACCAACCGTGACCGCATGAGCCAGGAACGTCCCGATGTAGTGAACGTTCAGAGTACCGACACAACCGTCAGTGGCCGCCTGGGCGAATGGATCACCCTGGCCGGCGTCAATCGTCAGACTCAAGCCGACAAGCAGGGCCTGACCCGCAGCTACTCTACCCAGGGCCGCGACGACATGATTTTGCGGGTCAAGGTCGACACCCTGAACTGAAGCACCAAAAACTGACTGATGAGTCGTATTAGACCAAAGATGTAGTGCCACAAAAAAAGCACTACAAAACGTTTGACGAGCCAAAAAACCGAAGGCATGATGGCCTCGCTCCCGCTAATCAGGGGCCCTGGCAAGGGCCTTCGGGTCGACGCTTGCAACTACCCTGCGAGCCGATTCGTGTCTGTACCGCCCACAAGGTGTGTTTGACGAGGTTGCGACTGGAACGAAGTTGTCCCGAGGGACGGAAGCGTAACTAGGTAACCCGGCATCACTCTGAGTTCGTATGGAGGCCCACGACGCCCGAATGCGCCCGCAGTTCGCCCCTACCTGCTCACTTCCCCTCGAGCCCATCGTTCATCCCGTCGCCTCCCCGCCTGAACCGACTTGTACGCCAATCCCTGGTCGGCAGGAGCAAGGAATTTTCCACCAAGACCTATGCGACGAGGTTTATCTCCATGGCACTGACACGCGAACAGCAAATTGCAGCCCTTGAAAAAGACTGGGCTGAAAACCCGCGCTGGAAAGGCGTGAAGCGCAATTATTCCGCTGCTGACGTCGTCCGTCTGCGTGGCTCGGTTCAACCTGAGCACACCTTTGCGAAACTGGGCGCCGAGAAGCTTTGGAACCTGGTGACCCAGGGCGCCAAGCCAGCCTTCCGTCCCGAGAAAGATTTCGTCAACTGCATGGGTGCCCTGACCGGCGGCCAGGCTGTGCAGCAAGTCAAGGCCGGCATCCAGGCGATCTACCTGTCGGGCTGGCAAGTGGCCGCGGACAACAACTCCGCCGAGTCGATGTACCCCGACCAGTCGCTGTACCCGGTGGATTCGGTTCCAACCGTGGTCAAGCGCATCAACAACTCGTTCCGTCGCGCCGACCAGATCCAGTGGAAAGCCGGCAAGAACCCGGGCGACGAAGGCTACATCGACTACTTCGCGCCGATCGTGGCTGACGCTGAAGCCGGTTTCGGTGGCGTCCTGAACGCCTACGAGCTGATGAAGAGCATGATCGAGGCAGGCGCCGCCGGCGTTCACTTCGAAGACCAATTGGCTTCGGTGAAGAAATGCGGCCACATGGGCGGCAAGGTGCTGGTTCCAACCCAGGAAGCCGTGCAGAAGCTGACCGCTGCCCGCCTGGCTGCCGACGTTGCCGGTGTACCGACCATCATCCTGGCCCGTACCGACGCCAACGCCGCTGACCTGCTGACCTCCGACTGCGACCCGTACGACCAACCGTTCGTGACTGGCACTCGCACCCAGGAAGGCTTCTACAAGGTGCGCGCCGGTCTCGACCAGGCCATCGCCCGTGGCCTCGCCTACGCGCCGTACGCCGACCTGATCTGGTGCGAAACCGCCAAGCCGGACCTGGACGAGGCTCGTCGCTTCGCCGAAGCGATCAAGAAGGAATACCCGGACCAACTGCTGTCGTACAACTGCTCGCCTTCCTTCAACTGGAAGAAAAACCTGGACGACGCGACCATCGCCAAGTTCCAGCGCGAACTGTCCGCCATGGGCTACAAGCACCAGTTCATCACCCTGGCCGGCATTCACAACATGTGGCACAGCATGTTCAACCTGGCGCACGACTACGCCCGCAACGACATGACCGCCTACGTGAAGCTGCAAGAGCAAGAGTTCGCTGACGCCGCCAAGGGCTACACCTTCGTGGCTCACCAGCAGGAAGTGGGCACCGGCTACTTCGACGACATGACCACCGTGATCCAGGGCGGCACTTCGTCGGTGACCGCACTGACCGGTTCCACCGAAGAAGAACAGTTCCACTGATACACGCCGTAAAACGGCCCTTGCGGACCGAGTAAAAGCTAACCGCAAAGCCGATGATCTGACGCCCCGACTGGTTCGGGGCTTTTTTTTGCCGGATTTTCCCGCTCCGTTTTTCACACCTTGAAGTGAATTGATCTGACGAGCCTGGTTTTTTCACGCGTTTTTTTTGAAGCAACCTACGCTGTAAGAGCAAGCCTGCATCTGTGGGAGTCAGGCTCGCCCGCGATGAACGATTACGCTGTCTGCCTCGGGACCGCGTTGCCGGCATCGCGAGCAAGCCTGGCTCCCACAGGAGCAGTCCCCCACGCAGATCCCACCCTCACAGCCCCCTCCCCCCACAAAACTTCGGCGCCCGGCTAGAAAAATTGATCGAACGCAGTATTGGGCAGTCCGAAAAGGAGTAAAACGTGCGGCGCTGACAATTACAGTAGCGGCGATGTAAGACAGTCTTTCAGGCACAACACTAAGTGCACCGCAGAAAGGTCGCTACAGATAATAATAATTATCATTTGGAAGTCATTATCATTGTTACATTCCGCACGAAATATTATTGATGAATAGCCGGCCAACGCCCACCAGGCCTGGGCCGCAGGGTCCTGGAGGTGCGCTATGTCCTTATTCCAATAAATAATTTCGCTATAGGAATTTTACTTGCCCGGTGTTTAGCCATAAAATCACCGCGATTGATTGCTGCGACATATCGTCACTGCGTTATTTCATTCAAGCTCAGAGACCTTTGCTCTCTGTTAAGGATTTCCAGCATGTCCGAAGCGACAGGACTCATGGCCCACAATTGGGGCTTTGCCATTTTCCTTCTGGGCGTTGTTGGCCTGTGTGCTTTCATGCTCGGTGTATCGAGCCTGCTTGGGTCAAAAGCCTGGGGCCGCAGCAAAAATGAACCGTTCGAGTCCGGCATGCTACCTACCGGTGGCGCCCGCTTGCGGCTCTCAGCCAAATTCTATCTGGTCGCGATGCTCTTCGTGATCTTCGATATCGAAGCCCTCTTTCTCTTTGCATGGTCTGTGTCCGTCCGCGAAAGCGGCTGGACCGGATTCGTCGAAGCTCTCGTTTTCATAGCAATTCTGTTGGCAGGTCTTGTCTACCTTTACCGAGTGGGGGCGCTTGATTGGGCTCCGGAAGCTCGGCGCAAGCGGCAAGCGAAGCTGAAACAATGAGGCTTTGGCAATGCAATACAATCTCACCAGGATCGACCCCGATGCTCCTAACGAGCAGTATCCGATTGGCGAACGGGAAACCGTCGCCGATCCGTTAGAAGATCAAGTCCACAAAAACATCTTCATGGGCAAGCTCGAAGACGTGCTGAACAGCACGGTCAACTGGGGTCGCAAGAACTCCCTGTGGCCGTACAACTTCGGTCTTTCGTGCTGCTACGTGGAAATGACCACCGCCTTCACGGCGCCCCACGACATCGCGCGCTTTGGCGCCGAGGTGATCCGGGCATCGCCACGCCAGGCGGATTTCATGGTTATCGCCGGTACCTGCTTCATCAAGATGGCGCCGATCATCCAGCGTCTCTATGAGCAAATGCTCGAGCCGAAGTGGGTTATCTCCATGGGTTCGTGCGCCAACTCCGGTGGCATGTACGACATCTACTCCGTCGTTCAAGGGGTGGACAAGTTCCTGCCCGTGGACGTCTACGTGCCCGGCTGCCCGCCTCGCCCTGAAGCTTTCCTGCAAGGCCTGATGCTGTTGCAGGAGTCGATTGGCCAGGAGCGTCGCCCACTGTCCTGGGTCGTTGGCGATCAAGGCGTCTATCGCGCCGACATGCCATCGCAAAAGGAACAGCGCCGCGAACAGCGTATCGCAGTCACCAACCTGCGCAGCCCCGACGAAGTCTGATCCAGCTCTGTTCCTCTACAAGAAACGAGAACCTGGCTTCATTCTTTACGTTGACCGAAAGCGATAAATAACCATGACTACAGGCAGTGCTCTGTACATCCCGCCTTACAAGGCAGACGACCAGGATGTGGTCGTCGAACTGAACAACCGTTTTGGCCCCGAGGCGTTCACCGCCCAGCCGACCCGCACCGGCATGCCGGTGCTTTGGGTTGCCCGCGCCAAACTCGTCGAAGTCCTGACGTTCCTGCGCAACCTGCCCAAGCCGTACGTCATGCTCTATGACCTGCACGGCGTGGACGAGCGCCTGCGCACCAAGCGTCAAGGGCTGCCCGACGGCGTCGACTTCACCGTGTTCTATCACCTGATGTCGATCGAGCGTAATAGTGACGTAATGATCAAGGTCGCCTTGTCCGAGAGCGACCTTAGCGTGCCGACCGTGACCGGTATCTGGCCGAACGCCAACTGGTACGAACGTGAAGTGTGGGACATGTTCGGGATCGATTTCCCCGGCCACCCTCACCTGTCGCGCATCATGATGCCGCCGACCTGGGAAGGTCACCCGCTGCGCAAGGACTTCCCGGCCCGTGCCACCGAGTTCGACCCGTTCAGCCTGTCCCTGGCCAAGCAACAGCTCGAGGAAGAAGCCGCGCGCTTCAAGCCTGAAGACTGGGGCATGAAGCGTTCGGGCGCCAACGAGGACTACATGTTCCTCAACCTCGGCCCGAACCACCCTTCGGCCCACGGTGCGTTCCGCATCATCCTGCAACTGGACGGCGAAGAGATCGTCGACTGCGTGCCTGACATCGGCTACCACCACCGTGGCGCCGAGAAAATGGCCGAGCGCCAGTCCTGGCACAGCTTCATCCCGTACACCGACCGCATCGACTACCTCGGCGGCGTGATGAACAACCTGCCGTACGTGCTTTCGGTCGAGAAACTCGCCGGGATCAAGGTACCGGAGAAGGTCGACGTCATCCGCATCATGATGGCCGAGTTCTTCCGTATCACCAGCCACCTGCTGTTCCTGGGTACCTATATCCAGGACGTGGGGGCCATGACGCCGGTGTTCTTCACCTTCACCGACCGCCAGAAGGCCTACACGGTGATCGAAGCCATCACCGGTTTCCGCCTGCACCCGGCCTGGTACCGCATCGGTGGTGTTGCCCACGACCTGCCACGCGGCTGGGAAAAGCTGGTCAAGGACTTCGTCGAGTGGATGCCCAAGCGCCTGGACGAATACACCAAGGCCGCCCTGCAGAACAGCATCCTCAAGGGTCGTACCATCGGGGTCGCTGCCTACAACACCAAAGAGGCCCTGGAATGGGGCGTCACCGGTGCTGGCCTGCGTTCCACCGGTTGCGACTTCGACCTGCGCAAGGCGCGCCCTTACTCCGGCTACGAAAACTTCGAATTCGAAGTACCGCTGGCGGCCAATGGCGATGCCTACGACCGCTGCATGGTTCGCGTCGAGGAAATGCGCCAGAGCATCAAGATCATCGACCAATGCATGCGCAACATGCCGGAAGGCCCGTACAAGGCGGATCACCCGCTGACCACGCCGCCGCCAAAAGAGCGCACGCTGCAACACATCGAGACCCTGATCACGCACTTCCTGCAGGTTTCGTGGGGCCCGGTCATGCCGGCCAACGAGTCCTTCCAGATGATCGAAGCGACCAAGGGCATCAACAGTTATTACCTGACGAGCGACGGCGGCACCATGAGCTACCGCACCCGGATTCGCACCCCAAGCTTCCCACACCTGCAACAGATCCCTTCGGTGATCAAAGGCAGCATGGTCGCGGACATGATTGCGTACCTGGGTAGTATCGATTTCGTTATGGCCGACGTGGACCGCTAAGCATGAACAGCACGCTTATCCAGACTGACCGTTTCGCCCTGAGCGAAACCGAGCGCTCGGCCATCGAGCACGAGCTGCATCACTACGAAGACCCGCGCGCGGCGTCGATCGAAGCCCTGAAAATCGTCCAGAAGGAACGTGGCTGGGTGCCTGACGGCGCGCTCTACGCCATCGGCGAGATCCTCGGCATCCCGGCCAGCGACGTCGAAGGTGTGGCCACCTTCTACAGCCAGATTTTCCGCCAGCCAGTGGGCCGTCACATCATTCGTGTCTGCGACAGCATGGTCTGCTACATCGGTGGCCACGAATCGGTGGTCAGCGAGATCCAGGGCAAGCTGGGCATCGGCCTGGGCCAGACCACCGCCGACGGTCGCTTCACCCTGCTGCCGGTGTGCTGCCTGGGTAACTGCGACAAGGCACCGGCGCTGATGATCGACGACGACACCTTCGGTGACGTTACGCCTGACGGCGTCGCCAAATTGCTGGAGGGCTACGTATGACCCTGACTTCCTTCGGGCCCGCCAACCGCATCCAGCGTTCGGCCGAAACCCATCCCCTGACCTGGCGTCTGCGTGACGACGGCGAAGCGGTATGGCTGGACGAATACCAGGCCAAGAACGGCTACGCCGCCGCGCGCAAGGCGTTCAGCGACATGGCCCAGGACGACATCGTCCAGACCGTGAAAGACTCCGGCCTCAAGGGCCGTGGCGGCGCGGGCTTCCCCACGGGCGTGAAGTGGGGCCTGATGCCCAAGGACGAATCCATCAACATCCGCTACCTGCTGTGCAACGCGGATGAAATGGAGCCCAACACCTGGAAGGACCGCATGCTGATGGAGCAACTGCCCCATCTGCTGATCGAAGGCATGCTGATCAGCGCCCGCGCGCTGAAAACCTACCGTGGCTATATCTTCCTGCGTGGCGAATACACCACCGCCGCCAAGCACCTGAACCGTGCCGTGGAAGAAGCCAAGGCCGCAGGCCTGCTGGGCAAGAACATCCTGGGCAGCGGTTTTGATTTCGAGCTGTTCGTCCACACCGGTGCCGGGCGATACATCTGCGGTGAAGAAACCGCACTGATCAACTCCCTGGAAGGCCGTCGCGCCAACCCACGTTCCAAGCCGCCCTTCCCTGCCGCCGTAGGCGTGTGGGGCAAGCCGACCTGCGTGAACAACGTCGAGACCCTGTGCAACGTGCCGGCGATCATCGCCGACGGCGTGGACTGGTACAAATCCCTGGCCCGTGACGGCAGCGAAGACATGGGCACCAAGCTCATGGGCTTCTCCGGCAAGGTCAAGAACCCTGGCCTGTGGGAACTGCCGTTCGGCGTCACCGGCCGCGAACTGTTCGAAGACTACGCCGGCGGCATGCGCGACGGCTACAAGCTCAAGTGCTGGCAGCCTGGCGGCGCCGGTACCGGGTTCCTGTTGCCGGAACACCTGGACGCCCAAATGTACGCCGGCGGCATCGCCAAAGTCGGCACCCGCATGGGTACCGGCCTGGCGATGGCGGTGGACGACAGCGTCAACATGGTGTCGCTGCTGCGCAACATGGAAGAGTTCTTCTCCCGTGAGTCGTGCGGTTTCTGCACCCCTTGCCGCGATGGCCTGCCGTGGAGCGTCAAGCTGCTGCGGGCCCTTGAAAACGGCGAAGGCCAGGCCGGCGACATCGAGACCCTGTTGGGTCTGGTGGGTTTCCTCGGCCCAGGCAAGACCTTCTGTGCTCACGCACCGGGTGCCGTGGAGCCGTTGGGCAGCGCGATCAAATACTTCCGTCCAGAGTTCGAAGCCGGCATCGCGCCCACCAGCGCCGTCGTCCCGCCTCTGGCAAAGCCGATCGTAGTCGGCGCGTAAACGCTTAAAAAAGGCGAAGGGTCCGTGCCCTTCGTCTTCTCGTGTGATGACGCCGTAAACGGCTGTGTTGATTCACGCGAATAACAAGATTCCATTAGCCACGCCCGCTGACACCGGGCCAACGAAGAACTTTGAACCATGGCCACTATCCACGTAGACGGCAAAGAGCTCGAAGTCGATGGCGCAGACAACCTGTTACAGGCATGTCTGTCGCTGGGCCTCGACATTCCTTATTTCTGCTGGCACCCCGCCCTTGGCAGCGTTGGCGCTTGTCGCCAGTGCGCGGTCAAGCAGTACACCGACGAAAACGACAAGCGTGGTCGGATCGTCATGTCCTGCATGACCCCTGCCACCGACGGCAGCTGGATCTCCATCGACGACGAAGAAGCGAAAGTGTTTCGCGCCAGCGTCGTCGAATGGCTGATGACCAACCACCCTCACGACTGCCCGGTCTGTGAGGAAGGCGGCCACTGCCACCTGCAAGACATGACGGTGATGACCGGCCACAACGAGCGCCGTTATCGCTTCACCAAGCGCACTCACCAGAACCAGGACCTCGGCCCATTCATCTCCCACGAGATGAACCGCTGCATCGCCTGCTATCGCTGCGTACGCTTCTACAAGGACTACGCCGGCGGCACCGACCTGGGCGTATTCGGCGCCCACGACAACGTGTACTTCGGTCGCGTTGAAGACGGCACCCTGGAAAGCGAGTTCTCCGGCAACCTCACCGAGGTCTGCCCGACCGGTGTGTTCACCGACAAGACTCACTCCGAGCGTTACAACCGCAAGTGGGACATGCAGTTCTCGCCGAGCATCTGCCATGGCTGCTCCAGCGGTTGCAACATCTCCCCGGGCGAGCGCTACGGTGAACTGCGTCGCATCGAAAACCGCTTCAACGGTTCGGTGAACCAGTACTTCCTGTGTGACCGTGGCCGCTTCGGCTATGGCTACGTCAACCGCAAGGATCGTCCACGCCAACCGCAGCTGGCGGGTGGCGCCAAGCTGAGCCTGGACCAAGCGCTGGACAAGGCCGCCGAGCTGCTGCGCGGTCGCAACATCGTCGGCATCGGTTCGCCACGGGCCAGCCTGGAAAGCAACTACGCGCTGCGTGAGCTGGTCGGCGCCGAGCACTTCTACAGTGGCATCGAAGCCGGTGAGCTGGAACGCATCCGCCTGGTGCTGCAAGTGCTCAAGGACAGCCCACTGCCCGTGCCGAACATGCGCGACATCGAAGACCACGACGCGGTATTCGTCCTTGGCGAAGACCTGACCCAGACCGCCGCCCGCATGGCCCTGGCCCTGCGCCAGTCGGTCAAGGGCAAGGCCGAGGACATGGCCGACGCCATGCGCGTCCAGCCTTGGCTCGACGCCGCCGTGAAGAACATCGGCCAGCACGCGCTGAACCCGCTGTTCATCGCCAGCCTCGCTGAAACCAAGCTCGACGACGTGGCCGAAGAATGCGTCCACGCCGCCCCTGACGACCTGGCCCGCATCGGTTTCGCCGTGGCCCACGCCCTGGACGCCAGCGCCCCGGCCGTCGACGGCCTGGACAGCGAAGCGGCCGCCCTGGCCCAACGCATCGCCGACGCCCTGCTGGCGGCCAAGCGCCCACTGATCATCGCCGGCACCTCGTTGGGTTCCAAGGCGCTGATCGAAGCCGCGGCCAACATCGCCAAAGCCTTGAAGCTGCGCGAGAAGAACGGTTCCATCAGCCTGATCGTGCCGGAAGCCAACAGCCTCGGCCTGGCCATGCTCGGTGGCGAATCGGTGGACGCGGCCCTGCAAGCGGTGATCGACGGCAGCGCCGACGCCATCGTGGTGCTGGAGAACGACCTGTTCACCCGCACTGACAAGGCCAAGGTCGATGCCGCGCTGAACGCAGCCAAGGTTGTGATCGTCGCCGACCATCAGAAAACCGCCACCACCGACCGCGCCCACCTGGTGCTGCCAGCGGCAAGCTTCGCCGAAGGCGACGGTACGCTGGTCAGCCAGGAAGGTCGCGCCCAGCGCTTCTTCCAGGTCTTCGACCCGCAATACCTGGACGCCAGCATCCTGGTTCATGAAGGCTGGCGCTGGCTGCACGCCCTGCGCGCCACCCTGCTGGACCAGCCGATCGACTGGACGCAACTGGACCACGTTACCGCCGCCGTCGCTTCGAGCAGCCCGCAACTGGCCGCCATCGTCGACGCCGCACCGTCCGCCTCGTTCCGCATCAAAGGCCTGAAGCTGGCGCGCGAACCGCTGCGCTACTCCGGTCGCACCGCCATGCGCGCCGACATCAGCGTTCACGAACCGCGCACCTCCCAGGACAACGACACCGCGTTCTCGTTCTCCATGGAAGGCTACTCGGGCTCGACCGAACCGCGTTCCCAGGTGCCATTCGCCTGGTCGCCGGGCTGGAACTCGCCGCAAGCCTGGAACAAGTTCCAGGACGAAGTCGGTGGTCACCTGCGTGCAGGCGACCCGGGCACCCGCCTGATCGAAAGCCAGGGCGATGGCCTGAGCTGGTTCGCCAGCGTGCCGCGCGCCTTCAATCCGGCACCGGGCACCTGGCAGGTCGTGCCGTTCCATCACCTGTTCGGCAGCGAAGAGAACTCTTCCAAGGCCGCTCCGGTGCAGGAACGCATCCCGGCCGCCTACGTGTCGCTGGCCAAGTCCGAAGCCGACCGCCTGGGCGTCAACGACGGTGCCCTGCTGAGCCTGAGCGTGGCCGGCCAGACCTTGCGTCTGCCGCTGCGCATCAATGAAGAACTGGGCGCCGGCCTGGTGGCCCTGCCGGCCGGCCTGGCAGGCATCCCGCCAGCGATTTTCGGCAAAACCGTCGACGGTCTGCAGGAGGCAGCGCAATGAGCTGGTTCACCCCTGAAGTGATCGCTGTGATCCTGACGGTCCTCAAGGCCATCGTGATCCTGCTGGCCGTGGTGGTCTGCGGCGCGTTGCTGAGCTTTGTCGAACGTCGCCTGCTGGGCTGGTGGCAGGACCGCTACGGTCCGAACCGCGTCGGCCCGTTCGGCATGTTCCAGATCGCCGCCGACATGATCAAGATGTTCTTCAAGGAAGACTGGACGCCGCCGTTTGCCGACAAGGTGATCTTCACCCTGGCACCGGTGGTCGCCATGAGCGCCTTGTTGATCGCCTTCGCGATCATCCCGATCACCCCGACCTGGGGTGTGGCGGACCTGAACATCGGCCTGCTGTTCTTCTTCGCCATGGCTGGCCTGTCGGTGTATGCGGTGCTGTTCGCCGGCTGGTCGAGCAACAACAAGTTCGCCCTGCTGGGCAGCCTGCGGGCCTCGGCCCAGACCGTGTCCTACGAAGTGTTCATGGGCCTGTCGCTGATGGGCATCGTGATCCAGGCCGGCTCGTTCAACATGCGCGACATCGTCGAGTACCAGGCCCAGAACCTGTGGTTCATCATTCCGCAGTTCTTCGGTTTCTGTACCTTCTTCATCGCTGGCGTGGCCGTGACTCACCGTCACCCCTTCGACCAGCCGGAAGCGGAGCAGGAACTGGCCGACGGTTACCACATTGAATATGCCGGCATGAAATGGGGCATGTTCTTCGTCGGTGAATACATCGGCATCATCCTGATCTCGGCGCTGCTGGTAACGTTGTTCTTCGGTGGCTGGCACGGTCCGTTCGACATCCTGCCGCAACTGTCCTTCGTCTGGTTCGCCCTGAAGACCGCGTTCTTCATCATGCTGTTCGTCCTGCTGCGCGCCTCGATCCCGCGCCCACGCTACGACCAGGTGATGGACTTCAGCTGGAAATTCTGCCTGCCGCTGACCCTGATCAACATGCTGGTGACCGCTGCGATCGTTTTGATGAACGCGCCTGCGGCCGCGGTTCAGTGAGGATTTGACCCATGTTCAAATATATTGGCGACATCGTTAAGGGTACCGGTACCCAACTGCGAAGCCTGGTCATGATCTTCGGCCATGGCTTTCGCAAGCGTGACACCCTGCAATACCCGGAAGAGCCGGTCTACCTGGCACCGCGCTATCGTGGCCGCATCGTCCTGACCCGCGACCCCGACGGCGAAGAGCGCTGCGTGGCCTGCAACCTGTGCGCCGTGGCGTGCCCGGTGGGTTGCATCTCGCTGCAGAAAGCTGAAACCGAAGACGGTCGCTGGTACCCGGACTTCTTCCGCATCAACTTCTCGCGCTGCATTTTCTGCGGCCTCTGCGAGGAAGCCTGCCCGACCACCGCGATCCAGCTCACGCCGGATTTCGAAATGGCCGAGTTCAAACGTCAGGACCTGGTGTACGAGAAAGAAGATCTGCTGATTTCCGGTCCCGGTAAAAACCCTGATTACAACTTCTATCGTGTTGCAGGTATGGCCATTGCCGGTAAGCCAAAAGGCGCCGCGCAGAACGAAGCCGAACCGATCAACGTGAAGAGCTTGCTGCCTTAAGGAAGAAAGATGGAATTCGCTTTCTATTTCGCATCGGGTATCGCGGTGGTGTCCACGCTTCGTGTGGTCACCAACACCAACCCTGTGCACGCCCT
Source organism: Pseudomonas sp. KB_12 (assembly GCF_052114545.1). Lineage (NCBI taxonomy): Bacteria > Pseudomonadati > Pseudomonadota > Gammaproteobacteria > Pseudomonadales > Pseudomonadaceae > Pseudomonas > Pseudomonas sp. KB_12. The sequence continues at coordinate 266,670 of NZ_JBFREY010000007.1, read as the reverse complement.
GCTCTACCTGATCATTTCGCTGATCGCCGTGGCCATGACCTTCTTCGCCCTCGGTGCACCGTTCGCCGGTGCCCTGGAAGTGATCGCCTACGCCGGCGCCATCATGGTGCTGTTCGTGTTCGTGGTGATGATGCTCAACCTCGGCCCGGCAGCAGTCCAGCAGGAACGCTCCTGGCTCAAGCCCGGCATCTGGGCGGGACCGGTGATCCTGTCCGCCCTGCTGCTGGGTGAACTGCTGTATGTGCTGTTCGCTCACCAGAGCGGCCAGGCCATCGGCCACACCACCGTAGACGCCAAGGCCGTGGGCATCAGCCTGTTCGGTCCGTACCTGCTGGTGGTCGAACTCGCCTCGATGCTGCTGCTTGCCGCAGCCGTCACGGCGTTCCATTTGGGCCGTAACGAGGCGAAGGAGTAATCACATGCCTGCTATCCCTCTCGAGCATGGTCTGGCGGTTGCCGGCATCCTGTTCTGCCTCGGTCTGGTTGGCCTGATGGTCCGCCGCAACATTCTGTTCGTGCTGATGAGCCTGGAGGTCATGATGAATGCCTCCGCCCTGGCTTTCATCGTCGCGGGCGCTCGCTGGGCGCAGCCGGATGGACAGATCATGTTCATCCTGGTGATCAGCCTGGCAGCCGCCGAGGCCAGTATCGGCCTGGCGATCCTGTTGCAGCTGTATCGCCGCTTCCACACTCTCGATATCGACGCTGCCAGCGAGATGCGCGGATGAACCTGATCTTTCTGACTTTCGTATTCCCCCTCATTGGTTTCCTGCTGCTGTCGTTCTCCCGTGGACGCTGGTCGGAAAACCTTTCGGCGCTGGTTGGCGTGGGTTCCATCGGCCTGTCTGCCATCGTCACGGCCTACGTGATCTGGCAATTCAACGTCGCCCCGCCCGAAGGCGGTGTGTATGTGCAGGTGCTGTGGCGCTGGATGGCGGTAGAAGGCTTCACGCCGAACTTCGCCCTCTACCTGGACGGCCTGTCCATCACCATGCTCGGCGTGGTGGTCGGCGTGGGTTTCCTGATCCACCTGTTCGCCTCCTGGTACATGCGCGGTGAAGCCGGTTACTCGCGCTTCTTCGCCTACACCAACCTGTTCATCGCCAGCATGCTGTTCCTGGTGCTCGGCGATAACCTGTTGTTCCTGTACTTCGGCTGGGAAGGCGTGGGCCTGTGCTCGTACCTGTTGATCGGTTTCTACTACAGCAACCGCAACAACGGGAATGCCGCACTCAAGGCGTTCATCGTCACCCGGATCGGCGACGTGTTCATGGCCATCGGCCTGTTCATCCTGTTCCAGCAACTGGGCACGCTGAACATCCAGGAACTGTTGGTCAAGGCACCCGAGCACTTCAAGGTCGGTGACTTCTGGATCGTCCTGGCGACCCTGATGCTGCTGGGCGGCGCCGTTGGTAAATCCGCGCAACTGCCGCTGCAAACCTGGTTGGCGGACGCGATGGCCGGCCCTACCCCGGTCTCGGCACTGATCCACGCCGCGACCATGGTAACGGCGGGCGTCTACCTGATCGCCCGTACCCACGGCCTGTTCGCCCTGGCGCCGGACATCCTGCACCTGGTCGGCATCGTCGGCGGCGTGACCCTGGTACTGGCCGGTTTTGCCGCCCTGGTACAAACCGACATCAAGCGCATCCTCGCCTACTCGACCATGAGCCAGATCGGCTACATGTTCCTGGCCCTGGGCGTCGGTGCCTGGGAGGGCGCGATCTTCCACCTGATGACCCACGCCTTCTTCAAGGCGCTGCTGTTCCTTGCTTCCGGTGCGGTGATCGTTGCCTGCCACCACGAGCAGAACATCTTCAAGATGGGCGGCCTGTGGAAAAAACTGCCGTTGGCCTATGCCAGCTTCATCGTTGGCGGCGCGGCCCTGGCGGCCCTGCCACTGGTCACCGCCGGTTTCTACTCCAAGGACGAGATCCTCTGGGAAGCGTTCGCCAGCGGTAACCAGGCGCTGCTCTATGCCGGCCTGGTGGGTGCGTTCATGACCTCGCTGTACACCTTCCGCCTGATCTTCATCGCGTTCCATGGTGAAGCCAAGACCGAAGCCCATGCCGGCCACGGCATTGCTCACTGGCTGCCACTGTCGGTGCTGATCGTGCTGTCGACCTTCGTCGGCGCGATGATCACCCCACCTCTGGCCGATGTGTTGCCGCAAAGCGTCGGCCATGCCGGCGGCGAAGCCAAGCACAGCCTGGAAATCGCCTCGGGCGCCATTGCCCTGTCGGGTATCCTGCTGGCCGCCCTGCTGTTCCTGGGCAAGCGTCGTTTCGTCACGGCGATCGCCAACAGCGGCATCGGGCGATTCCTTTCGGCCTGGTGGTTCGCCGCCTGGGGCTTCGACTGGATCTACGACAAACTGTTCGTCAAGCCATACCTTGCGATCAGCCACATTCTGCGCAAAGACCCGCTCGACCAGACCATTGGCCTGATCCCGCGCATGGCCAAGGGCGGCCACACTGCCCTGAGCCGTACCGAGACCGGTCAACTGCGTTGGTATGCGGCTTCCATGGCGGCTGGCGCCGTGCTGGTTATCGGCGCCATCGTGCTGGTAGCGGTCTGATATGAACCTTGCGAACTTGCGAAAGGAAACGAGCCCGTCATGATTCTGCCCTGGCTAATCCTGATCCCCTTCATCGGCGGCCTGCTGTGCTGGATCGCGGAGCGCTCCAGCTCCACGCTCCCGCGCTGGATTGCGCTGCTGACCATGTCCCTGGAACTCGCGCTCGGCCTCTGGCTGTGGGCGACCGGCGACTATTCATTTGCTCCGGCTCCTGGCGCCGATCCGACCTGGGCGCTTGAATTCAAGCATGCCTGGATCGCGCGCTTCGGCATCAGCGTGCACCTGGCCCTCGACGGCCTGTCGCTGCTGATGATCCTGCTGACCGGCCTGCTGGGTATCCTCTCGGTACTCTGCTCCTGGAAAGAGATCCAGCGTCACGTGGGTTTCTTCCACCTGAACCTGATGTGGATCCTGGGCGGCGTCATCGGCGTGTTCCTGGCGCTGGACCTGTTCATGTTCTTCTTCTTCTGGGAAATGATGCTGGTGCCGATGTACTTCCTCATCGCGCTCTGGGGTCACAGTTCTTCGGACGGCAAGAAAACCCGGATCTACGCGGCGACCAAGTTCTTCATCTTCACCCAGGCTTCCGGCCTGATCATGTTGGTGGCGATCCTTGGCCTGGTGCTGGTCAACTTCAACAACACCGGCGTGATTACCTTCAACTACGCCGACCTGTTGAAAGTGCAGATGTCCAAGACCACCGAGTACGTGCTGATGCTCGGCTTCTTCATCGCCTTCGCGGTGAAGCTGCCAGTGGTGCCGTTCCACTCCTGGCTGCCGGACGCCCACGCCCAGGCGCCGACCGCAGGTTCCGTGGACCTGGCGGGTATCTTGCTCAAGACCGCGGCCTACGGCCTGCTGCGCTTTGCCCTGCCGCTGTTCCCCAATGCGTCGGCCGAGTTCGCGCCGATTGCCATGACCCTGGGCCTGATCGGGATTTTCTACGGTGCGTTCCTGGCGTTCGCCCAGACCGACATCAAGCGCCTGATTGCGTTTTCCAGCGTTTCGCACATGGGCTTCGTGCTGATCGGGATCTACTCCGGCAGCCAGCTCGCCCTGCAAGGCGCGGTGATCCAGATGCTGGCTCACGGCCTGTCGGCGGCAGCGCTGTTTATCCTCAGCGGCCAGTTGTACGAGCGTCTGCATACCCGGGACATGCGTGAGATGGGTGGCCTGTGGTCGCGCATCGCCTACCTGCCGGCCATCAGCCTGTTCTTCGCGGCCGCTTCCCTGGGCCTGCCGGGCACCGGCAACTTTGTCGGCGAGTTCCTGATCCTGATCGGTTCGTTCGTCAGTGCACCGTGGATCACCGCCATCGCCACTTCCGGCCTGGTGTTCGGTTCGGTCTACTCGCTGATCATGATCCACCGTGCCTACTTCGGCCCGACCAAGTCGGACGAAGTGCTGCGTGGCATGGACGGTCGCGAACTGATCATGGTGCTTGGCCTTGCGGTGCTGCTGGTTTACCTCGGCGTTTCCCCGCAACCGTTCCTCGACACCTCTGCCGCCACGATGCATGGCGTGCAGCAGTGGCTCGGCACCGCCTTCTCTCAACTCGCTTCGGCCCGGTAAGAGCGCTATGGAATTCACGATTCAACACTTTATCGCGCTTGCGCCGCTGTTGATCACCAGCGCCACGATCATCGTGGTGATGCTGGCGATCGCCTGGCGGCGCAATCACTCACAGACCTTCCTGCTGTCGGTGGCGGGGCTGAACCTGGCCTTGCTGTCGATCCTGCCGGCCCTGAAAGTCGCGCCCCTGGCGGTCACCCCGCTGATACAGATCGACAGCTTCGCCTGCCTCTACATGGCGTTGATCCTGGTCGCCACCCTGGCCTGCGTCACCCTCGCCCACGCCTACCTCGGCGATGGCGGTTCGGGTTACCCGGGCAACCGCGAAGAACTGTACCTGCTGATCCTGATGGCCGCCGCCGGTGGCCTGGTCCTGGTCAGCGCGCAGCACCTGGCCAGCCTGTTCATCGGCCTGGAACTGCTCTCGGTACCGGTCTACGGCCTAGTGGCCTACGCCTTCTTCAACAAGCGCTCCCTGGAAGCCGGCATCAAGTACATGGTGCTGTCGGCGGCCGGTTCCGCGTTCCTGTTGTTCGGCATGGCCCTGCTCTACGCCGAAGCCGGCACCCTGAGCTTCGTCGGCATTGGCCAGGCCCTGGCGGCCACCGGCCTGCCTAGCCCGATCGCGCAACTGGGCCTGGGCATGATGCTGATCGGCCTGGCGTTCAAACTGTCGCTGGTACCGTTCCACCTCTGGACCCCGGACGTCTACGAAGGCGCCCCGGCGCCAGTGGCGGCGTTCCTGGCCACCGCGTCGAAAGTGGCAGTGTTCGCGGTCATGGTGCGTCTGTTCCAGATCTCGCCAGTGGCCAGCAGCGGTGTGCTGAGCAACGTACTGACCATCATCGCCATCGCGTCGATCCTGTTCGGTAACCTGCTGGCACTGACCCAGAGCAACCTCAAGCGTCTGCTGGGTTATTCGTCCATCGCCCACTTCGGCTACCTGCTGATCGCCCTGATCGCCAGCAAGGGCCTGGCCATGGAAGCCATCGGCGTGTACCTGGTCACCTACGTGATCACCAGCCTCGGTGCGTTCGGCGTGATCACCCTGATGTCCTCGCCGTACAACGGCCGCGACGCCGACGCCCTGTACGAATACCGCGGCCTGTTCTGGCGCCGTCCGTACCTGACCGCCGTGCTGACCGTGATGATGCTGTCCCTGGCGGGCATCCCGCTGACCGCCGGCTTCATCGGCAAGTTCTACATCATCGCCACCGGCGTCGAGGCTCACCAATGGTGGCTGGTCGGCTCCCTGGTGCTGGGCAGTGCCATCGGCGTGTTCTACTACCTGCGCGTCATGGTCACCCTGTACCTGATGGAACCGAACCTGCGTCGCCACGACGCCGAGTTGCACTGGGAACAGAAGGCAGGCGGCGTGATGCTGCTGGCCATCGCCGCACTGGCGTTCTTCCTCGGTGTGTACCCGCAGCCGTTGCTGACCCTGGTTCAGCAGGCTGGCTTGACGGGCTGATCGCGTAGCGGTAGCTCGTAGAAAACAGAAACGGCACCTTCGGGTGCCGTTTTTTTATGCGTGTTGCCCGATTTAGCTCATGACCCAGCCCGCCACGGTGCAAGCGCCCCTTCGAAAAGTGAAAAGGCTCCATGCAGGAAACGGTTGAAGCGAGCGGCATCACGCCGCAGCCCAGCCTGTTGACCGCCAATCAGGCACAGATGGGCCACCTGACCAATCACTTCTGCTTCGCCTGGCATAGGGACCAAGCGGCGGCACGTCCGTATCGCGAAATCCAGTCGTCTCGTGTCAACACGCTGCTGAAACTCGCCTACCAACGGATCGTGCAGCGACCAGGCTCGGATGGAAACTTCCCGCCCAGGTTGTTTCCCAGCGGCAATACTCAAATAGCGTTTCAGGATTTCGCCCGCGCTACTGCCCTGCCCCGCATAAGCGAGCATGCGCTCCGTGTAGTCTTCTTCCCAGGCGGCCAGCAGGGTGCGGACAAAATCTTCACGATTGCGGAAATGGTGATAGAACGATCCGCGGGTCACATTCAATCGGCGCGATAGACTCTCGGCCGAAACGCCGGTATGCCCTATTTGGTCGAGGGCCTCAAAACCAGCCGCGATCCAATGGTTACGAGTTAGCTTTCTCACCGATCATTTCGCTCCCTATTTAGCACCATACAGACTGTGTTTGGTGCGTAACCGATCGATACGCTGCGAACACCCGCAAAGATGGCCGTTGCGTTCTGCACGCCAGCACTTTTCATGGAGTTCGCCTTGAAGAAAATCGTTCTGGTTGCTTTCGACCAATTCACTGATATCGACCTATTCCTGATGTGGGACATCTTAGGCCGCAACACTGAGGACTGGCACGTCCGAATATTGGGTTCCAGCCCTGTCGTACGATCGGCGCACGGCCTGCCTGTTTCGGTACACGGTCCACTTTCAGAGGCCAACAGTGCCGACGCGGTATTGTTCGTCAGCGGCAAGGAAGGGATACCCGCTGCACTGGCCGCCCCGGATTTCCTGCCGTCGTTTGAACTTGACGCCAGACGCCAGCGAATCGGCTCCATATGCGCCGGCGCTTTCATTCTTCAACGGCTTGGGCTGCTCCGCGGCCAGGCAACAACACACCCGGATGCACGATCGGGCTTGCAAGCGCTGGGACTTGAGCCCGTGGACCAGCCTCTTGTATGCCAGGGCAACGTCGCAACTGCTGGCGGATGCCTTTCGGCGCTCTATCTGGTGGGATGGTTGGTTGAATCCTGGTTCGATGCCGACAAGCGCCGTGCGACGTTGCTCCCTGTTCTGCCGGCTGGACAGCAAGCGCTGTACGATGTGCTGATCGGGCTCAGTATCCGACAAGGAGAAGTTGGCGCCGCCCAACAAGAAACGCGACATGGCATGTCATCCAATTGGTAGTTAGAACTCAGGAAGAGATCCCCGATGCCCCGAGAATTTGAGCTCATTACGCCCGTGCCGGTCCCCTCGAGGTCCGGCATCACTCACCTTTACAAGTCGACGAACCTGGCGGACGCTTTTGCGATTCGGCTACCTGCGGGCACATCCAGCGACCCAGACTTGCTTGCGCGATTCATCCTTTCCCACCAGCCATCCTGGATCGGATGGCTCATGAAAGTCCGAGACACTGTCGTTGCCTGTTTTGGTCTCAAGACAGCCAGACATCTGGCGACACTTGCTCATCGGATTCAGATCTTCAAGGTCTACAGCACGAACCAGACTGAAATCGTGTTGGGAGAGGACGACAAGCACCTCGACTTCCGGATATCGATCCTGTGTTCTGAAGAGGCAGAGCCAGAAGGCAGTCGCCAACTGGTCTTTTCAACCGTGGTCCAGTGCCACAACCGTCTAGGCCGGGCCTACATCTTCGTTATTGCGCCCTTTCACCGCATGGTCGTTAAAGCCAGCCTCCTGCGTGCAGCGCGTGTCGGTTGGCCTCTGGCTACCAGCCCCCAAGGCTGAGAGCGTGAGCGATCAAATCAAACCTGCACTATAAAAGCCCCTTCACCATCGGAACACACGCCAGTTGAAGCCCCGAAGGGGAATGGTAGATCGCAGGTACCTCACCCACGAAACCGCAGCGTCGGTAAAAGTCAGCCGCATTCAAAGTCGCATCAAGCTTGACTTCCTCCAGGCCCAACTCCCGCGCCAGGCATTCGAGGTGATCCAGGACTCTCCTGCCAATACCGCGCTGCATAAAGTCAGGATGCACAAAGATCGCGCCGATTTCGCTGTTCTCCAGGTCAAGCATTCCTGTCGCCACCGGCTCTCCGTCAATACAGCCCAGATAGAAGTGCTTCTCCATCAGCGTGTCATAGCCATCCTCGGCCGTACCAGCTGTCCAGGCTAATAGCTGCGCCTGGGTATAGGCGCCGATGCATTGATGCCGGATCGCTAGAAGGCGAATGTCGAATGCTGTCTGGGAATCGCTGTGGCTGGCTCGTCTAATCTCGAACATTTCATTCTCCGTCAGCCATGTTCGGACGGAGAACTGAAAAGCCCCGTCCATCTCTGGCGGGGCTTGGGGGTAACACGTCAAATTCTATGCACGCATGACCTCATGGCCCGCCAGAGGCGGTCATGGAGGAACACATCATGTTCATTCGGCGTATGTAAATCATGGTCGGATAGTGCTGAGGATGGCCAGACAAGTCAATCTCGAGGCGGCTTTGCACTACCTGCGCATGTTCCGACATGCTTTTGAGTATCCGGAGCTGTTACGAACGGAGTGCTTGACGCTACAACATTATTCAAAATGATTCATTCTTAATCATTTCGCTGAATAAATATTCAGTACTATTCACCGATAGTAAGTAGCCCCGGAAGCGGTTGCTCAGAAGACTGGCTTGTACTGCCAATTGCCTAAGAGAAATCCACCATGACAACCACCGCGAAAACCCGGTCGGTCACAGCTCACGTTCCGGTGCACCTGGCCGAAAAAGTCGACCTGATGGCCGAGCGCCTTGAGCGCTCCAGAAACTGGATCGTCAAACAAGCGCTATCTGCCTGGATCGAGCAGGAGGAGGAGCGAAGCCGCCTGACCCATGAGGCCTTGGCCGATGTTGACGCTGGCCGAGTGATTGACCACCAGGCTGTCCAGGCTTGGGCCGATAGTCTCAGCACCGACGCCCCGTTGCCGGTACCGCGCTGATGGAGTTGAAGTGGACCAGCAAGGCGCTTTCCGACATTGCTCGACTTTATGAATTTCTGGCGTCGGTGAATCAACCCGCGGCCGCGCGAACAGTGCAACAACTCACGGCCGCGCCAACCTCTCTGCTGGCCAACCCGCGCATTGGTGAACGCCTGGAAGAGTTCGAACCTCGAGACGTACGCAGAATCCAAGTGGGGCGCTACGAAATGCGCTATGGAATAGCCGGTTCCACCCTTTACCTGCTACGCCTGTGGCACACACGTGAGGATCGATGACTTGGGCTCGAGCGGACTGACTGCCATCACGCAGAATCTTTTTTCATTCGACGACCGGCAGGGATGAGCGTCGATATCGAATGCGTGGTGGTCGGCGCAGGCGTCGTTGGCCTTGCCGTGGCACGGGAAATGGCCCGAGCCGGTCATGAAGTGTTGCTGATCGAAGCCGCCGAAGCCATCGGCATGGGCATCAGTTCGCGCAACTCCGAAGTCATCCACGCGGGCATCTATTATCCGCCGGGCAGTCTCAAGGCGCAGCTGTGCGTCGAAGGCCGGCACCGGCTGTACACCTATTGTGAAAGCCATGGCGTCGCCACCCGCCGGCTCGGCAAGTTGATCGTTGCCACGGATCAGCCGCAGGTGGCCGGACTCGAGACATTGCTTGAGCGGGGCTTGATGAACGGCGTGGACGACCTGCGCCTGCTCGACCAGGAACAGGCGCAGGCTTTGGAACCGGCCCTGGCCTGTGTCGCGGCGCTGTATTCGCCTTCCACCGGTATCGTCGATTCCCACGCTCTGATGCTGGCCTTGCTGGGTGACGCCGAAGCGGCCGAGGCGAATATTGCTTTCCACACGCCGTTACTGGGCGCTCGCGTCATCACTGGGGGGTTCATGCTGGAATTGGGCGGCACGGCGCAGATGACCCTGTCCTGTCGCCTGCTGATCAACGCCGCCGGCCTCCAGGCACCCGCCCTCGCCCGCCGCATCGAAGGCCTGGAGATGCAATCGGTGCCCGAAGACTTTTTGTGCAAAGGCAACTATTTCAGCCTCACCGGGCGGGCACCGTTCCGGCACTTGGTCTATCCCGCCCCGGAAGCAGCCGGCCTGGGCATCCACATGACGCTGGACCTGGCCGGCCAGGCGCGTTTCGGGCCGGACACCGAGTGGGTCGAGTGCGAGGACTACCGAGTGGATCCGGCCCGGGCCGAAGCGTTTTACCCGGCGATCCGCAATTATTGGCCGGGCCTGCCGGACCAGAGCCTGCAACCGGCCTACAGCGGCATCCGCCCGAAGATCTCCGCCCCCGGCGAACCGGCCCGCGACTTTGTCATCAGCAGCGAGGCCGAACACCGGGTGCCAGGGTTGATCAACCTGCTCGGGATCGAGTCGCCCGGGCTGACGTCCTGCCTGGCACTCGCCAGCCGGGTCCGAGAACGGATCGAAAATGTCTAGCCACCAGCGCAAAGTGCAACGCGTTTTGCACCCCGCTCATGCAGCTTGCACGACCCCCGAAATTATTAGCCTTGCAACCTATTGTTTTTAAAGGGTTTTAAATCGATCTTCGGCTGGCACAGCTGATGCAATTCAGCTCCTACGCGGCGTTGGCGCTCGAAGCCTGCCCGCATCCGTGTATTGCCGAGGAGCTACCTATGAATGCCATCGATCTGTTGAAAGCCGACCACGAACGCGTCAAAGCCATCCTGACTCAACTGAGCGAGTCGACCGAACGCGCCGTGAAAAAACGTACCGACCTGTTGGCGAAACTGGAAATGGAAATTTCCATCCACACCCGCCTGGAAGAAGAAATTCTTTATCCGGCTTTCAAGCAGGCTGGTGGCAAGGACGAGGCCGAAATGTATTACGAGGCCAAGGAAGAACACCGTACCGTCGACTCGCTGGTGCTGCCGGACCTGAAAGCCACCGATCCAACCCAGCCGGAATTCGCCGGTCGAGTGAAAGTGGTCAAGGAACTGCTTGAGCACCACATCGAGGAAGAAGAAAAGGAAATGTTCCCCCACGCGAAAAAACTGCTGGGCAAGGCCAAACTCGATGCCTTGGGTGCAGACATGGAAACCATGAAAGCGCAGTACAAAAAAGAACTGAGCAGCGCCAACCTCGCCGCCTGATCAAAGCGCCGTAGATGCTTCAGCCGTCATGTGACGGCTGAATGCGTTGCGGCGCTTTATTGCATTTGTTCACGCAAGAATTCCACCAACGCCTGCACCGGGCGTGCACTTTGCCGATGCTGGGGATATACCGCCGACAGCGCCAGCGGTTCGGTCTCGAAGCCTTCCAGGACCTTGATCAGCCGCCCATCCTTCAACGCATCGCCGAGGATGAAAGCGGGCAGATAGGTGATGCCCATGCCGGCGATGGCCGCGTCCCTGAGCAAATCCCCGTTATTGGCGCGCATGCGTCCCGTAACCTCCAGGGTCAGCGGTTTGCCGGCCCCCACGAAACGCCACTGCACCTGACGGCTGTGACCATAGGGCAAGCAGTCGTGATTGCGCAGGTCTTCAGGCCGCGCGGGTGTGCCTTTTTGCGCCAGGTAGGTCGGGCTGGCGCAGTACACCCGCTCGATGGTCGCGATGCGCCGGGCAATCAGCGTCGAATCCTCCAACACGCCGATGCGCAGCGCCAGGTCGTAGCCCTCTCCCAGCAGATCCACCGAGCGGTCGCTCAAGTCCACCTCGACGCTGACACCCGGATAGCGCTGCAAAAACAGCGGCAGCAAGCTGCCCAGGTGCGCCACGGCGAAGGACAGCGGTGCGCTGAGGCGAATGGTGCCGCGGGGCTCGCTGGTCTGGCCGCTGATGCCCTGCTCCACCTGTTCGACTTCATTGAGCAGGCGCAGCGCCGCTTCGTAATAGCGCTGGCCCAGCGGCGTGACGTCCAGCCGCCGGGTCGAGCGATTGAGCAGACGCACACCCAGGCGTTGTTCCAGTTCCATCAGCTTGCGGCTGACGAACTGCTTGGACAGCCCCAGTTTTTCCGCCGCGGCGGTGAAACTGCCCGACTCCATGACCTGGGCAAAGATGCGCATTTCTTCGAAGGGGTTCATTGTCATTCCAGGGGTGGACAGTCCGAGGGGTTTGGCTGGGCATTGTGGTCTTGGTGAGTCAGATTGCCTAGCTGTTGAATGTGCCGACGCTATCGCGAGCAAGCTCGCTCCCACAGGGTTCTTGTAATCACCAGGATCCCCTGTGGGAGCGAGCTTGCTCGCGATAGCGTCGGCACAACTTGCGAGGCGTTAACGCCAGACACAAAAACGCCCGCACAAGGCGGGCGTCATTCAGCATGGACCGCTTACTTGGCCGTCAGGGCCGAGTAGCTGTTCATCAGGTTGCGGTAGTTCGGAATGCGCTGGGACAGCAGGTTGCCCAGGCCTTCGATGTCGTTGCGCCAGTCGCGGTGCAGCTCACAGGCCACCGAGAACCAGTTCATCATCTGCGCGCCGGCAGCGGTCATGCGTACCCAGGCGGCCTGTTGCACGGTTTCGTTGAACGTACCCGAGGCGTCGGTCACGACGAACACGTCGAACCCTTCAGCCAGCGCCGACAGGGTCGGGAACGCCACGCAGACATCGGTGACCACGCCAGCGATGATCAGTTGCTTGCGGCCGGTGGCCTTGATCGCCTTGACGAAATCTTCGTTGTCCCAGGCATTGATCTGGCCTGGACGCGGGATGTACGGCGCGTCCGGGAACATTTCCTTGAGCTCCGGCACGATCGGGCCGTTGGGGCCTTGTTCGAAGCTGGTGGTCAGGATGGTCGGCAGCCCGAAGAACTTCGCCAGGTCAGCCAAGGCCAGCACGTTGTTCTTGAACTCGTTGGGCGAGAAGTCCTGGACCAGGGAAATCAGGCCGGTCTGGTGATCGACCAGCAGGACGACCGCGTCGTCTTTGTTCAGACGGTTGTAGGCGGGAACGTTGCTCATGGGATGACTCCTTTGGATGGTTTGTGACAAAACCCTGTGGGAGCGAGCTTGCTCGCGATAGCGGAGTGTCAGCTTGCGGCGATGTCGGGTGTGCCGACGTCTTCGCGAGCAAGCTCGCTCCCACAAGGGGAAATCCGCGTGTTAGTCAAAAGGCAAAGCAGGAACAGCCAAACGCGCCCCAGAAGCCTTGGAAATCGCTGACCGGGACGTTCGACAACCGCGCCCGTTCATGGCTGTGGGAGTGCACCGTGCACGGACCGCTGCACTGGTGGATCTGGGCCTGCAACGGTGACGCCGGGCGCCAGTGGCCCGGGACCTTGACCACCGGCGACCAGTCGGGCAGCACCGGAACGCTGGCCGGCCCGAGTTTCTCGAAGTCGCCGGCGGCATACACCACCTTGCCGTCGACCACGGTCAGCACCGACTCGATCCACTTGATGGCTTCTTCCTCGACGCTGAAAAAGTCCGCGCTCAGGGCCGCCAGGTCTGCCAGTTGACCAACCTTGATCTGGCCTTTCTTGCCCTGCTCCGACGAGAACCAGGCACTGCCGTGGGTGAACAGTTCCAACGCGGTCAGGCGCGGCAAGCCCTCTTCGTGCAACGACAGGCCGCCGACCGTGCGCCCGCTGACCATCCAATACAACGAGGTCCACGGGTTGTAGCTGGAGACGCGGGTGGCGTCGGTGCCAGCGCCCACCGGCACGCCTTCAGCCAACATGCGCTTGATCGGCGGCGTGGCTTCGGCGGCCTTGGCGCCGTAGCGGTCGACGAAGTATTCACCCTGGAAGGCCATGCGATCCTGGATCGCAATCCCGCCGCCCAACGCCCGTACGCGCTCGATGTTCTTCGGCGTGATGGTCTCGGCGTGGTCGAAAAACCAGGGCAGGCCGTTGAACGGAATGTCGCGGTTGACCTTTTCGAACACATCGAGCATGCGGCTGATGGATTCGTCGTAGGTGGCATGCAGGCGGAACGGCCAGCGCTGCTCCACCAGGTGCCGGACCACCGGTTCCAGGTCTTGCTCCATGCCCGGAGGCAGGTCCGGGCGCGGCTCGAGGAAGTCCTCGAAATCCGCCGCCGAGAACACCAGCATTTCCCCGGCGCCGTTGTGCCGCAGGAAGTCATCGCCCTGGTGCAACTTGACGCTGCCGGTCCAGTTCTTGAAGTCGCTGAGTTCTTCCTTGGGCTTCTGGGTGAACAGGTTGTAGGCGATGCGCACCGTCAACTGCTGCTCACGGGCCAACTGCTCGATCACCGCATAGTCGTCCGGGTAATTCTGGAAGCCGCCGCCAGCATCGATGGCACTGGTCAGGCCCAGGCGATTGAGTTCACGCATGAACTGGCGAGTGGAGTTGACCTGGTACTCCAGCGGCAGTTTCGGCCCTTTCGCCAGCGTCGAGTAAAGGATCATCGCGTTGGGCCGCGCCACCAGCATGCCGGTGGGCTCGCCCTTGCTGTCACGCACGATCTCGCCACCCGGCGGGTTCGGCGTGTCACGGGTGTAGCCGGCCACCCGCAGCGCGGCACGGTTGAGCAAGGCACGGTCATACAGGTGCAGCACGAACACCGGCGTATCGGGAGCGGCCTGGTTGAGCTCTTCCAGGGTCGGCATGCGTTTTTCGGCGAACTGGAATTCGTTCCAGCCACCCACCACGCGTACCCATTGTGGCGTTGGCGTGCGGTCGGCCTGGTCCTTGAGCATGCGCAAGGCATCGGCCAGGGATGGCACGCCTTCCCAGCGCAGCTCCAGGTTGTAGTTCAGGCCGCCGCGGATCAGGTGCAAGTGCGAGTCGTTGAGCCCGGGAATGACGGTGCGGCCCTTGAGGTCGATGACCTGGGTGCCGCTACCACGCAAGGCCATGGCCTCGGCGTCGGTGCCGACCGCGACGAAGCGGCCCTGGCTGATGGCAACCGCGCTGGCGCGGGGCTTTTCACGGTCGACGGTATGGAACTGGCCATTGAACAGAATCAGATCGGCGTTCATCGGTTTTTCCTTCAACAATGGATATGCGGGCAAATCCGTGGCGAGGGAGCTTGCTCCCGCTGGGCTGCGAAGCGGCCCCAAAAAGAGCGGACGCTACGCGTCCAGCGGGAGCAAGCTCCCTCGCCACACAGTGCTTGTCACAAAAGCATCGGAGCTGCTTAGGGCTCCAGGTGCACGTGAGCTTTCGAGTCCTCAAGCCACGGCGCGAACAAACGGGTCGCCAGCGGCATGCACACGTACACCACCGAAAGCACGATGGTCAGGGTGATCAGGAACGTGGCCACCACGTAGTTGGAAAGAAAACTGTTGAGTTGCAGCAACGGCCCCCAGATCAGCGGCACCAGCAAGGTATGCGGCAGGATGACCAGCAGCGTCACGACGGCCTGCTTCCAGCGCGGCGGCGGTGTGGCCGCATCGGCCAGCGGGGTGAACCAGAATTCCTTGTGCGACCCGACTTCGGTCTGGTCACCGTCGGCCAGCAACGGCAGGGCCTCCTCCACCAGCTCGCGGCGCTCGGGCGAGTCCAACCAGCGCTGCATGGCCTCGGTGGAACAGAAACGCAGCACGCAAGTGAACAACGCTAGCCCGCCCTGCTTGCCCCTCACTACATCCACCCCCAAATGACCCGGCCACTGGCCGGCCACGCGCACCGTGCGACGCAACCAGGCCTCGTAGGCAGCCTCCTGGCCAACCTTGATCCGGTGCTTGACCACCAGGGTCACGATTTCATCGAAGCCGGGCCTGGCCGGGCTCGCGGTGGATTCAACGGTTTGAGACTCAGACATGGCGAAGCACTCCAACAAAACGCGTATTGATTGCCAGGCGTCCGGGCCCGGCGATAAACACACTGGTAAATATGATCAGCAGCAGCCAGCCGAACTGGCCTTCTTCAAGGCTCCATTGCGGGTGCACCAGCAGCAGCGCCACCGCCAGGAGCAACAGGATCGGCAGGCACGCCAGGCGCACCAACACACCGGCCATGATCAGCAGCGGACACAGCACCTCGGCGAAAATCGCCAGGATCAGGGTCGGTGCTGCGCCAAGGTGAAACGGGTCTTCGATGCGGGTCAGCTCGACGCTGTAGTGCAACAGCTTCGGCAGCCCATGGACCCACAGCAGAAATAGTCCGCCGCTCAAGCGCAGGAACAACAAGCCCAGATCCTGCAGCGGGCGCTCATCGGTCATGTTCATCGGTGGGCTCCGTCCGCAGTGATCGAGGCCGCCGCTGGCAGCGGTTGGGACATGTGACTGGCAATGCGCGAACGCAGCCAGCGCTCGGCCGGGTCGTTGTCATGCACCCCGCTCCAGACCATCGACAGCTCGGCGGCATTGATATCGAACGGCGGGTCCTCGGCGCGCAGCGCGCAGCCTTCCACCAGCGCGCAGGCGGCATAGTCGGGCACGGTGGCGATCAACTCGGTGCCGGCCAGCAAGGCCCGCAGCCCACTGAATTGCGGCACCGCCAGCACCACTTTGCGGGTCCGGCCGATGCGGGCCAGGTCCAGGTCGATGTTGCCGCTCAGGTCGCCCGAAAACGAAACCATGGCGTGGGGCCGCGAACAGTATTCATCCAGGGTCAAAGGCCCCGGGCGCTTGTCGCCACGCAAGACTTTGCAAGGAATGTCCCGCAGTTTCTTGCGCTTGGCATTGGCCGGCAGATCGGTGGTGTAGCTGACACCGACGCTGATTTCACCGCTGGCCAGCAGCGACGACATCAGCAGGAAATTGGCCCGGCGCACCACCACGATGATCCCCGGCGCTTCTTCGCGCAGTTGGCTCAGCAACGGTGGAAACAGGCCGAATTCAGCGTCGTCGGACAGACCGATGCGAAACACGTCGCAACTGGTGGACGGATCGAACGCCTTGGCCCGGCTGACCGCGCCAGAGATGGTGTCCATGGCCGGTTGCAGCTCTTGCAGGATCGCCAGGGCCCGCGGCGTCGGCTCCATGCCGCGACCGTGGCGGATCAGCAACGGATCATCGAACAGATCCCGCAGCCGCCCCAGCGCCGCGCTCACCGCCGGCTGGCCCATGAACAGCTTTTCGGCGACGCGGGTCAGGTTTTTCTCGAACATCAGCGCCTCGAAGATCACCAGCAGGTTCATGTCGAGACGGCGTAAATCGTTGCGGTTCATGGGTGTGAGGTCCCGTTTTAACTGTGGGAGCGAGCTTGCTCCGGGCGGCGTTCCGACGATAGCGATGGGTCAGCTTGCATCGATGTTGAATGTAATGACGCCATCGCGAGCAAGCTCGCTCCCACAGGTTTATGGCTTGATCAACCCTGGATGAATGCCAGCAGGTCCGCGTTCAGGCGGTCCTTGTGGGTGTCGGTCAGGCCGTGGGGGGCGCCGGGGTAGACCAGCAACTGCGAGTGCTTGAGCAACTTGGCGGCGGCAATGCCGGCAGCTTCGATGGGGACCATCTGGTCGTCATCGCCATGCACCACCAGGGTCGGCACGTCGATGTTGCGCAGGTCTTCGGAAAGATCGGTCTCCGAGAACGCCTTGATGCAGTCATAGGTGTTCTTGTGGCCGGCGAGCATGCCCTGCATCCAGAACCAGTCGATCATGCCTTGGGAGACTTTGGCGCCCGGACGGTTGGCACCGAAAAACGCGCTGGCCACATCTTTGTATAGCTGAGAACGGTCGGCCAGGGAGGCCTGGCGGAAACCGTCGAACACTTCCACAGGCAGACCGCCGGGGTTGGCCGGGGTCTTGAGCATCAGCGGCGTCACCGCCGAAATCAGGCCGAGCTTGGCGACACGGGCAGCGCCATGGCGGCCGATGTAGCGCGCCACTTCGCCACCGCCCGTGGAGAAGCCGAGCAACACCGCGTCCTTCAAGTCCAGCCGCTCGATCAGCTCGGCCAGGTCATCGGCGTAGGTGTCCATGTCGTTGCCGTCCCAGGGCTGGCTGGAGCGCCCGTGCCCACGACGGTCATGGGCGATCACCCGGTAGCCATTGGACGCCAGGAACATCATCTGCGCTTCCCAACTGTCCGAGTTCAGCGGCCAGCCGTGGCTGAAGACCACCGGTTGACCACTGCCCCAGTCCTTGTAGTAAATCTCGGTGCCGTCGCGGGTAATGAAGGTGCTCATGACGTGACTCCTTGAGGTGGGTGGATCGCTTTATGGTCCGGCCACGGGGGGCACCTGCGTGAGTTAAACGTTGTTAATTTTTTCGGAACCGGCGTGTTAAAAGCCTGCTTTTGTGGCGAGGGAGCTTGCTCCCGCTGGGCTGCACCCGTAGGAGCTGTGTAGGAGCTGTCGAGTGCAACGAGGCTGCGATCTTGTTCCAGACAATTGAATCGAGAGCGAAAGATCAAGATCAAGATCAAAAGATCGCAGGCTTCGCCAGCTCCTACAGAAGCCCAGCGGGAGCAAGCTCCCTCGCCACAGGTTCGGCGTCTGGAAGGCTGGGAGTAGAGCCTGCGCCGTTGCGCTTGACACAAAACCTGAGGAATATGCTCGGGTAAAGCCCAGGCACCGGGACCAGAACATTGAGAGCAACATGAGCCAATACCTCAGCCTGCCCGTCGAACAGACGGTGCATTTCGGCCCTTACCGGGTCCATCCTCGCCAGCGCCTGGTGCTCGAGGGTGGGCAACCGTTGCGCCTGGGCAGGCGGGCCGTGGAGATTCTGCTGGTGCTGCTCGAGCACGCTGGCGAGGTGGTGAGCAAGCAGCAACTGATCGCCCGGGTCTGGCCCAGGAGCGTGGTGGAAGACACCAACCTGCGCGTACACGTCGCGGCACTGCGCAAGGCCCTCGGGGATGGCCAGGCCGGGCAGCGCTACATCGTCACCGTGGCGCAGCGCGGCTACAGTTTTGTCGCGCCGCTGTCATTCGAACCGCTCGACCAATGGGCGCACATCCCTCATCCGTCTTTGACGCGCAACCTGCCGCTGCAACGCACGCGCATGATCGGACGCCAGGCCCTGGTGGAAAACCTGGTGGGCCAGCTACCGCGAAAACGCTTCATTACCCTGGTCGGTACCGGCGGCATCGGCAAGACCACCGTTGCCCTGCGGGTCGCTGAACGGCTGATCGGCCAATACCGTGACGGCACTCATCTGCTGGATCTGGCATCGCTCAACGACGCGGCCATGATCGCCCCCAACCTGCGCGCATTGCTCGACCTGCCACTGCAGGACGGTGATCCGCTGGACGCCATCGCCCGGCAGCTCAAGGAGCGGCATCTGCTGCTGGTGATCGACAACTGCGAGCACCTGATCGACGCCATCGCCCTGCTCAGCGAAACCCTGCTGCGCGGCGCCCCTCACCTGCACATCCTGGCCACCAGCCGCGAAGGCCTGCGCGCCGAAGGCGAACACGTGCAGCGCCTGGACGCCCTGGCGTTCCCGCCTCGGGAGATGCCCATCGAGGGTTATCCCGCCCTGGAATACCCGGCGCTGCAACTGTTTGCCGAACGCGCGATGGCCAGCCGTGACGACTTCGAACTGACCGACCGCGAGGTGCCGTTGGTGATCGACATCTGCCAGCGGCTGGATGGCATTCCCCTGGCCATCGAACTGGCCGCTGGACAACTCGGCCGCTTCAGCCTGGAGGAACTTCACCGGCAACTGCAAGACAACGTCGCCCTGCTTCACAACGAAACCGATGCCGCCCCGCGCCAGCAAACCCTGCGCGCCACGCTGGACTGGAGCTTCGCGTTGCTCACGACCTGCGAACAGACCTGCCTGCGGCGGCTGGCGGTGTTCATGGGCAGTTTCAACCTGGCTTCGGCCGCCGCAGTAATCGTCGGCCAGTATGTCGCGCCCGACCAGGTGCTGGTGTCGGTCAGCCAGTTGGTCGCCAAATCGTTGCTCAATGTAGAGATCGGCGATGAAGAGGTGCGCTATCGCCTGCTGGACACCACCCGCCGCTATGCCCTGGAGCAACTGACCGAGGCCGGCGAGCTGGCGGCCAGCCAGGAACGCCACGCCGAGCGCTGCCTGGCGCTCATGGGACAAGCGGAAAGCGCTTGGGAAAACACCCCCACCCGACTGTGGATCGCCCGCTACGCCGACTATCGCGACGACATCCGCGCGGCGCTCGACCGAGGCTTGGGCCCGCAAGGTTCACACGCCGTCGCGATCCGCCTGACCGCCCGTACCCTGCCCCTCTGGCAGGAGCTGTCGCTGCTCAAGGAACACGGCCTCTACGTCAACAAAGCGCTGCAATTGTTGCGGGCCAGCCCCGCGCCATGCCCGCGCTTGACCCTGGCCCTGGAACTGGCCCACGCCAGTTTCAACTACCACACTGAGGGCGGCACGCCGGCCACTGTCCGCGCCTTCGCCACGGCCCGGCAACTGGCCCGGCAATGCCAGGACCTGGCCGGCGAACTGCGGGCCGTGTCCGGGCAAATGACCGTCGACCTCAGTTGCGGCGACTACCAACAGGCCTTGGCACACAGCCTGGATTTCGACCGATTGGGCTTGCAGGGCGACCCGACCCTGTCCTTGAGCACCCAACGCCTGCGGGTGCTGGCGTTGCATTTCACCGGCGACCAGGGAGCGGCGCGGCGCGAAGCCGAGCAGGTGATCCAGCGCCTGGCCCAGAGCGGTCACCTCAGCCGCTTCAGCCACGGCTTCGGCGTGCAATACGATCAGAGCGTGGCCGCGCTGACGGTTCTGGCGCGCATCCTCTGGCTGCAAGGTTTTGCCGAGAAAGCCCGGCGCACCGCCAACCTGGCGCTGCAGATCGCCTTGCAGATCAACCACGGCATTTCGATCTGCTACACCTTGGCGCTGACCGGTTGCGTGATCGCCCACTACACCGGCGATCATTCGACTGCCCGGGAAAGGCTCGACCTGTTGAAGCAGCAAGCCAAGAAACATTCGGTGATGCTGTTCCATGACTGGGCTTGCCATTACGACCGCGCATTCGATGGCCTGCCCCTGGCAACACGCCCGACAAACGGCTTGGTCCAGGACATCGCCGTCACCCTGCGCAGCGACTTCGTCAGCCCGGCGCAAATCGAACGGGCGCGCAGCGGCGCCGCAGGCTGGTGTTCGGCGGAGATCCTGCGGGCCGATGCCGAGACCTTGCTGGCCCGCAACGAACCGTCTCTTGAAGAAGCAGCCGAAGCGCAACTACTTGCCGCCCTGGACATCGCCCGTCGTCACCAGGCCCTGGCCTGGGAACTGCGCAGCGCCACGTCCCTGACCCGTTTGTGGCAGCGCCAAGGGCAGGCGCAAGCTGCGCAGGCGCTGCTCGGCCCCGTCTATCGACGCTTCACCGAAGGTTTCCAGACCCCCGACCTATTGGAAGCCGGCGCGCTGCTCCAGGCGCTGACTTGACGGTTGGGGCCTTGAATGCCGGACTCCCCAAGCGCCTTGCAACACGTAACGCCGATGAAACACAGGCCACTGACCACTGCGCCGCAGTTTGTCCATGGCATAGGCGCGAGTGGTGTGGAGCAGATGGAAGCGCACGCCTTCGGCAAGCGGCTCGACCATCAGCAGTGACACGCCCACCAGTCGCGACAGCAGCGAGGGTAATTGCCCGACGCTCAGTTCAGCGCAACTGATCACGGCCAGCGCCGCCTTGAGCGTAAACGGCCCCTCGAACACCGCCAGACGCTGGAATGCGGTTTTTTCGTCAGCGCTCAACCGCTCGAAACTGGAGTCCAGCACCGCCTCCAGGCTGCGGTGCCGGGCCACCGCCGTACGCCGCCCGTGGCTCAAGAGTGATAAACCGTGATCCAGTTGTTCCAGGACCCCAGCCACTCCCAAGGCATCAACCTGGGCCGCCGCCAGTTCCAACGCCAGTGGCAATCCGTCCAGGCGCTGGCAGATCTGCGCAAGCGTCGGCCAGTCGCGACCACCCGGCCTGAAACCCTGCTGCCGGGCGCCAACCCGCTCGATCAGCAACTGCACCGCCGGGCATGCCTCGATCTGGTGCGCAGGTTCCAGGGGCGACGTCACGGCCAGGCCCGGCAGTGACACCATTCTTTCGTCCGGCAAGTCCAAGGGTTCGCGACTGCTGACCAGCAGCGACACCCCGGGCGCCGTCGCAGCCAGTGTCTGGACCAGTTCGCGACAGGCATCGAGCAGGTGCTCGCAACCGTCGAGCACCAGCAGCATCCGACAGGGTTCGAGAGAGCGGGCCAAAGCCCCCTGCTCCACGCCCAGCACACCGGCCACTTGCGCCACCACTTGTGAGGGATCGCTGACGGCCGCCAGGTCAACGAACCAGGCACCGTCCTTAAAGTGTTCAAGCAGCAGCTCCGCCACCCGCACCACCACGGTGGTCTTGCCGACCCCGCCGGGACCGGTCACGGTGGTCACGGCTTGACGGGGCACCTGCGCCAGTAACCGCCCCAGGACTTTGTCGCGCCCCACCACCGGGCTCAAGCGCGTGGGCAGGTTGTGCCGCTCGGTTTGTGGACTGAAAGGCAACTCAACGCGCTCTTGCGCTACCAGGGGCAGCGCAAGGCAATAGCCTTGTCGAGGATGATTGAGGATATAGCGAGCGCCGCCCCGTCCGTCACCGAAAGCCCGCCGCAGCGCCGCGATGTGCACCCGCAGGTTGATGGCCTCCACGACGCTGTCCGGCCAGACGTGGGCGATGAGTGTTTGCTTGCTGACGTAGTGGCCGGCGTGCTCCACCAGCACCTGCAGGACATCCAGGGCACGGCCGCCCAGCGCGAGGGGCTGGCCGTCACGGGTAACCAGCCGCTGCTGCCGGTAGAAGGCAAACGGACCGAAGCCCACCGCCGGCTCGCTATCGGGTTTGACGAAACTGTTCATGGGCGATCCAGCGCCGGATAACCGGTACGGGCGTCAGCGTGCGGATCACCGAACACGTCTGCCCTGGCTCCTGCGCATCCTTTCCAAAGGGTTCGCCGTTATCTTGGCAGGCGCAGGCCTCAGGACAATGCTGGCACAGGGAGCGCCACGGACATCACAGTGCCCTGGACGGACACCGATGGCTCAACTGAACTGCTGGCGATACTGCACCGGGGTCAGGCCGAGCTTTTCACCGAACAAAAAGCGCATGTGCCGCACGCTGCCGAAGCCGCTGCGAAACGCCACGGTCTTGAGCGGCAGGTCGGTGGTTTCCAGCAACTGACGCGCCCGGTCGATGCGCGCGCCTTGCAGGAACTCCATGGGTGTCATCTTCACCTCACGGGCGAAGACCCGGGCGAAATGCCGCGAACTCATGGCGGCCAACGCGGCCATGCGCTCGATGGTGAAGGGTTCTTCCAGATGTTCCATCACATGATTCTGCACGCGGGTAATGGCCGATTCCTGCGTCGACACCGCCGCCACCGAGGGGCTGAACTGCGCCTGTCCACCCTGGCGTTTCATCACCACCAGCAGCACCTTGGCCACGTCCAACGCGACTTTGCGACCGTGATCCTGGGCGACGATGGACAGGGCCAGGTCGATCCCGGCGGTGACGCCGCCGGAGGTGATCAGGCGCCGGTCCTGCAGGAAGATCCTGTCGGTTTCCACCAGGGCCTTGGGGAAACGTTGGATCAGGCGTTCGGTGTAATGCCAATGAGTGGTGACGCTATAACCATCAAGCAAGCCCGCCTCGCCGAGCACAAAGGCCCCGGTGCAGATGGAGCCGTAGCGCGTAGCCCGTTGCGCCGCGGCCCGCAACCAGGTGTGCAGCCCCGGATGCTGGTCGTTATAGGCCCCCGGCCCGCCCGGTACCAGCAACACGTCATAGGCTGCCCATGCCTGGTCGATATGGATATCGGCCTGCACCGTCACGCCGTTGGACGCCCGCAACGCCCCACGCTCGGTTCCCAGGGTCAGCAATTGATAACGCTGATCCGAAGCGAGGTAACGATTGGCGATGGAAAACACCTCCAGAGGCCCGGCCATGTCGAGCAGCAAAAAGTCCGGGAACAGCACCATTGCAATGGTTTTCATCGGGATACGCCAAAAAATCCAGAAACGATAAATGCCCCTGTGGGAGCGAGCTTGCTCGCGATAGCGCTGAGTCAGTCACATCAATTCCAACTGACACGACGCTATCGCGAGCAAGCTCGCTCCCACAGGGTTTATCGTCAGCATTATGTCGAAGCGAAGCATCTGCCGGTAGGGCTCTCTATTGTCCACCCAAAGCGGACAGTCTTTCGTTTTCTACCTGCTTATTGAACATATGGATAACCATTAACCTTCTTCTGAACCCGGCGAACGGCCCAGCCGTTGCCCACAGACATCAGGAGAATTGACCATGCTGACCCTTCGCAAAGCTTCGGACCGCGGCATTGCCCGCCACGGCTGGCTGACCTCGTTCCACACCTTCTCGTTCGCCAGCTACCGTGACCTCAACGAACAAGGCTTCTCCGACCTGCTGGTCATCAACGATGACCGGGTCGCTGCCGCCAAGGGTTTCGGCCAACATCCCCACCGGGACATGGAGATCTTTTCCTATGTGCTCGAAGGGGCGCTGGAACACAAGGACACCCTGGGCACAGGCTCGGTCATTCGCCCGGGTGACGTGCAGTTGATGAGCGCCGGCAGCGGCGTGGCCCACAGCGAGTTCAACCATAGCGCGGACGAGCTGGTGCACTTCCTGCAGATCTGGATCGTGCCCAACGTCAGCGGTGCAACACCACGCTACCAACAGGAGCATTTCAGCAGCGAGCAGAAACGCGGTCGCCTGCAATTGATCATCTCCCCCGACGGCACCGACGGCTCGCTCCAGGTGCGCCAGGATGCGCGGGTCTACGCCGGGCTGTTCGATGGCGAGCAAAGCGCCACCCTGACCCTGGCGCCGGAACGCTATGCCTACGTGCACGTGGCCCGAGGCGCTGTCGAGCTCAACGGCATACCGTTACAGGAAGGTGATGGCGTGCGGGTGCGCGAGGAGCAGGTCCTGACCGTCAGTAACGGCCAGGATGCCGAAGTGCTGGTGTTCGATCTGCGGCCGCAGGAACTGCCGCAGATGCCATGATACAAGTGACGGTGCCCACCCATGAACCTGTGGGAGCAAGGCTTGCCCGCGATGGCCGCGCCGCGGTTTAACAGCTAAACCGCGTTTTCGCTCATCGCGGGCAAGCCTTGCCCCCACATAGCTCCTGCGCTACGGCGCGGCAACGCCCTCTCCCCCCTGAAAACTCATCTCTGATCTGCCAGCGTCTTCATCGCACGGTTTGCTTGCGCTCCGATTTCGAGCGATAGCTACCAGGCGGCACACCAAAAAAATCCCGGAAACGACGCTGGAAGTGCGGGGAGCTGACGAAGCCCGTCGCCACGGCGATTTCGGTCACGGATCGATTGGTTTGCTGGATGAGCTGGCGGGCACGCGTCAAGCGCAGTTCCAGGTAATAGCGCGTGGGGGTCGCACCAAGAAAACTGCAGAACCGCCGCTCCAACTGCCGCTTGGAAATCTTGACGCACGCCGCCAGCTCATCGATGGTCAACGGCTCTTCTACGTTTTGCCACATCAGCTCCAGAGCCAGCTTGAGGCTTTCCGGCAACGTCGGGTCAGTCTCGACGAAGACCGGCGGCAAGTCCGTCGCATCATCGCCGGACTCGTCACAGCGAAGAATTTCCTCGATGGCGCCCACGAGCGCCGCCCCGCCCGTCTGGCGAATCAATTGGAGCATCATGCGCAGCGAACTGTTGGCACCCGCGCAACTGACCCGCTCCCGATCAACCACATAGGCCCGGCTGGACACCTTCACATGAGGAAACACCTCCGCCATCATGGCGCGGCTTTCCGGGTGGACAGCGCATTCGAAACCGTCCAGCAGATTGGCATCGGCCACGAAAAAGGCACCGTTCCACAACCCGCCCAGGATCGCCCCGCACGCCCCATGGGCGCGCAGCTTGCGGCGCAGCAAGGGATGGCCTTGCAACTTCACGCGAAAGCCCCCGGCGACAATCAGTACGTCCTGGTTTTCCGGCATCTGCGCCAGTTCGATGTCGGTCGAGATGACAATGCCCAGGTCGCTCGTGACTTGCCCACCTGAAACCCCCACCGTCAGCACCTCGTAGAGGGGCATGTCGCTCATCAGGTTGGCGGTCACCAGCGCATCCACCGCACCGGTGAAGGACATCATCGAGAAATTATCCATCAATACAAACGCGACGCGGATCGGCGCCTGGCTGGCTGGCGCCGCGCCGAGCGGGCGATAAGCCATGTTCTTGTTCTTGAGTACGCTCTCGAATGCGCTTGGCATAGGGCCTCGTTTATACATTTAAGACGATGAGGATTTGCTGCACGAGAGTGCCTTGAACCCCAGAGCGAAGGCGCAGGGCAAACCACGCTATCTTCCAGACTAGTGAAGCCGGCTGCAATCGCGCCTGCGCCGTCTACCGATCATCCCGCGCCAAAATGGCAAGCCTCAAGTGCCTACAACTTTGGTCGATACACTGGCAGTAGGCATGGGCGCTTTTCCCTTCCAGAGACTCGCAACGCCAACCACTGCTGTTTCCGCCGTTCCAACACTTAAAATATTCCGCGGGAGAAGTCATGAATATCAAACAGAAGCTGACATGGGCGTTCGCGGCCATCGCCTGCCTTCCGGTTATCCTGGTGGCGGTGCTTGTCGTGCTGAACCTGCGCGACGCCGCAAAAGCCAACTTCCTGGACAGCAGCGGTCGTGAAATCCGTCAGATCGACAACGGCATGAAGCAGTTTTTCGATGGCATCAGCCAGAACGTCGAACTCTTCGCCAGGGATCCGCGGGTCATCGCCGCCAAGGGCTTGAAAAACTATTCCAGCGCCGACGCCGCACAAGCCCCCTTCCCTGAGATCAATCAACAGCTTCTGGAGATCTTCGAAAGATTCGCCAAGAGCCATCCGACCACCGCCTATCTTTCCGTGGGCATGGATGACGGCGGCTACGCGAGCTGGCCGGACGATCCCAAAATGGCCAAGTACGATCCGCGCGTGCGTCCATGGTACAAGGCCGCCATGGCCGCACCGGGCACGACTGTGCGCACAGATGCCTATTACTGGGCGCCGGATGATGTGTCGCTGATCGGCACCGTACAAACTGTCGCTGACGCCAGCGGTAAATTGGTGGGTGTTGTTTGCCTGGACGTGTCGCTCAAGCAGCTCACCGAACTGGTCAAGAACATCAAGCTGGGTGAAAGCGGCTACCTGATGCTGGTCGAAGCCAACGGCAACGTCCTGGTGGATGCTGCCGATGCCAAGCACAACTTCAAGCCGTTGGCCGACTTGGGCCCCAACTATGCCGCGCTGGCCAAAAGCAGCGATGGTGTGACCCAGATCGAAATCGACGGTGTGCCCTACATGGCCAACGTGGTCAGCTCCAAAGGGTTGGGCTGGCGCTTCATCGGCCTGATCAAACGCGATGAAGTGATGGCCGAGGCTTCGAGCCTGACTTGGCTGATCGCCGCCATTGCTGCCGTACTGGCTGTGGTGTTCGCTTTGGTAGGCGCCAGTTTCGCCAGCGTGATCGTGCGGCCGATTCGCGGTGTTGCCAACGGCCTGCAGGAAATCGCCGAAGGTGAAGGCGACCTCACTCGCAAGCTCTCGGTGCAAGGCAAGGACGAAACGGCGACCCTGGCGGGCTGGTTCAACCAGTTCCTGGGCATGATCGCGCAACTGATGCAGCGCATCGGCAACGCCTCTTCCGACCTGCAAACTGCCGCAGCCGATACCAGCCACGTGGCCCAGAACATGAACGACGCTGCCGGGCGCCAGCGCCAGGCCGTGGAACTGGTGAGCACCGCGTTCAACGAAATGGTCGCCACCGCCAACGAAGTGGCCCGTTCCTGCAGCCAGGCCGCCTCCAGTGCGGACGAAGGTTATCGCGACGTACACGATGGCCAGCATCACATCGGCGAAGCCACCGGCAGCGTGATGAAACTGAGCGACGACCTGCAAAAGTCGACCCAGACCATGCAGGCGCTGGAGCAGGACAGCAAGAACATCAACACCATCCTCGACACCATCCGTTCGATCGCCGAACAGACCAACCTGTTGGCTCTGAACGCTGCCATCGAAGCTGCACGGGCCGGCGATCAAGGTCGCGGGTTTGCCGTAGTCGCCGATGAGGTCCGGGCGCTGGCCCGGCGTACCGCCGATTCCACCGGCGAGATCGACAGCCTGCTAGGCAACCTTGCTCGGCGCACCCAGGAAGTCACCCAGCAGATGCAAAGCAGCCTGCAGGTGTCGCAAACCAGCGTGGAACGCATCCAACAGGCCCGCGACAGCTTCGACAAGATCCGCAACTCGGTAGACTCGATTCGCGACCAGAACACCCAGATCGCCACAGCGGCAGAGGAGCAGCACCAGGTGGCCGAAGACATCAACCGGCACATCGCGCAGATCCATGCCGATGCCCAGTTGGTCGAGGAATTCGCCCACTCGGCGCAGACTGGCTCGGGGCGTCTGACGGATATTTCCGGTCAGCTCAAGGGTTTGGTGGGACGCTTCAAGTTCTAAACCGGGCTGACGTCCGCTGAAGACCAAATGTGGGAGCGAGCTTGCTCGCGAATGCGTTGTCACAGCCAATGAATATGCTGGATGTGCCGACCTCTTCGCGAGCAAGCTCGCTCCCGCAGGAATATGCGTTGCCGCTTTGGCCAGGAACCAGTAGCCGGATCGCTGGGTATCTGCCAGGCCATTACCCTTTCGCTTTGATTGCGTACATGCCACCGGCAATCACCAGACACGGCCCCACCACTGTCCAGGTGTCTGGTGGCTCGCCGAATACTTGGCCTGGTCGGGGCCTGCTCAGCAACCACTTGCAAACCGGCAACCTGGGCCAGGCGACCTAGCCGACTTTCACATTCATGGTGATGCGCGCCGTGAAGACCTTCACCCCAGCCTCGTCGAAGATCTCGACCGGGACAATCTTGTCGCCCGAAGTCTGCCAGTCGATTTCGCTACCGTCGGCAATCGCATGGATGGAGCTCTTGGCCTTGGCCAGGTATTCGACGGTCATGCCTTTGGGAATCCAGCGCGCGCCGCCGGGAATGGACACCTCGGTCATCATCCCGCCCGCCAACTCTGCCGCGTTGCACAGCGCGATCGCGTGAACGGACGCCAGGTGATTGGTGATCTCCTTGCGAAACGGCACCTTCACTTCACCACGACCGGGAGTCAACACAGAAATTTCCGGGTTGATGGTGCCGAAGTACGGTGCCATCTGGCAGGCCATATTGCTGAAAGCGGACGGGCCAACGCTTTGGTACATGCTGAGAGTCTGGCTCATGGGGGATCTCTGGTCAGGTGGATTGAAGTCACGTACAGAACATCACTCCATTACAGAATAATGCTCTGTTACAGAACAATATTCTGTAAATATCCCCCCTGTCAATCGCTCGTGCCTGGTCGGCGTTTCAATTACCATGGCCCCTTTTTGCCTGGGCCGAAAAATGGAACCTGTCGATCTCCTCGAGCGTTGCTACCCAGGGCGCCGTGCCGAGTCCAAGCGGCACATCCTGCGATGTGCCCTGGCGTTGTTTAATCAACAGGGCATTGAAGCGACCACCATCGACATCATCCGGGCCGAAAGCCAGATGAGCGTGGGAGCGATCTATCACCATTTCGATAACAAGGAAGGTTTGGTCGCGGCGTTGTACATGACCGCCCTGGATGACCAGGCACGGCTCAGGGACAGCTACCTCGGCGCTGTCACGTCAACCAGGGAATGGGTCCACGCCTTGGTGTTCAGCTACGTGGATTGGGTGGTCAGCCAACCCGATTGGGCGCGGTTCCAGTACCAGGCTCGCTTTGCGGTCGCACGCAGCAGCTTCAACGAGCGGCTCGCCGAAGCGAATGCCGCCAGGAACGCCGCGCTCAAGCAATGGTTCAGCGACCCTGCCCACCAGCAGGATTTGCAGGACCTGCCTTTTGAGCTGATCCCGTCACTGATCATCGGTTCGGCGGAGAGCTATTGCCGCGCCTGGCTCTCTGCCCGAGTCAAACGCAGCCCTGAACTCTACCGACAGCAACTGGCCGAGGCCGCCTGGCGCGCCGTTGGCATCCCCCCAAGCCCCTCGCCCTGAGGTTCTGATCCATCCGAACAGACTCACTGCCTAACTTCCCAATCTCAGTTACGTACTGTCGTCCATGGCTGATAGCCGGAACTGGTCGTAGGGCACGGACCTGCTATCTTGGATACAGACCTGAATACGTATCCAGGTCTACACAAGGAGTGATGAAGTTGGAAGCAGTGGAACTGCGCGTTATAGATGAATGGGCCACGCCATCTCTACGTGGCAAGTGTGATGTGATCATCGTCAATTACAACGCCGGTGAGCTTTTGCTGGCGTGTGTCGGATCGGCGTTTGCCGCCGGCGCTTGCAGAGTGATCGTGGTGGATAACGACTCTCACGATGACAGCCTGATGCTGCTGGAGCGAACCCACGTTGTCGGCGACTCGCTTCAAATCCTACGCAATGCTGCCAACCTCGGCTTCGCCGTGGCGTGCAACCAAGGTGCCCGCCTGTCAGCGGCTCCCAATTTATTTTTCTTGAACCCGGACACCGTGCTGGCCGCCGATGCCATAGACCACTTGCTGCTGGCACTGCGCAGCTCGCCGGAAATCGGCATGGTCGGAGGGTTCCTGTGCAACCCGGACGGCAGCGAGCAAGCCGGTGGGCGCCGGGTATTTCCAACGCCCAGACGCGCCTTCATGCGGGCTTTCGGACTTTCGCGGCTCTCAGCACTTTTCCCATCACTGTTGTCCGACTTTTTGTTGCACAAGGAGCCGCTACCCGGCACCCCCATTGTCGTTGAGGCCATTTCCGGGGCTTGCATGCTGGTCAAGCGCGAAGCGATCGAGAGTGTCGGGTTATGGGACGAAGACTATTTCCTTCATTGCGAGGACCTGGACTGGTGCATGCGCTTCCATCAGGCCGGCTGGCGCGTACTGTTCGTGCCAGATGCCCGTGTGATGCATGTATTCGGTGGCTGCAGTCGCCAGCGTCCCTATTTCGTCGAATGGCACAAACACCTGGGGATCCTGCGTTTCTATCGCAAGTTTTTCCGCCGCAAATACCCTGCCGTGCTATGGGTCAGTGTGGTGATCGGGGTCTGGTTTCGATTCAGCCTGATGGTCCTTCGCCACGCGGCTACCCGGTTTAGACATGCATGGAGCCTACGATAAGAGACCTCAAGTGCGAATAGGAATATTGGGCGGCTCCAGCCTCTTGGGCGAGCACGCCCTGCCATTGCTGGCACAAACCGGTCTCCCGACGAGCGCCTTCACTCGAAGCCTGCCCACGGTGTCCTACCCCGGCGTGACGTGGCGAAATGCTGACGACTGGCACGAGCTGACGCTGGACACCTTCCTGTCCTTTGCCCCTGTCTGGGTGTTACCCGACTATCTGGAGCGCCTGGCCAGCACCCACGTCAAACGCGTTGTCGTGCTGTCCTCCACAAGCCGTTTTGCCAAGCAAGCATCGCCCGATGCTCGGGAACGGGACGTGGCGCAACGCTTGATACGCGCAGAAGAACAGCTCGAGCAGTGGGCGATCGAACGGCAAGTCGAATGGGTGATCCTGCGGCCGACCATGATCTATGGCTTTGGTCGCGACAAGAACATCTCGCAAATAGCCCGTTTCATTCAACGCTTCGGATTTTTCCCGCTTATCGGGGGTGGTACCGGATTGCGCCAGCCGGTGCATGCTGATGACGTGATCCAGGCGTGTCTGTCCGCCATGAATACGCCTGGTCTGCCCAGTGGCGGCTACAACCTCTCAGGGGGGGAAGTCTTGCCTTATCACACGATGGTGAGGCGAATATTCCAGGCCATGGGGCGTCCGGAGCGAACGCTGCCCCTCCCTGCCCAGGTGTTAAGCCGGGGCGTTTCGATCATGCGGTGTCTGCCGCGTTATCGACATCTTTCAAGTGCGCTGGTGGGGCGGATGAACGAGGACTTGGTGTTTGACCATTCGCCCGCCAGTGACTGGCTTGGTTTTGCTCCTCGGGCGTTTCATCTGATGGGTGAGGATTTGCCTGGGCGCTGAGATAGTTTTTGGTGAATAGGCGGATGGTGCTTCTCTGGGGCGGGGGATATCCGTTGCTGCGGTAACGGCGGCTTAGGGTTCCGCCCTTACGGCGGCTAACTTTTGAGAAGCGCAAAAGTAAGCAAAACGCTTTTTGCCCCACCACTCGGCACCTCGCTTAGGCTCGGTGTGCCCGAGATCAACATCCACGCCGAGGCGGCCTAGTAGCCGACCTGGCTCTCCCAGTCGTACCCCCATCAGAACTGTGGGAGCAAAGCTTGCTCGCGAGACGGCCTGACAGCCGACCTGGCTCTCCCAGTCGAACCCCCGTCAGATCTGTGGGAGCAAAGCTTGCTCGCGAAGGAGGCCTGACAGCCGACCTGGCTCTCTCGGTCGTACTCCGATCCAATTGTGGGAGCGAGCCTGCTCGCGAAGGCGGTGTCACCGTCGACGAGGATGTTGAAGGTGATGGCCTTGTCGCGACCTAGCCCTTGTCCCCCGTTTCCACCCCAGGCTCGTTACGATGAACGTGGGCTTGCCAAGCGCCCCATTTGCTTTCGAAGTACGCCTGGTTTTTGTCCCAGAGGGCCTGGTACTCACCACTGGCGATCAGCTTCCTGAACGATGCCTGCCCGTAATGATGGATAAACGCGTCTTCGGCGCAGACCGTCCGGTAGCCGGCCGCCTGCACGCGACGGCTGTAGTCGTCGTCCTCGAACATTCCGATACCGAATGCTTCATCCAGATACCCCACCTCTTCGAGAATGCCTCGGCGAAAGGCGACACAAAACATGGCGAGCATCGAGATGTCGAACGACTGCCCCTTGTGGGCTTTGGTGTAGCCGTCTGAAAAATCTTGCATCTGTTGAATGTCGGTGTAGGAAACTTCGATTTTCGCTTCGTTTCCTACCGCATTCGTGACCGGTCCGACCAAGCCGATACTAGGGTCTCTCAAATGCCTGACCAGCGGATCCAGCCAGCCGTCAGGCACTACCGTGTCGTTATTGAGCAACAGCAGGATGTCACCGTCGGCTTCTCGCAAGCCCTGGTTATTGGCCGCAGCGAAGCCCCGGTTGTCCGGGTTGAGGATGACCTTCGCGGTCGGCACTTCCTGGCGCAGGCGTTCAAGATAATCGCCCGTATCATCCTCAGAGCCATTGTCGACGACAATGAGTTGGTAATTGGGCCAGGTGGTATTGCGCAGAATGCTGTTTACACATTGAATCGTCAGATTGAGGTTGTTGTGCGTCACGAGCACGATGGAGACTTTGTCATACAGCCCGACGATAGCCAGTTGCATGCTGTCGAATCGATCTTTCCAATCATTGGCCCGGGCAAGTTCTACGCGTCGTTTGTACAGGGCCAGGTCGCGCTCGGCCAAGGCTCGCTCGATCTGCTCGATGAACTCATCGACCCCGGTTGCGAAGTACAACAGGTCTTTGTAAATGCTCATCTCCGTCAACGGCGTGGAGATCACCGGCTTGCCTGCACTGATGTACTCGTAGAACTTCACGGGATCGACCGCATGCGTCACGTTGTAGAGCCTGAAGGGAATCAGGCAGGCATCGAAGTGATCCAGGTAAAGCGGCATTTGCGAATACGGCTTCCTGCCCAACAACTGGACATTGGGCTTGTGCTCAAGGCCCGCCAGATCGTCGACAAAAATATCCCCCACCAGGATGAAGTTCCACTCTGGCCGCCTGTCCGCCAACGCCGCCAGCAAAGGATAATCGAGCCATTGCGCCAGGGCGCCGTAGTAGCCAATGACAGGCCCGGCAAGCCCGCCCAGCACATCATTGGTAAAGCAGTGCTGCCGAAAAAAAGCGAAATCCACCGCGTTTCGCACCAGTACGCAACGTGGGTTATGGGTGCACCACTTTTGGTAAAGCAACGCGGCGGAAACGGTCACCAGGTCGGCCTGGGCAATCAGGGTCTTTTCCTCGCTCAGCAGCTGTTCGCCGATGTTCGGGAAACCATCCCAGTCATCCATGCAGTCATAGAGAATGCGCCAGCCATGCATGGCTCGCAGGCTGCGTGCCACGGGGCTCCAGTAGGCAATATGCACCACCGCGAGGGCGGTTCTTATCTGCATATCGGCGACCAGTGCGGCCATCGCGAGCAGCAAAGCCTGATGATTCTCAGGCGTCACTACTTTTTCGTAATACGCCTCTTGCACATCACGCTGCAGCGCCACTTCAAAAACATTGGGCGCCACTGAGGTCAACCGATAGAGCTGTCCCTGTTCCGGCACGCTGGAGGGGACGATATAAAACACCCGGTGACCATTGCTCGCAAACTGGTTCATCAACTGCTGCGGGCGCTGGAAGCGTGCAGCCCACTCAATGTTGGCGAAGCAGAGAATATCCAGGCGCCCTTTCGTGGCGAAATCCGGGTCTACGTCAGGGCTGGGCAACGGCTGCGGTGCGGCCGGGTAGACGATTGCAGCGGCCGTCTCGGGGAATTCCTGCGTGGCGCTAAAACCATAACGCATCAACCGGAAAAGCGAGCGCAGTGGTCGGGTGAAACGCCACGAACGGGTGTTTTGCAGGAAGTCGACTTTTGCCAAGGCAATATCGCGCTCGTTGATGGCCGCATCTCTTTGAGCCAAGGCGGCGTCGCGGTCGATCAAGGTGCTGTCGAGCTTAAGCACGTGGGTATCCATGCAGTGGAGTGCTGTCGCCCGGCGGCCACATGGAACTGAGGGACCCCGGTCGGTAGAACGTTGCCGTCAGGCTGCGGCGGGAGGAATGGCAGCCGCCCACCACGGGCGTGACAGCATGCCAGGAGTTATCCGAACGCACCAGGATCGCCGAGTTGCCCACCAGGGGCTCGATCTCGGCCGCCACGGCAGTGGGATCGTTGCGGTGCAGGATGTTCAGGCACCCGCCGTCGTTGCGGTCCCAGGACTCATTGAAATACAGGATATGGGTGACCAGTTTATCGGGCAGGTCCGGATGGGCCCCCAGGCTCGCGCCAGGACCGTAATGAAAAACGTTGACCTCCATCGGCACGCTGCGCAGATCAATCCCGGTCAGCTCCGACATGGCCTCACGATAGCCGGCCGAGCCAAGATCCTGCGCCAGTCTCAACCACGCCTCGCTCAGTTCTTCGGGGAAAGCGACGGTATGGGTGCCCATGTCTACCAGGGCGCGGGCCTCATAGTCATAGTTTTTTTCGCCACCATAACCACTCACCGTCTTGAAGTGATCATGAGGGAAGGACGCCGCCAACGCGGCGGCATCCTCGGTCGAATACAGACTGCCAATTTCAGCCCATGAGAACGGGTGAGACTTTAGCGCCGCTGGCGTGAGTCGAGAGAGATCTAGCATTGTCTGTTCTTGTTCGCTGTCAGGTTTCTGATACCACGGGCGATGGAGCGCAGTGGTGCGGTCATTCGGAATGAATTGGAGTTCTGCAACTCAAGCATCCTGGCGTCACTGAGGGCCAGTTGCTGACTGAGCTGGGCGATCCGTTGCTGCTGGGCAAGCGCTTGTACTGCCGGTTCCGGCGTCGGTTCGATGACCTCAGGCTCCGGCATGGCGGGGCTTGCCGGACATTCAGCCAACATTGGATCACGCCCCTCGGCCGCGGCTTCGAGCAGGTTGGGTAGATGCTGTAGAAATGCACCCAACACCGGCTGGGACGAGGTTTTGCCCTGGCGAATGATCGCAGCGACACGGTCCCAATGCTCGACCAACCGATCCGCCGCCGCACGCGCCGCGGGCGATGGATGGGTCTTGCCCACCCGCGCTAGAAACCATTGCGGATCGACCGTCGCCGCGTCCGGCAACGCATGGAGTGAATCGAACTCCGCCAGCGCCGTGTACTTGCCCGTCGTCAGATCCGCCGAGCAGAACACCGGGACGCCAAACGCCAGAGCGGTGATTGCCAGGTGGTAGCTATGGCCGATCACCGCTTGGGCCTGGCTGAGAATTTCCGCCATCAGCAACGGCTCTGGCCAGAACGACAAGGTGATTGCCTGGGGCAGGCGCGCCGCAATGACCGACGGATCGTCACCCAGGACAGGGCCAATCGGCACCACCAGGAACTGATAGCCCTGGAACGCCTCGGCGTGGTCTTCGAACAGTTTTACAAAAGATTCCACCACATGAATGGCGTGGATCACGATGTAGGGCCCGATCAGCCCGGCGTGCTCGCGCAGGCGAATGAACTCAGCGGAGGGCTGCTGCTCATCGATCAGGCGGGGCAAGCCAAACGCGGTATCGGGCAGCACTTCGATCTCGACCTGCCGGGTGAGCGCGCCGAGGGCATCGCGCGACAGTGCATCACGGACGCGCACGTACTGGCTCTGCTCAAGAGCCATCGTCAACAACGGCCTGGCCCAGTCGGGAATACTGTTGCAATGCATCCCGGGGGCATTCCACATGACCGGAACCCCGTGCTGCTGCGCGATGAGCGCAGGGGTCAGCCAATAACCGGTAGGGTGATGGATATTGGCGGTTGTCGGACCATAGCCGTGGGCAACGACTTTATCGAATCGGATCAGGAAGCCACCACCGATCAAAACGCCATCCAGGCTGGTCGCTACATGAGGCAACTGCGTCAACGACGTCACCGCATAGGGCCATTGCGATCGGGTTTTCCCGTGATAGGAAAACCGATGCAGGTTGACTGAACCCAAGCGCCGGGCCAACTCCGCCTCGGCGATGATCGGAAACAGCAGGTCACCGTAGTTTTCTACATCAAAGGTGCCGAATATAGCGACCTGCCACGTGCGCTCGTCCAGGTGTTGCGTCAAAACCTTCTCTCCTTGAGTCCCGCAGGCCTTGGCAAGCGACTCGACTGGTCGAGGGTCGATCCTCTGCAATCCCAGGTCAACCATGCCCAGGAAACTCTTGTGGTTCGGCAACATGTCGAACGCCAAGGGCGCCACCTGTTTCTCGATCAGTTGCGAGGTGTCTTCCGTCGCGCCGTGCAACAGCTTGAGCGTGACATGATAGCGCCCCTCGGCGAGGTTGGCCGGGAAGCGCACCGTGATCGCTGTGCGCCGCCAGCCATTCTCGGCCGGGCCTGGTTGCAGTGCGAAGTTGCCCCCGCCGATCACCAGCAGCCTGGCTTCCTGGATGGTGAAGCTGATGTTGGGTTGCGTGATCGACTCATGGAGCAACGCCTCGACGCGGATCTCGATGTCGTCGCCATACAGGTAACTGGAGGAGAGCTGCCGGGTGTTGGTGAAGCAGGCAGCGCTGATGTGCCCCTCTTCGGTCCCAAAGGCCATCCCCTCCTGCCCGCCCATGAATGACTTGCGCGTAACCGGTATGACTCCGCCACTGGCCCAGCGGCGTTGCTCGTCGCGCATGTCGAGCAAATGCAGCTCGGCCATTTCATCGGGCGAACCACTGGCAACGACCCGGCCTGCGCGCAGGTAGATGACCCGGTGGCAGAAGCGCTTGACCATGCTCATGTCATGGGAGACGAACAGCAGGGTCGTGCCTTTGGCCGCCAGTTCTTCCAGCCGATTCAGGCATTTGAATTGAAAGGATGCATCGCCGACGGACAGGGCTTCATCGACGATCAGGATCTCGGGCTCGACACAGACCGAAACGGCGAAGGCCAGCCGTACCAGCATCCCGCTGGAATAGATCTTGGTGGGCTGGTCGACAAAGTCGCCTATATTGGCAAAGGCGAGGATGTCATCGAAGCGGGCGTCGATTTCCGCGCGACTCAAGCCCAGCACCGCCGCATTCACATAGACGTTTTCCCGGCCGGTGAACTCTGGATTGAAACCGGACCCCAGCTCGAGCAACGCGGCAATCCGGCCATGCCCCTGGACACTGCCCCGGGTTGGCATCAACGTTCCGCAGATCAGTTGCAACAGGGTGGATTTACCACTGCCATTACGACCGATGATACCGACAGTCTCCCCCCTTGCGATGGTCAGGGAAACATCGTCCAGGGCCCAGAACTCGCGATAGAAACGCTTCCTGCCGCGTACCAGCATCTGCAACAGGCGGTCCTTGGGGGCATCGTAAATCTGATAACACTTGCTCAGGTTTTCGGCGCAGATGGCCACTTCAAACGACATCGGTAAAACCCTTCCATGAATCACGGCCATTATTGCGGTGTTACTGAATCAGTCCTTCGCTGGGTGCTGCGGATGAGTTAAGCACAGATGGGATAAAAAACTGCGAATGAATCTACACTAGGCCTACCCTCTATGAGGATGCGACTCAAGGAGCATCCGATATTGTCTTAAGGATCAAGCACCGATGCAGTCGTTCAGCACGTCCCCTGCTGCCATGGTCAAGAGTGTCCTGATCAATCGAATATTGATCTACGTGTTGATCCGCAGAGAAGTCATCGGTCGCTACAAAGGCTCGATGCTCGGTATTTTGTGGTCATTCTTCACGCCGGTTTTCATGCTGGTGGTCTACACGTTCGTGTTCAGCGTCGTGTTCAAGGCCCGCTGGTCTGGCGGCGGTGAATCCAAGAGCGAATTCGCCCTGGTGCTGTTCGCCGGCCTGTTGGTGTTCAACCTGTTTTCCGAATGCGTGAACCGAGCGCCGGGCCTGGTGCTGGCCAATACCAACTACGTCAAGAAAATTGTGTTCCCACTGGAAACCCTGCCGCTGGTGTCGCTTGGCGCAGCGCTGTTCCACATGGGTGTCAGCGTCCTCGCCTGGCTGGTCTTCTATATCGTCCTGTTCGGTACCCCTCCGGTAACGGCTCTTCTGCTGCCGGTAGTGCTGTTCCCGTTGGTGCTGCTGACGCTGGGGATCTCCTGGTTTCTCGCCTCGATAAGCGTCTACCTGCGCGATATAGGCCAGTTCATCGGCATTATCATCACGGCGATGCTGTTCCTCTCACCGATTTTCTATCCGCTTTCGACACTGCCCCAAAGCTACCAGGCCATCTTGCAGGCAAACCCCCTGACGCTGCCGGTGGAAATGGTTCGCGATGTCCTGTTCTGGGGCAAGACGCCGCAATGGGAGCACCTGGCCGCTTATTCGGCGATTTCCGTGCTGATTGCCTGCTCAGGGTTCGCCTGGTTCCAGAGGACCCGCAAAGGCTTTGCCGACGTCATATGACGTTTGTATGCGTGGCGCCCCGTCCAGCAGCCGCTATGATGATTGATGGCACGGCTGGAGCCTGGGCCTGTCTGTTGATTGAAGCCAACGTCGATCCTGCAAGACCGAGTATGCGTTGCCGTATAAAACAAAGGACCAGAGAACCGCATGGACCAGATCAACCGTCTTGTTGATTGCATTGACAAATTGACTCGCTCAACACATTCCAGATCCATTGAAGCCTTGCAACTGGTCAAGGAAATCGAGAATCGAGATCGGCTTATCAAACAACTGAACCTTGATTCAAAAGCGCTTCGCACCCGTCTGTCACTTCAAGAAGGCAAGACCGGGCGGCTGCGCGAGCAATTGCGGGTGGCCGAACAGCGCCTCAAGGACGCCGAGGCGTTAATCCAGACAAAGGAAAGCGAGGCTGTCGTGCTTTCCGATTGGGCGGTGGATCTGCGCGCCCAACTGGCGGCCAAGCAGGCCGAGCTGTTCAAGATTTCTGATTGGGGCAACGCCATCGAACGCGCACCGCTGCGTTATTCGATACGCAAGCAGTTGTATAAATTATCGCGCCGGGTCTACGCCTGGTTGCCACTCACCGCACAGCAGAAAAGCAAACTGGCACGTCGACTTCGAAGCTGGTTGAAACCCGGCAAGGCAACACCAGGCGAATCATCGGCAGACGCTGGTTTTGCCCTGCAACCTCTGCCACCGCCCGTAAACCTTGCAGTACCGTCTAGCCTCGGGCAGCCCATGATCCTGATGTTCGGCGTGATCGACTGGCATTTTCGCATCCAACGCCCACAAAACCTTGCCAAGGAGTTGGCCCGGGCCGGACAAACGACCTTTTATATCTCGAACGACTTCATCGACGACGATGCCCCCGGCTTCGAAGCAGAGCCCTTGGAGGGCTCCAACCGGCTGTTCCAGATCCGTTTCAAGGTGCTCGGTGCACCGGCCATTTATCATGCCCCGCCGTCAGCAGCCGCCATTCGCCAGTTGTGCGAAGGCCTGGCCATGCTCCTGCAATCGGCGAACGTCGATGCCGTGGATTGCATTGTCCAACACGCCTACTGGTTCCCGCTGGCAAGGCGTGTCCCCAACGCCACGCTGGTCTATGACTGCATGGATCACCACGAAGGCTTTGGCAACGTTGCCCAGGAGTTGCTCGACCTGGAAATCGCCCTGATGCGCAGGGCCGATCTGCTGGTGGCGACATCCGACTGGATCGAACAACACGGCAAGCGGGAAAACCGCAACGTCGAGGTGATCCGCAACGCCTGCGAGTTCAGCTTCTTCAGCCAACGTCCCGACAAGGTCTATCGGGACCCGGCCAACAGAAAAATCATCGGCTACTACGGCGTCATTGCCGAATGGTTCGACCTGGACCTGGTCAAGCGGGTCGCCCAATCCTTCCCACAGCACCTGATACTGTTGATCGGCAGCGATACCGTCCAGGCGAAAAAATACTTCAAGGCCTGCCCGAATGTGGTCCTGGAAGGCGAAGTCCCGTATACCTCCCTGCCTTACTACCTCCACGCCATGGACGTTTGCCTGCTTCCGTTCAAGGTCATGCCGTTGACCCTCGCCACCAACCCGGTCAAGGTCTATGAATACCTGAGCGCGGGGAAACCGGTGGTGTCGGTGAAACTGCCGGAGTTGAACCAGTTTGGCAAATTGGTCTGGGCAGTTGAAGAGCCGACGGAGTTCATCTCTACCCTACGCGGTGTCCTGGGCGCACTGCCAGAGGCCAGCGCCACGCTGGAGGCCCGTCAATCGTTCGCCCGGGGCCAGACCTGGCAGCATCGGGCCGCCAGCCTGCGCGAGGCCATTGCGACATTGCCCCTGCCCAAAGTCAGCGTGGTGGTGTTGACCTACAACAACCTCGAACTGACCAAGGCCTGCCTCGACAGCCTGTTGACCCAGAGCCAATACCCGAACCTTGAAATCATCGTTGTCGATAACCACTCCAGCGACCAGACCCCGGCCTACCTCACCGCCTGGGCCAAGGGACACCCAGACCGGATCGTCATCCTCAACCCGGACAACAAGGGATTTTCCGCCGGCAACAACCTGGGCCTCGCGGCAGCCAGTGGCGACTATCTGGTCATCCTGAACAACGACACGGTCGTCACCGCTGGCTGGATCAAAGGCTTGATCCGTCATCTGCAGGACAACAAGGAAATCGGCATCATCGGCCCGATCACCAACAACATCGGCAACGAGGCCAAAGTCAGCACCGGCTATGACCGGCTGGAAGACATGCCCGCCGAAGCCGCGCAAATGACCCGCGCTCGCATGGGTGAGTGGTTCGAAATCAACACCCTGGCGTTTTTCTGCGTGATGTTCCCGCGTTCGACCTACGAGCAAATCGGTGGCCTGTGCGAAGAGTATGGCCTGGGGTTCTTCGAGGATGACGATTACTGCCGTCGCGTGCAGCGTCGTGGCATGCGCGCGGCCTGTGCCGAAGACGTCTTCGTTCACCACCACCTGTCCGCCTCGTTCGACGCCTTGGGTGCCAAGAAAAAACAGGCACTTTTCGAAAAGAACCGGGCGATCTACGAGAGCAAGTGGGGATCCTGGGTCCCGCACACGTACCGAGATGTATAAGCAGCCCCTTTGCATGCAATGCCATTTATTCAAGGGAGCTGATGAATCCGTGGCGAGGGAGCTTGCTCCCGCTGGGCTGCGAAGCGGCCCCGAACCCAGCCTCCGCAGCGTGTCAGGTTGGTCGCATCCTGCCTTTTTGGGGGCTGCTGTGCAGCCCAGCGGGAGCAAGCTCCCTCGCCACGGATCCTGGTTTGCCTCAATGGACAGCATTGCCCCTTTAGCCGAGACGATATTTTGCCCAGATTCAGCCTGAAATACGCAGTGGTGTTGTTGGTTTTACTGGCGAGTTCGGTGGTCGGCGTATACGGTTTTTCGACGCTTGAACTGGCGTCCATGAACAGCGGCACCCGGACGATATTGCTGTCACTGGCAAGCCTGGCCGCCCTCACCGTCTTCACTCGCAAGCCACCGATCATTCTTTGCCTGGGTTTGCTGGCGTGCCTGTCCATTGCCTGCGCACAGATTTGGCCGGTGATGGTCGTCGCGGTGTTCGCACTGTCTTCGACCGTACTCGGCAGGTGGATGCTCAGGCAAGAAACCTTGGCCGACTGGAGCGTCCACCTGCTGGTGGGAGCCGGTACGTTCGGCACACTGACAGGCCTGGCGGCCTACTTGCCGATCAACTACCCCTGGCTGTATGGCGCACTGCTGTTGTTGCCGCTTGTATTGGGACGTAGACACGTCACCTCGATAGGCCGTGAACTGTTGCGGCAGATCCGGGCCAGCCGCTCAGCGCAAACACCCCTCCAGACGGGGCTCGACGTGCTGATCGGCAGCTTCGCCTGCCTCTATGTGTTGGTCGCCTTCATGCCGGAGGTCGGGCATGACGCGTTGGCCATGCACCTCTTTGTCCCGTCACACCTGGCCCAACAGCATCAATGGAAGTTCGATGCGAACACCTATGTGTGGGCGGTCATGCCCATGCTGGCCGACTGGATCTACAGCATTGTCTATATGCTGGCCGGTGAAACAGCCTCGCGCCTGAGCAACAGCGCGTTCACCCTGCTGCTGGCGTGGCAGATTCGCAACATGACCCTCTGGGCCGGAGGCTCCGCCACAAGCGCCCGCTGGGCCAGCCTGATCTTTCTGTCAACGCCCCTCGCCTTCGCCGAAAGCAGCAGCCTGCACATCGAATCGGCGTGGACCGCCTTCATGATGGCCGGGACGCTGGCGATCCTGAAGGTCTCAAGCTCTACGCCGGAGCCCAGGGAGCGCCTGTCGCAATTGCTCCTGGCGGGCCTCCTGCTGGGCTTCGCCATGGCGACCAAGGCCGTGACCCTGAGCGTCCTGCCGGTCCTGCTGGTGATCCTCTTGCTGCACTACAAGTCCTGGGCTGTCCAAGGGATCGCCAAGACGCTCCTGCTGGGCAGTGTCGCCCTGATACTGGCCGGTGCGACCCCTTACGCCTCTGCCGGGTACTTGACCGGCAACCCCGTGTTCCCGTTTTTCAATGCCATTTTCCATTCGCCGCTCTGGCCGAACATCAATTTCGAACCACCGGCCACTTTCGGTACCGGGGTGACCTGGGACACCCTCTATCGAATGGTCTTCAAATCGCCTCAGTTCATCGAAGGGCGGGTTGGCGCGGCGGGCTTTCAATGGCTGCTGCTGCCCACGGCTGCCGTCGCCGTGCTGTTGAGCGGCAACAAAAAAGCCCTGTGCATCCTCCTGGTCGGCGCCGGCGCGATGTTCATGACGTTCCACTCAACGGCCTACCTGCGTTATGTGTTCCCCTCCTTCGCGCTGTTCTCAGTGATCCTGGCCCTGCCCTTTTCCGACGCCAGGATCTTCCCGCGCAGCCTCGCCATCGTGGCCGGTGCCGTGTTGATCCTGACCAATACCCGTTTCATCCAGGCCGCGACTTACTATGGCGAAATCAAACCCTCTGCACTGTTGAGCACGGCAGGTCGGGATGCCTATCTATTGGAACGCCTGCCCATCCGGAAAATGGTCGACACCGTCAACGCCTTGAATACCGGGCATCAGCCCGTGGCGGTCTTTGCGTCGCCCTTGATGGCGGGTTTGCATGGCGATGCCCTCTACGCGTCGTGGTACAAC
Organism: Pseudomonas sp. KB_12; assembly: GCF_052114545.1. NCBI lineage: Bacteria > Pseudomonadati > Pseudomonadota > Gammaproteobacteria > Pseudomonadales > Pseudomonadaceae > Pseudomonas > Pseudomonas sp. KB_12. The sequence continues at coordinate 223,377 of NZ_JBFREY010000007.1, read as the reverse complement.
CTGAAATGGAAAAGCGAATTCGATTCGGCGGCTTCGCCATCAGAACTTGCCCAGCGCTTGCGTCGGCGCCAGGTGAGCTGGCTGGTGATCGACCTCAAGTCCCTGCCCCAGGCGCCACTCGATCGGCTGCTCACGGTGTCCACGTCGTATGCCAGACTGGGTGACATGGAACTGCGCAAACTCAATGACACGCACTACGAACACCTGCTCAACCCAGGGCTGTCCAGCCTCGAGGGCTGGAGCCTGACGTCACCCTCGACCTATGACGCGGCGCGCAAGATCCTGACCGTCAGTGTCAAGACACCGGCAACCCAACGTGTCGACGTGACGCCGGGGCTGACGTACATCAACAGCGTGTCGGCACGCTGCGCAACGACAGCCACGCCTGGAAGAATCCAGGCCAATTGGATGGACGAACAAGGCGATTTCATTACCACCAGCATCGAGACGTTTGACTGCACCACGCAATGGGAGACCCATGAGATGAACGTCGTAGCCCCTGCCAATGCCACGTCCGTGATCATTTACGCATCCGGGCATACCGACACTCCCCTGGAGTTCAAGTCACTTTCATTCAGGCAATAGTTGGCGATATCGATGAACTCAAAAACAGCGCTTTTCACGGACGAGCAACGCGTCGCCGTCGTCATCCCCAGCTATCGGGTTACCGCTCATATAGGCGCCGTCATAGCGGCCATAGGGCCGGAGGTCTGGCGCATCTACGTCATCGACGATGCCTGCCCGGACGGTTCAGGCGGGCATGTCCTGGCCTCCTGTAACGACCCCCGGGTCAAGGTGCTGCCCCATGACGTCAACAAAGGCGTGGGCGGTGCGGTCATGACCGGCTATCGAGCCGCCCTCGACGACGGCGCAAGTATCATCGTCAAAGTCGATGGGGACGGCCAGATGGACCCGACCCTGATCCCGCTGTTCATCGAGCCGATCCTGGCGGGAGAAGCCGACTACACCAAGGGCAATCGGTTTTTCGATCTGGAAGAGGTCCAATCGATGCCGCGCATTCGCCTTTTCGGCAATGCCGTGTTGTCGCTGATGGCCAAACTGTCGACGGGTTACTGGGACCTGTTCGACCCCACCAACGGCTACACGGCGATTCACCGTGACGTCGCCAGGCTTTTACCCCTGGACAAGGTCAGCCAACGCTACTTTTTCGAGACCGACATTCTGTTCCGCCTGAACACCGTGCGCGCCGTCGTGGTGGATATTCCGATGGAAGCCCGATACGGCGATGAGGTCAGTCACCTCAAGATCTCGAAAATTGTCGGTGAATTCCTGTTCAAACACCTGCGAAATTTCACCAAGCGCGTGCTCTACAACTATTATCTGCGCGACATGTCCCTGGCTTCGATCGAACTGCCGATCGGGATTCTCATGTTCTTGTTCGGCACCCTTTTCGGCAGTTATCACTGGTATGAATCGGCGCGCAATGGCATCGCGACGCCAGCCGGCACCGTGATGCTCAGCGCACTGCCCATGCTCATGGGGTTGCAACTGATCATGGCGTTCCTCGGTTATGACATCGCCTCCGTACCCAGCAGGCCAAGGCAATCCAGGCGTGGTAGAGCAACCTCATTGCGGGAAGAAAACTCATTAAAGCGCTAAGAGATTTTTTAACGGACCCGTCGCTCAAGGCACTGGATGTCGATGGCAACGAACGCCTCGAACTTCACGGCAAAGTGCTTGAGCGCAAGCGGATGCTTCGGGAAGTATTCGTGGAGTTCCACTACGCGTTTCATCGCCTGGCAGACCGCTATTTCAAGGTCGAAGGTCTTGAGGTGGAGTTGGGGGCAGGCATCGCACCCATGCGCAATTCGTACCCTGAAGTATTGGCGACGGACATTGTCGCCACCGAGCAACTGGACATGGCGCTCAATGCCGAGGCAATGAGCCTGGACGATCACTCGGTCAGGGCCTTTTATGGCCAGAACTGTTTTCACCACTTCCCTCATCCCGATCGTTTCTTCACGGAGCTGGAAAGAACCCTCAAGATCGGCGGCGGCGCCATTTTGATCGAACCCTTCCACGGCCCCTTTGCCGCATTTCTCTATAAGCGCCTGTTCAAGTCCGAAGGCTTCGACATGCACTTCCCTTCTTGGGAAACCCCGTCGACCGGGCCCATGAACGGCGCCAACCAGGCCCTCAGCTACATCGTCTTCGTTCGCGACAGGCAGGCGTTCGAACGCAAATACCCAGGCTTGGAAATCGTCCACCAGGAAATCTGCGGCAACTATCTGCGTTACCTGGTTTCCGGCGGCTTGAACTTTCGCCAGTTGCTGCCCGACGCGCTGATCCCTGTGCTCAAGGTCATCGAAAAACTGCTGTATCCGTTGAGGCGAGTATTGGCGCTGCACCACATCGTGGTCATCCGGAGGAAGTCTTGACCTTTATCCGGTACGGCACCATCCAACTCGTGGCTTATGCGCTGGACATGGGGACCTTCTTGCTGTTGATGGCCTTGTTCAACGATCAACCCATCCTGGCCAACATCGCCGGTAAAGGCGTCGCCGGTGTGTTCGCGTTCTTTTTGCATCGGCACTTCACGTTCCAGTCGACCGGCGGCAGCAGCAAGGTTCAAGCGGTGCGCTATTTCTCGTTGCTTGCCATCAATATTCCACTCGCTTCGGCGCTGTTCAGCGTGGGGCTGTATTTCGTCAACAGCCCTGCCCTGGTGAAATTTGTCTCCGATGTGGCCTGCGTGGTGCTGACTTACTGGATCAGCAAACTGTTCGTGTTTCATTCCGCTGCGCACCCGCCTGTTCCCACTGACCGCGCCGAAGGCGCATGACGATGAAGCTACTGATTACCGGCGCGACAGGCTACATCGGACAGCGCTTGTCAGCCCTCGCGGCGGCCAGCGGACACGAGGTCATGTGCGCCACGCGCCAGCCGTGCCCCGCCACCTACGCCTGGCTCCCTTATGACCTGCGGGGCCCGGCGCCCAAGTGCCCGGCGGGCACCCAGGTGTTGATCCATTTGGCGGCCGACACATCGACAGCTGCCACCGGCGCAGACGACGAAGTCAAGGCGGCCCAGGCGCTGATCCATTGCGCCCAACAAGGCTCGGCCAGGTTCATCTTCATCTCCAGTCAAACCGCCGAGGCCACGGCTCCTGGCGCTTATGGCCGGACCAAGTGGCGTATCGAGCAGCACGTGCTGGCCGCCGGGGGCACCGTGATCCGTCCCGGCCAAGTGTATGGTGGCCCCGAACGCGGGCTCTTTGGCTTGTTGTCAGGGTTGGTGCGCCGAAGCCCGTTTATTCCGATCCTGATGCCGGCACCAGGCGTGCAACCTATTCATGTCGACGACTTGGCAGCCTCGATATTAGCGGTCGTCGAACGGAATGACATTCACGCCGAGATCCTCAATCTGGGCGCCGTGAAACCGATTGCCTTTGGCCGCTTCCTGATGTCGATTGCGGAGCACCGGGTGCGTGCCGCTCGTCTGCCAGTCCCTCTGCCGGTGGCATTGCTCAGGCTATTGCGCCTGTCACTCGGACGATCCTTGAGCGCGAAATTGGGCCTGGAGCGGATTTTTTCCCTCATCCACCTGCCGCCCATGGACAGCGCGCGGTCCCTGCAAAAACTCGGCATCCAGTTGCGCCCCCTTGCCCACGGCATGCATCGATCCGGCCATGGGCAACGTCGCGGGCTTCTGCAAGAAGCCGCGGGCCTCTTGCACTACCTGCTCAAACGCCCGCCGCAAAGAAGCCTGGTCAGTCGTTACGCCAGGGCATTGGAACGTGCGGATAAAACCCGACCCATCATTCATTCACGCTTGCTGATGCGCTGGCCGATACTCCTGGCGCTCCTGGACAATCCCGGTGTCCTGCACAAGCCCGACGGCCAGGAACTGGCCTGGCGCCTGCAGGTTGCACTCGGTATCGCCGAAGCCAGCCCCCAGGGCGCGCAGGTGTTTCTCGGCGCCCAACAGCCGCGCAGCCTGGTCGCCACGCTGGTTGCGCTGGGACTCACCTCGGTCAAAGCGCTGGCGTGGAAGATAGCGGCGCTGTTAGGCCGCCCCTTTGCCCGCCAGTTGTTGCGTGGAAGTGAAGCCCACCGTGAAGCCTGAATTTGATGTGATCATTGTCGGCAGCGGCCCGGCCGGGACTTCGGCAGCCTATCCGCTGGTCAAGGCGGGCCTGAAAGTCCTGATGGTCGATGCCCAGGCCGATACAGGCTCAGCGACGCCGCCGACGCGTCCATTTCTCAGCACCAGGGCAAACGATGAGCATCAGTGGAAATGGATGATCGGCGAAAACTTCCACGCTTTGAACCAACTGGACGCGGTATCGCCCAAGCTGAAGACGCCGACCCACGCCCATGTTTTCGAAGGGTTCAGCGCCCGCAATCGCATCGAGACCGACAACTTTATCGGCATCGGTTCACTGGCCACCGGAGGCCTGTCCAATGCCTGGGGCTGCGGCGTGGCAACGCTTGGGGCCAGCGACTTTACCGGGCTGCCCATCGAATATTCCGAGATGCAGGCGTCCTATGAAACGGTAACTCGCCGGATCGGTATCAGTGGCCGGATCGACGATGACCTCTCAAGCTACTTCGGCCTCGATGAGTGGTCGCAACCGCCCCTGCCATTGGACACACTGCACCAGCGCCTGCTCGATCACTACACCCGGCGCCGACCGGCGTTTCCCGAACAGGGGTTTCGCCTTGGCCGCTCCAGGGTCGCCGTCTTGAGCCAGCCGCTGGACGAGCGCAAGGCCTGCGACCTGTCTGGAAACTGCTTGTGGGGCTGTCAGAACCAGGCCTTGTATAGCGCCTCGCAAGAACTGCAAAAACTCAAGCAATACCCAGGGTTCCAGCACGTCCAGGACTTCCTCGTGGAGGACCTGCAGAAACTGGACGGTGCATGGGCGATCACCGACCATCGCTCCGCCCGGCGCTTCTGCGGTACGCGCCTGCTGCTGGCGGCGGGGACCCTGGCCACGACCCGGCTCGCCCTCAAGGGCCTGAACCATACGGCCGCGATCCCACTGCTGTCATCACCGACGGCGGCTTTCCTGCTATGGCTGCCGAAAATGCTCGGAACCCCAAGGGTGTCGACATTCGGCCTGGGCCAGCTATCGTTCGCCCTAGCGCTGACGGCCAGCGCCACGGCGTTCGGTTCGACGTTCAGTACCACAGGCTTGCCGATGACCGAGTTTGTCAGCCGGATCCCCATGAGCAAACGCTACAGCATCGAGCTGCTGAAAAACCTGCTCAGCGCTTGCCTCGTCGGGAACATCTTCCTTCCCGGGCACCTGTCCAACAACACCGCGGTCTTGCGCCCCGACGGTTCGTTGCGCATCGAAGGCCAAGTGCATCCCGAGCTCCCCGGGCTCATGAGAACTGCCGAGGCGAAGCTGCGCCGGGTCTATTGGAAAATGGGCGCACTGTTGATGCCCATGAGCTTCACCGTCGGCAGACCGGGGGCGGATATCCATTATGCGGGGACCCTGCCCATGCACTCGACGCCCCGGATCGGGCAGACCGATCGCCTTGGCGAAGTCGCAGGCCTTGGCGGTGTGCATATTATCGACGGCGCCTGCCTGCCCTGCCTTACCGAGAAATCCCACACGCTGACTCTCATGGCCAACGCGGACCGGATAGCACGCTCACTCGTAACAACGATAGGAAATCACAAGGCATGACCCGCAAGGTACTCTGCATCGTCGGTACGCGTCCGGAGGCCATCAAAATGGCCCCCGTGATCAAGGCGCTCCAGGCCGAAAAGAATATCGTTTGTCGGGTGCTCGCTACCGCCCAGCACCGAGGCTTGCTGGACCAGGTGCTTGAGGGTTTCGCAATCACTGCCGACCTGGACCTGGACATCATGCGCCCCAACCAGTCATTGGCGGCGCTGACCTCACGCTTGCTGCTTGGACTCGACGGCGTACTGCAAGCCGAGAAACCGGATGTCGTGCTGGCCCAAGGCGACACGACCACGGTCATGAGTGCTGCGCTGGCGTGTTTCTACCTGCAGATTCCCTTTGGCCATGTCGAAGCAGGCCTGCGTACCGGGGACCTGCGCACTCCGTTCCCCGAAGAAGCCAACCGGGTGATCACCGGCAAGCTGACCCGCTGGCATTTCGCGCCTACCCAGCAGGCCGTGGACAGCTTGCTGCGCGAGGGTGTCGCCACCAGCGATATCACCCTGACCGGCAATACCGTGATCGATGCCTTGCTGATGACTGCCGCACAAGACTCAGCCCTGACTGTCCCACTGGACGCCAGCAAACGCCTGGTGCTGGTGACCGCCCATCGCCGGGAAAATTTCGGCGAACCGTTCCAGAATATCTGCCAGGCACTCAAGCATCTGGCCGAGCGGAACCCGGACATCCAGATCCTCTATCCCGTCCATCCCAACCCGAACGTCAAGGATGTCGCGCACCAACTGCTTGGGCGGACCCCGAACATCATCCTCTGCGCACCGCTGGATTACGCACCGTTCATCGCGGCAATGAAGCGCTCGTACCTGATCATCAGTGACTCCGGGGGCGTGCAGGAAGAAGCCCCGGCCCTGGGCAAACCGGTGCTGGTCCTTCGAGAGGAAACCGAACGCCCGGAGGCGGTCGACCTCGGCGTGGTCAAGCTGGTCGGCGCCAACCGGGACACCATCGTCGAAGCAGCACAGCGGCTGCTCGATGATCCGCAGGCTTATCAGGCCATGGCACGTGGGGTTTCCCCCTATGGCGACGGCAAGGCCGCCGCGCGCATCGTCGACGTTTTAAGGCAGCACTTCCAGCCATGCGCATGATCTACCTGTCCCCGGTGCCATGGGCCAGCTTCAGCCAGCGCCCCCATCACTTCATCAACTGGTATCACCACCAGACCGGGGCGCCAGTACTCTGGATCGATCCGTACCCGACGCGTTTACCCACGCTGAACGATTTCAAGCGCAAGCCGCCTGTTGCCGATCAGCAAAGCGTCGCCGTTCCACCCTGGTTGCAGGTCTGCAAACCCCGGAGCTTACCCATCGAGCCCATTCCGGGCTCGGCAATAATCCTCAAGCGACTGTGGCGCAACCTGTTCAAAGAGGCTGCGGCATTTTCCGCAGAAGGCCCATGCATGATCTGTGTCGGAAAACCTTCCGAACTGGCCCTGCAACTGCTCGCCCTCATCCCTGGAAGCCATGCTGTCTACGATGCCATGGATGATTTCCCGGCCTTTTATCAGGGCCTGTCACGCAGGTCCATGGAACGCCGCCAGGCACAGCTCATTCGACGGGTCGCCAAAGTACTGGCGTCCTCCAGCGCCCTTCGCGACAAACTCCTGGGCACAACCGACCAGGTAGAACTGGCCCTCAATGCCTGTGACATGCACGCACTGGCGCCGGTCGAAAGCCTGGACTTCGGTGCCAAACAACAGGTACTCGGCTACGTTGGCACGCTGGGGCGTTGGTTCGATTGGGAGCTGGTCATCGCGCTGGCGCAGGCCAATCCTGGAAACCAGATCCGGCTGATCGGCCCCCTCTTCACACCGCCGCCTTGCGTATTGCCCGCCAATATCGAGCTGCTACCCGAATGCTCCCACGCCGGTGCAATCGCGGCCATGGCAACGTTTTCGGTGGGTTTGATCCCGTTCAAGCTCAACCGCCTGACCGCTTCGGTCGATCCGATCAAATACTACGAATACCGCGCCCTCGGCCTGCCCGTCATCTCCACTCGCTTCGGTGAAATGGCCCTGCGCGACCGGGAACCAGGGGTCTGGATCGTGGATGAAGGCACCGATCTGGGTAAAACCGCCATGCAAGCACTCGCCAGCCAAAGCGACCGCTCGACTGTTCATCAATTTCGTCAGGCGCACCTTTGGGCCCAGCGTTTTTCTGCGATCAATCTCAAAAACGGCAAATAACGGCCGATACCCAGGATAAGACCCCGCGACTGGGGCGCAGGACAGAACGGTAGGTCAGTCATGACAGAGATTTATTTGCTGATAGCGCACGGCACGGACCAGGGCGAAGCTTACGTCCTGGGCTGGTTCGATGACCGGAGCAAAGCCCGGGAAGTGGCCGAGCAGAAAGAATGGGAAACGTACCGCGCCAGCCTGAAGGAGAAACATCCATGGTCCAGCCACAAACCGCTGGCACCGGACCAGACGGACTATCGCCGCTACTGGATCAAGACCATTTCAAAATTCGAGCATGTGCCGGTGCCAAGGTCCTTTGCGGTTCATTGATCACCACGCATGAATATTCAACGAAACGAGCGTTATCGGTAGCGGTCTAGACGATTAAGCCCATCCGATGAGAGCGTTTTTATGTTGAAATTCCTTGGCGGTACCGTAGGCATCATCTTCCTGATTGGCCTGATCGTGGTGATTGCGCTGTTCAAGTTCATTTTTTGAGCGTGGCGGCGGCGATCATTGGCTTGGTGTTCCACCTCCCTGGAGAGCAGATCGCAATAACATGACAATCACAGGGACGGATAAGGCTGACTGGGAGCCGCTGCAGCTTGAATGGCATCAAGGTTTCGCCTTCGTCGACGGCATGCTGCTGGGCGACGGGCGCGTGCCTGATGTGTACATCATGCTCAACCCTCAAGGCGCACGACCCGGCGAGTTAGCACAATCTGCCAGCGCTGGGCTCTATCCGCCCTCGCCCTTGCTTGCCGATCAGCCGGTTTGGCGACATCGACGCAACCCTTGGGTCTTGCGCGACGCTCTGCGCGATTACTACCTGCTTCCGACCTACCGGGAACGCCATGGCTACCACGCGCTGCAGGCCCTGCCGTTTCGTTTCGACAACGGCCTGGAAAGCCTCGGCCACCAGTACTGGCGTGACGCAACCGGCGCCTATTGGTTCGGCGACTACGCGATCAGCCGAATTCCCGAGGCACGGCACGACAGCCTGGCCCTGTTGCCAGCGTCACCAGCCTCGGTGACTTCAGCGTCCGCCCTGTTCAGCGACGGGGTGAATATCTTTTTGCAGGGGCATTTTATCGCCAGCGCCACGGTGCGGGTGCGGTATTGCAACCACCCGTCCTATCGAGTGATCGACGGTCAGGTCTACAAGGGCTTCAAGCCCCTGCACCAGAAGGACGGCACGCCGCTGCCGATCGCAACCCCGTACGACTTCCAGATGCTCGCCCATCGCTGGGGCACAGATGGGCAGTCGATCATCGTGCAAGCGCAGCAAGGTTCGAGCATTTCCTATGAATACTTCTATCGCATCGACAATGCCGACCTGGCGACCTTCACCGTGCTTAACGAACGCTACGCCAAAGACCGCCACCGCGCCTATTACCTGACTGGCAAGAGCATTCGCTACGTTGGCGATTTCCACCTGCTCAAATGCTCGCAGCCAGTGTTTGATGAGTGCGGCCGCGTGGTCAGTGCCAGCGAATACGAGGATGACTATTTTGCCGTGGACGACACGTTCGTCTACGCCGCCGGGACCCGCTTGCGTGAAGCCCATGGTCCGAGTTTTCGCCACTTGGGGTTCGACTATTACCGTGATCACCAGCACGTCTACAGGCGCCAGAAACGCCTTGATGTCGATGCGCAAAGCTTCGTAGTGACCCAGCTCTATCGCAATGACCAGGATTACTCGCCCGTGCTGGTCGGTGACAAGCACGGCCCGCTGGGCTCCGGCGGCATCATCGATGCGGCCATGCAAGAAGCGTGGGCTCCTTACTTCGAAGCCCATCCGCAGTTGGAGGGTTATTGGTGGCACCGTTTGCAGGCACAGTCGAAAACCGCGCAAACGCAGGTAGAAACGCAGCCGTTGCAGGCCATCGGTCTCGGTTTCGAACGGGGCGACCAGGTGTATTTCCATGGACGCGTGATCAACGGGCTGGACGCGGCGAGTTTCAAATTGCTGGACACACACCTGTGCGGCGACGCCCAGGGTTTGTATCTGATCCCGTTTCATAACGCCGAATCCGAGGTGCCTGAACGTTTTTCCCAGGAGCCCGCGGAGCATTTCCGCTCACTGGGTGCGCCCTACCTGACTGACGGTAAGACGGTGTTCTGTCACCGGGTTTTTTACCACCCCCCGGAGCCGATTCGTAAGGCGCAAGCGGCCACGTTCGAGTCCTGCGGTCATGGTTGGGCCAAGGATCGGGATGCGGTGTATTACTACGGCGAGGCGAAAAAACGCCTACACCCCTCGGACACCCGCATTCTCGGCACCTATGCCATCAGCCCTAGCCTGATTCTCTCGGAAGGCAAGCCGCTGGAGGTGGCATTCGACCCTGATGAAGTCCGCGTGCCCCATCCCGACTTCCTGCAACTGGGCACGCGCAAGTTGTTCTGCCACCGACGCCCGCTGAGCGCCAAGCGGATCGACTTGACCACGCTCGAATTCCTGGATGAGCGCTATGCCCGTGACCAACATTGCATCTATCACTACGACGGTTATGCAACCCTGACCGAGGTCGACGAAGCGCATTATCGGGAATCCCTCGGCCAGCCGTCGACGAACACCTAGAACTCCGTCACGACCGTAACGCCTGCCGTGTCAAACCGATCCATGTTCATGAGCGCATCAATCGATTGTTCCAGGCTGATGGTCTTGCCGACCAGTTTTTCAGGCGCCAGCTTGCCGGACGTGATCATCTCCATCATCGCGCCGTAACGGTGAGCCTGCATGCCATGGCTGCCACAGATCTCCAGCTCGTAGGCAATGACCTTGCTCATGGGGATTGCCGGCGTGCTGTGGTCCGCCAGCATCAAACCGACCTGGACGTGCCTGCCGCGCCGTCTCAGATTATTGATGGAGTTGAAGCAGGTCGTAGGATGGCCCAGGGCATCCAGCGAAACATGAGCGCCGCCCTTCGTAATCTCGAGCACCGCCTCGGTGACATCCGCCACCCGGCTTGCGTTGACCGTCGCGACGGCACCAAGCGACTGGGCAAGCTTGAGCTTATCGTCGCAGATATCGATGGCGATAACGTTCGCCCCGATAGCGTGGGCGATCATCACCGCGGACAACCCCACCCCGCCACAGCCATGAACCGCCACCCATTGGCCCGCCGAGACCTTGCCTTGATCGACAACCGCGCGAAACGAGGTGACGAAGCGACAGCCCAGGCTCGCCGCCGTGGCGAAATCCATGTTTTCAGGCAGCGCGACCAGGTTCAAATCCGCCTTGTGGATCCCCACATACTCGGCGAAAGACCCCCAATGGGTGAAGCCCGGCTGAAACTGGCTGTGGCACACCTGCTGGTTGCCGCTATTGCATTCCGGGCACGCCCCACAGCCACCGACAAAAGGCACGGTGATGCGATCGCCCACCTTCCACCGGCTGACATCCCTCCCCACCTCCGCCACGATCCCCGCCAATTCGTGACCGGGCACGTGGGGCAGTTGAATGTCAGGATCATGACCTTTCCAGCCATGCCAGTCGCTTCGGCACACGCCTGTGCCAAGGACCTGAACCACCACACCGTGACGCTCGGGGGTCGGGTCTTCGACGGTCATCAAACGAGGGGGTTGGGAAAAGGCTTCGTAAACTACGGCTTTCATGAGGATCCCTCTACTTTGGAAAAGCGCTATGGCTGAAACCGGGTTCGCGGACAGGCCTGGTCGCAAACCAACGCCAACAGTAACCACAAACTCCCTGACACGTAAAAATCTCTGTCGCTTAGAGGTTGCAGCTGTACTGGTATTCGAAGGGGAAGAATACTGTATCGACCACCGACGCTTTCGCTAAAAACGAGTCACCCCTTCCAAGCCACCAACATAGCCACCGCAGCCTAGTGGGTGCACTTACGCTCCACGCTCCATGCCGGGCGCGCAAAACGTGGACTTGAAGAAGATGCGCAATGTATAAGTCGGCTTTTTTACAACCACGGAAGGGATCAACAAACGATGCACAAACAACTTTTAATGGCTGCAATGTCACTGACTTCTTACTGTACCTCTGCAGCAGCCGACTCCTATTCGGACCTTAACACCCCCGACAAATCGGGTTACATGTGGGGGAAGGTCTATCAGCATACAAAAGCAGCGTGCGGCACCTTGCCCGAAGATCTCGAAGACGACTATGCGAAAGCAATCCGACTCCTTTCGGAGGCCAGTCCTGAGTTTGGCCCAACCTATCAAGATGGCCTGAAACCCAGCACAAAGAAGGATCCTTTGAGGTCAGCCGAGGAACTGGAGGATTTATGCGTAAAAGGTCAGGTAGGCCTTAGAACCCAGGTGAAGCTCGCACGATACTGGTTTTCTGCAAAATGGTAGGCGGGCGGGCAGACCGTCGGCCAGCCATGCCAGTCGATTCGGCATACGCCCGTGCCTAGGACCTGAACAACCACGCCATATGGCTCTCTGCCACCCATTTCAGCGTCCACACTTTCAATCGGACGGTGTATTCACTACATTGAGCGTAACCCTGCTCTGTCGACACGGACCGTCATGACTACCCTAACCCCGATCAGCCCTGCCATTCCCATCCAGTTCCCGACTCGTTCTGCCGTCGCGGCATCACCTGCAACAGTGATAGAGAGCACTGATGTCTTGCCAGCTCGACCAGCGGCAATCGTAAGCCTGGGCAACCCCGTGGCCGATGTCGAAGCGCAGACCTATTCCCGACTCGGGCAACTGCCCGGCCAGGAGACTGTCCGTGTCTGGGAAAAGGCAGGTCAGGACGCTGTCACTAACATCATGGGGACCAATCCCAAATCGCTGTCGATCGCCAACCGCTTCCACGGCCTGGGTGCAGCCTTGGTGGAGCAGTTCGCCAAGAGTGGTTCGAGCCTTTCCCAGTCAGTGCTCCATACCACCCCGGACAAGGCTCACAACGCCGCCGAGATAAAATCCGAACAGGCGCTGCTGCACAATAAAGCCGACAACCTGATCAGCCTCAGCATCAAGACCGCCAGTGGCAAGACGGTTACCTTCAGCCTGACCAGCCAGGACGATGGACTTGGCGTTCAGGCTACGGTGGACGGGGGCCCGCTGAGCGAGGACGAACTCAAGGCGATTGGTGTGCTTGGCAGTGCCTTTCAGGCCGCTGTCGACGGGTTGACGGCCGAGCCTCCCAAGCTCGACCTGGGCAAGCTGACGCAGTTCGACTCCAGCGTATTGGCATCCATTGACCTGAACGCCAAGCTCAAGGGCGTGGACGGTGAGGACCTGATCCTTGCCTACCGCGCCGACAGCCAGAGCCGCACCACGCAAATGAGTGGTCCGGATGGCGAATTGAACCTGAGCGTGGATCTGAAAAACAGCGCAATCCTGGGCGATGCCAAGCAGCAGGCCAACGCCCTGAACAGCTACCTCGCCCAGTTTGATCGGGTGCAGGAGCGTGGCAGCGCCAAGGCCGCCCTGATGGAGATGTTCAAGGACGCCTTCAGCGCCATGAACAGCCACTATCCACAGGGCGCTACCCCGTCACAGCCACTGACCCGTAACGCGACGGACAAAGGCCTGCTGACTGGGCTGGCAGACTTCGAGGCGTCCATCAAACAAACCAACGACGCGTCCAACCCGATGCGCCCATCCGAAGTCGATAGCTTTGCCTATACCCTGTCGCAGAAAACTGTCGTTGCAGGTTCCATAATGAGCAATCGCAGCGTCGATCAAGTCCAGCAATCGAGTTTATCGGCCAGTTATCACAAGAGCCTGAAGGGCGGGAAAGCACCCGCGCTAGGCACAACTAGCGACTCGCAGAACTATCTCTACGTAGAAGTGAATGACAAGGCCAGCAGCTCGGCCAGCCTTGCCTACAAAGACGGCCGACTGACCAGGGCTTCTGTCACGCAAAACGCCAGCCAGGACACCCGGACACAGCAGTACGTCATGGGCAAAATGGTTGAAGAGACCGTGGTGCCAAAGGAAGCTTCAACCAGCCGCAGTCACTTGGTATTGCTGGAATACGCCGCCAAGGAAAGCAAGAAATCCCAGGAGGCACAAGAACAATCCATGTTGAAGGAAGCGCTCGCCACCCTCCACGGTTCGGTGATGTTGCAGGAAAACCCTTCGGCGCTGGCGCGTTGAACACAATGCAGCCGCCAAACGGTCTGCTAAACAGGCACATCGCGAACAAATCGCATCAAGCTGGGCATGATGTAGGCCGCATCCTGGCCGACACCTCTAAGTGTCGCTGAAGCAAAATTCCGTTGTTTCGGCAGACCGACAAAATACAGCCCAGGCACGTGCTCAGCCTGCCCGTTACGATGAGCCCAATATTCATTGCCTGGGCATTCCAACCCGCTCAAAAATTTCAGGTTCGGGCGAAATCCTGTAGCAAACACCAAACTATCAACCTCAGTGTGCTGCCCATCAGACCAGATCACACCGGTTGGTGTTATCGCCTCGAACATCGGCTTACGCTCGAAAAACTTCTGCTTAAGGGCTCGACGATAGATGCCGTCATCGAGCACCGGCGTACTTTGATCGCTCAACCAGCGGGTCTTTTCCAACCCTGACCACTTCAGCCAAGTGTGAAAATCCAGACCGAGTATCTTCTGCGGAAAAAACCGAATGGGCTCCCTGCTTGCCAGCACGACGTTGCTCACATGGGCCAGTTCATAAGCAATTTGAACAGCCGAGTTTGCAGCACCGACCACAACCACTCGCTGCCCACCAAAGCCATCGGCATTTCGATATTCCGCGCTGTGCAAACTGCGCCCAAGAAAGCCCTGAAGCCCTTGAATATCGGGAATGAAAGGCTGATTGAATCCTCCCGTGCAGACGATCAGCGCCTTGGAGAAAAAGTTTTCCCCACCGTCCGTTTGAAGCTGAAACAGCCCGTGTTCTCTGTGTACATGCTGTACGCGGGTGTACTGACGAATTGGCAATTTGAATGCCTTTGCATAGTCTTCCAGATAGCGCACGACCTCATCACGAAGCGGGTAATGATCAGGTTCTGCCGGGAAGCGCATGCCTGGCAATGACGAGTAAGCCGCTGGAGAGAAAAGCTTCAGACTGTCGTAGTAGTTGCACCAATTCCCTCCCGGAGACCGCTCAGCATCCAGAATCAGGAACCTGAGGTTGTGCTGCTGCAAGTGCCAACCGCACGCTAATCCTGCCTGGCCAGCGCCAATCACGACGACATCCAGGACTTCATTCGTTACATTCATATATGCACACTCATGCACACTACAAGACAAAAAATATCAGGGCGTACCTGGGCAACAGAACGGGGCCAGGCTTTTCATATGCTCAAGAATGGCTTCGAGGCGTGCCACCACCGCCGGACCATCCACCTCGTAGAACATCTGCCTACTGACCTTGGTGCCGCGGACGATACCTGCCTCTAACAGCACTTGCAGATGTCGGGAAACAACTGAACGCTCCTGGGGCAATCCTTGCGCAATCTCGGCGATATCGGCGCGCCCCAGTTGCATCACGCGCTTGAGCACAGCGACACGCGAAGGCTCGCAAAGCGCCTTGAAGAAAGCGCCATCGAGCGACTCGATGGCGGCGTCAATTGCGCGGGTTCGGTGAAGGATTCGATCAGTCATGCAACCGACTATATGTGCATGCTTGTGCACACGTCAATACTCTGCAATGACATGCCCTCCCCGCCGGGCAGTGCGCTCTCTGGAAGGCCTACAGCCTAGGGAGCAAGATGTCCGTACCCGGCTGCACGGGTGAAGTCGGCCAGATGCCAAATATCACCGTTCGCCCCCCAAGTGCCATCAACCACATCCTGGATCTGTATTGAGGTCAGCAACTGGCGCTGATCCTCCGTTGTCAGGCTCGATTGTATTGCGCAATGCAATTCACGCACGTAGCGCTGGCGCATCGGTGCATCAAGAACGCCGGCAGGCACCTTGACGATGACAATGCATGGAACGGCCCTGGCATGAGGAGCAACGCCTCCGCACAGCCATTCATCGGCCTGAATTTCCTCAATGAGCACCCAGCACAAAGCACGCTGCTGAGGGGCATCGCCCATGTGTTCATTAAGCATTGCCACGTCGCTCACGCTTCGAAGCAACTGTTGGCGCTGTGGCTGATTGAAAGCCCCCGTAGGCACCTTGATCAAGATGTTTGGCATGGCGAAACCTCACTGTTAACTGGAAGCGCCATTGGGCCATTTATCTCTCCACGCCATAAGTGACCGATTCGTCTTCTTTCGGGCATAATCGGACAATGTACGATTTCACTGTTCTAGTCTTTCCCGAGTCGTTCGCCTCAAGCGTCGCGGCCACCTTGGACATCCTCGGCACCGCCGCGACACTTGCGCAGCGCCAAGGCCTCGCCGTGCCACGCTGGCGAGTGTGCGGGCCGCAGCCAGGGCTGATTACGCTAGGGCAAGGCATGCAACTGTTGGTCGACGAACTGACGACAGACGTCGAGGACAACTCCTGCTGGGTCATTCCGGGCCTTGGCATCAGCGACTTCGACGCGCTGCTGCAGCGTCTTGAGCAAGACTGGGTACTGCAGACACTGCCAGCGCTGAGGGCACATGTGAATGAAGGCAAGGAGATTGCCGCCTCATGCTCGGCGGTCTTTCTCCTGCATGCCGCAGGATTGCTGGACGGTCGAAAGGTAACGACCTCCTGGTGGCTCGCCCCTTGGCTGTCGAGCATTGCGCCGGACTGCATCGTCGACCCCAACGTCATGGTGCTTTGCGACCCACCCTTGACGACCGCTGGCGCAGCCTTCGCGCAAACTGACCTGATGCTGCACCTGCTGCGCAGACGCCTGTCGCCGACGCTCGCCGACTATGTGGGCAAGGCTCTTCTACTCGACGGCCGACAGTTGCAATCCCCATTCATCAACCCCGCGATCATGGCCCGGGGCAATACACTGGTCGCCAACCTCACCGCCTACATAGAAGCCAGCCTGCCCCATCCTCCCAGCGTTCCGAGCCTTGCGGCGTACGTGGGCATGTCTGAGCGAACGCTGTCCCGGCACCTTCGAAAAGCAACCGGCCTTTCAACCCAATATTTGATCCAGCGCGTGCAACTGAACAGGGCCCGCGTGCTACTGGAAACCAGCAGACACTCCGTTGAATCTATCGCCGAGCAGGTGGGATACCAGGATGCCACGGCCCTACGGCGACTTATGCGCCGCCTGTTGAACGCATCCCCAAGACAACTGCGCCAGTAAGATCTACTTTTAACGACTCAAAAGCGAAAAATCGCAGACATGAAAAAGCCCAACCTTTTCAGATTGGGCTAAGTCATTGAAGAATATGGTCGGGACGGAGTGATTCGAACACTCGACCCCTAGCACCCCATGCTAGTGCGCTACCGGACTGCGCTACGCCCCGACTAGGCGTGAATCTTGTTCCGCTTCTCAACGGAACGCTCAGGAATATATCGCAAGCTTTTGAAAACTGGAAGTATTTAAAAGCAGAAATTTATTTCTTGAGCACCACCAGTACATCTTCGAGCTCGGCGATCATCTGGCGGATCATCTGTTTGTACTGGGTTGTATCGTCTTTGGCCTCATCACCGGAGAGGCGCAAGCGCGCTCCGCCGATGGTGAACCCCTGGTCATAGAGCAGCGCGCGGATCTGCCGGATCATCAGCACGTCTTGTCGCTGATAATACCGACGGTTTCCGCGGCGCTTGACCGGGTTGAGTTGAGGAAACTCCTGCTCCCAATAGCGCAGCACGTGTGGTTTTACCGCACACAGCTCGCTGACTTCACCAATGGTGAAGTAGCGTTTGCCCGGGATGACGGGTAGTTCGTCGTTATGACTTGGTTCCAGCATAAGCCTCAACTCGGGCCTTCAACTTCTGCCCTGGACGAAAGGTGACCACACGGCGAGCCGTGATCGGGATTTCTTCTCCCGTTTTCGGATTGCGGCCAGGCCGCTGGCGTTTGTCCCGCAGGTCGAAATTGCCGAAACCGGACAATTTGACCTGTTCGTTGTCTTCCAGAGCGTGCCTGATTTCTTCGAAAAACAGTTCGACCAATTCTTTGGCCTCCCGTTTATTCAGGCCCAGCTCCTCATACAGACGTTCCGCCATCTCAGCTTTCGTCAGAGCCCCCATACGTCACTTCCTTAACGTGGCGTTCAACCTGGTTTCGAGCGAGGTGAGGATATTCTGCGTTGCGGTATTCACCTCATCGTCATTAAGAGTGCGCGATGGATGCTGCCAGGTCAAGCCAACTGCAAGGCTTTTTCTATGCGGATCAATGCCTTTACCCTGATACACGTCAAATAGCCTGAGGTCCGTCAGCCATTCGCCTGCATTTTCACGGATTACCTCCAGCACGGCGCTGGAAGCAACCTCACGGTCGGCCAGCAACGCAAGGTCACGACGCACTTCAGGAAAGCGCGATAACTCCTGGAATTTCGGCATTTTCCCCAGTGCCACTTCGGCCAGAACCAGCTCGAAAACGAAGACTGGACGATCAAGGCCCAGGGTTTTCGACAGTTCAGGGTGAATGGCACCGACATAGCCGACTTCACGCCCATCTCGCTCGATGCGCGCGGTCTGCCCCGGGTGCAGCGCCGGGTGCTTGCCCGGGACGAAAGTGAATACGTCGAGCGCGCCGGCGAAGCCCAGCACCGCTTCGACGTCAGCCTTGACGTCGAAGAAGTCGACGACATCGCGACCTTGCGCCCAGCCTTCCGGCAAACGGCTGCCACAGACGACACCGGCCAGCATCGGCTCTTGCTTCAAGCCATCCAGCTGACCGACAAAACGCAGGCCGCTTTCGAACAGCCGCACGCGATCCTGCTGGCGGTTCAGGTTGTGCTGGAGCGATTTGACCAGGCCCGGCCACAGGGACGAGCGCATGGCAGCCATGTCGTTGGAAATCGGGTTGGCCAGCAACAGCGGCTCGACACCCGGACTGAACAGCTCGAACTGGCGTGGATCGATGAAGCTGTAGGTGATCGCTTCCTGATACCCACGGGCCACCAGCAGGCGGCGCAGTTCTGGCAGGTCGCTGCGGGCTTCAGCCTTGGCCTGTGGGGCCAGGCGTGCTTGCGGGTAGCGAACCGGCAGGCGGTTGTAGCCGTACAAGCGGGCCAGCTCTTCGATCAGGTCGACTTCCAGGCTGATATCGAAGCGATGGCTTGGCACTTCGACGTGCCACTGCCCTGCCCCATCGGCGCGGATGTTCAGGCCCAGGGCGCTGAGCAGGCGTTCGACTTCGACCGGGTCCATTTCCATGCCCAGCATCTGGGTGATGCGCTGGGCACGCAGGGTGACCGGGGCAATCTTGGGCAGGTGCTGTTCGCTGACGGTCTCGATGATCGGGCCGGCTTCGCCACCGGTGATGTCCAGCAGCAGGGCTGTGGCGCGCTCCATGGCTTCACGGGCCAGTTGCCAGTCCACGCCACGCTCGTAACGGTGCGAGGCGTCGGTGTGCAGGCCATAGGAGCGGGCCTTGCCAGCGACGGCGATCTGGTCGAAGAACGCGCTCTCCAGGAATACATCGCGGGTCGTGGCGGATACGCCACTGTGCTCGCCGCCCATCACGCCGGCAATCGCCAGGGCGCGAGCGTGGTCGGCAATCACCAGGGTGTCGCTGCGCAGGGTCACTTCCTGGCCGTCGAGCAGCACCAGCTTCTCACCCTCTTCGGCCATGCGCACGCGGATGCCGCCGTTGATTTCGGCGAGATCGAACGCATGCAGCGGCTGACCCAGCTCCAGCATCACATAGTTGGTGATGTCGACAGCGGCGTCGATGCTGCGCACGTCGGCGCGACGCAGGCGCTCGACCATCCACAGCGGCGTCGGCTTGGACAGGTCGACGTTACGGATCACACGGCCCAGGTAACGCGGGCACGCGGCCGGCGCGAGGACTTCAATCGAACGCACTTCGTCGTGCACGGCCGGCACGCTCGCAACCACGGGACGCGTCACGGGAGCGGCATACAACGCGCCGACTTCACGGGCCAGGCCGGCCAGGGACAGGCAGTCGCCACGGTTCGGCGTCAGGTCGACCTCGATGCTCGCATCGTCCAGGCCCAGGTATTCACGGATGTCCTGGCCCACCGGCGCATCTGCCGGGAGCTCCATCAGGCCATCGTTGCCTTCGCCAATCTGCAGTTCGGCCTGGGAGCACAACATGCCGTTGGACTCGACGCCGCGCAGCTTGGCTTTCTTGATTTTGAAGTCGCCCGGCAGTTCGGCACCGATCATGGCGAACGGGATCTTCAGGCCCGGGCGCACGTTGGGCGCGCCGCAGACAACCTGGAAGGTTTCCACGCCATTGCTGACCTGGCAAACCCGCAGTTTGTCAGCGTCCGGGTGTTGCTCGGTGCCCAGCACCTCGCCCACGACCACACCGCTGAAATCACCGGCGGCCGGCGTTACGCTGTCGACCTCAAGGCCGGCCATCGACAGGCGAGCAACCAGCTCGTCCCGACTTACCTGCGGGCTTACCCAGCCGCGCAGCCATTGTTCACTGAATTTCATCCTGCTCTCCTATTAGATTCGTTACGGGTCTGCGGCTTAGCGAAATTGCGCAAGGAACCGCAAGTCGTTGTCGAAGAACAGGCGCAAGTCATTCACACCGTAACGCAGCATGGCCAGGCGTTCGACGCCCATGCCGAAAGCAAAGCCGGAGAACTCTTCCGGATCGATCCCGGACATACGCAGCACGTTCGGGTGAACCATGCCGCAGCCCATGACTTCCAGCCAGCCAGTCTGCTTGCAGACGCGGCAGCCTTTACCGCTGCACATCACGCATTCCATGTCGACTTCAGCCGATGGCTCGGTGAACGGGAAGTACGAAGGGCGGAAACGCACGGCCAGTTCTTTCTCGAAGAACACCCGCAGGAACTCTTCGATCGTGCCTTTCAGGTCGGCGAAATTGATGTCGCGATCAACCAGCAGGCCTTCGACCTGGTGGAACATCGGCGAGTGGGTGATATCGGAGTCGCTGCGGTACACACGGCCTGGGCAGACGATGCGGATCGGCGGCTGTTGCGATTCCATGGTGCGGACCTGTACCGGCGAGGTATGGGTGCGCAACAACATGTTCGCGTTGAAATAGAAGGTGTCATGCATCGACCGGGCCGGGTGATGGCCTGGGATGTTGAGCGCTTCGAAGTTGTGGTAGTCGTCTTCGACCTCAGGGCCTTCGGCAATGCCGTAGCCGATGTGGGTGAAGAACTGCTCGATGCGTTCCAGCGTCCGGGTCACCGGATGCAGGCCACCGGAAGTCTGGCCACGGCCAGGCAGGGTCACGTCGATGGACTCGGCGGCGAGCTTGGCAGCCAGATCCGCCTCCTCGAACAACGCCTTGCGCGCATTGAGGACCTCTGTGACACGCTCCTTGGCAACGTTGATCAGCGCACCGACCTGCGGACGCTCTTCGGCTGGCAGGTTCCCCAGGGTCTTCATCACCTGAGTCAACTCGCCCTTCTTGCCAAGGTAGTGAACCCGGATTTGCTCCAGGGCATTGATATCTTCAGCGCTTTGCACAGCCTCTAGTGCTTGAGCGACCAGCGCGTCCAGGTTTTCCATGTACAGACTCCAGATACGAAATAGGGGAAGAGCTTTAAGGCTCTTCCCCTATTTATGACGTTTGACACCTGGGCCCACAGATGTAGGCCCCGGTGACTGCCGGGGGTACTTAAGCCAAGGTGGCTTTAGCTTTCTCGACAATCGCAGCAAACGCCGCTTTTTCGTTCACTGCCAGATCAGCCAGAACCTTACGGTCGATCTCGATGGACGCTTTTTTCAGGCCAGCGATGAAACGGCTGTAGGACAGACCGTTAACACGAGCACCAGCATTGATACGAGCGATCCACAGAGCGCGGAACTGACGTTTTTTCTGACGACGGTCACGGTAGGCGTATTGGCCTGCCTTGATTACCGCTTGCTTGGCAACACGGAATACGCGGGAACGCGCGCCGTAGTAGCCTTTAGCAAGTTTCAGAATTTTTTTGTGTCGCTTACGGGCAATGACGCCACGCTTTACACGAGCCATGAGTTACTTCCTCTATTCTTGATCCAAAAATTAACGAAGGCGCAGCATGCGCTCGACTTTTGCCACGTCAGACGGATGCAGCAAGCTGCTACCGCGCAGTTGACGCTTACGCTTGGTCGACATTTTGGTCAGGATGTGGCTCTTGAAAGCGTGCTTGTGCTTGATACCGTTAGCAGTTTTCAGAAACCGCTTAGCAGCACCACTTTTGGTCTTCATCTTTGGCATGTTCGGATACTCCGCATTCAGTTGATAAACATAATCGCAAGGCCTGCCGTGCCCTGGTGATTACTTCTTCTTTTTCGGGGCGATGACCATGATCAGCTGGCGTCCTTCCATCTTAGGATGCTGTTCGACCGAACCGTACTCGAGCAGGTCTTGTTCAACCCGCTTGAGGAGTTCCATCCCCAGCTCCTGGTGGGCCATCTCACGGCCGCGGAATCGCAAGGATACCTTGGCCCTGTCCCCATCACTCAGGAAACGTACCAGGTTGCGCAGTTTTACCTGGTAATCCCCTTCCTCCGTCCCTGGACGAAACTTGATTTCTTTTACCTGAATCTGCTTCTGGTTTTTCTTCGCCGCGGCAATCTGCTTCTTCTTTTCGAAGATCGACTTGCCGTAGTCCATCACCCGGCAAACCGGTGGGACTGCGTCTGCGGAAATTTCTACCAGATCAAGCTTGGCTTCTTCAGCAATACGAAGCGCTTCATCAATCGAGACGATACCAATCTGCTCGCCGTCAGCGCCAATTAACCGAACCTCGCGTGCCGAGATATTCTCGTTGATCGGGGCTTTCGGTGCAGCTCGTTTATCTTGTCTCATTTCACGCTTAATAATAATTACTCCAAATCTGGGCGACCACGCCGGGAAACCGCTTGCGCGAGAAACTCAGCGAATTCGGCGACGGGCATCGAGCCCAGGTCAGCACCTTCACGAGTACGCACAGCGACAGTCTGCATCTCGACCTCCCGATCTCCGATAACCAAGAGAAAGGGAACCTTGAGCAAAGTATGCTCGCGGATTTTAAAGCCGATCTTTTCATTTCTCAAGTCGGACTTGGCACGAAATCCGCTTTGATTGAGAGTTTTTTCGACTTCGGCGGCAAAATCTGCCTGTTTATCAGTGATATTCATGATCACTGCCTGGGTCGGCGCCAGCCACGCAGGGAACGCACCCTCGTAGTGTTCGATCAGAATCCCGACGAAACGCTCGAACGAACCGAGGATCGCGCGGTGAAGCATGACCGGGTGCTTGCGACTGTTGTCTTCGGACACATATTCAGCGCCCAGACGGATCGGCAGGTTGAAATCGAGCTGCAAGGTACCACACTGCCACACACGACCGAGGCAATCTTTCAGCGAGAATTCGATCTTCGGACCGTAGAAGGCCCCCTCGCCCGGCTGCAGGTCGTACGCAAGGCCCGCGCTATCAAGGGCGGCGGCCAGGGCCGCTTCGGCGCGATCCCACAGCTCGTCGGAACCAACGCGTTTTTCCGGACGAGTGGACAACTTCATCTCGACTTCGGTGAAGCCGAAGTCACGATAGACGTCCATGGTCAGCTTGATGAAGGCGGCGGATTCGGCCTGCATCTGTTCTTCGGTGCAGAAGATGTGCGCATCGTCCTGAGTAAATGCACGCACGCGCATGATGCCGTGCAGCGCACCCGATGGCTCGTTGCGGTGGCAGGCACCGAACTCGGCCAGGCGCATCGGCAGCTCGCGGTAGCTCTTCAAGCCCTGGTTGAACACCTGCACGTGGCATGGGCAGTTCATCGGCTTGATGGCGTAGTCGCGGTTTTCCGACTGGGTGGTGAACATGTTGTCGGCGTAGTTGGCCCAGTGCCCGGATTTCTCCCACAGGCTGCGGTCCACCACTTGCGGCGTCTTGATTTCCAGATAGCCGTTTTCACGCTGGACCTGGCGCATGTACTGCTCGAGCACCTGGTACAGGGTCCAGCCGTTCGGGTGCCAGAACACCATGCCCGGGGACTCTTCCTGGGTATGGAACAGGCCCAGGCGCTTGCCGATCTTGCGGTGATCGCGCTTCTCGGCTTCTTCAATGCGCTGGATGTAGGCCGCCAGTTGCTTCTTGTCCGCCCAGGCGGTGCCATAGACGCGCTGCAACTGCTCGTTCTTCGCGTCGCCACGCCAGTAGGCGCCGGACAGCTTGGTCAGCTTGAAGGATTTCAGGAAACGCGTGTTCGGCACGTGCGGGCCACGGCACATGTCGACGTATTCTTCGTGGTAGTACAGGCCCATGGCCTGCTCGTCCGGCATGTCTTCCACCAGACGCAGCTTGTAGTCCTCGCCACGGGCCTTGAAGACTTCGATGACTTCGGCGCGCGGGGTGACCTTCTTGATGACGTCGTAATCTTTCTCGATCAGCTGCTGCATGCGCTGTTCGATGGCCGCCATGTCTTCCGGCGTAAAAGGACGCTCGAAGGCGATGTCGTAATAGAAGCCTTCGTCGATGACCGGGCCGATGACCATCTTCGCGCTCGGGTACAGCTGCTTGACCGCATGGCCGACCAGGTGCGCGCAAGAGTGGCGAATGATCTCCAGCCCCTCTTCATCCTTTGGCGTGATGATTTGCAGCGTGGCGTCGCTGTCGATGACGTCACTGGCGTCGACCAGCTTGCCGTTGACCTTGCCGGCCAGGGTGGCCTTGGCCAGGCCCGCTCCAATGGATGCGGCGACCTCGGCTACGGAAACCGGGTGATCGAATGAACGTTGACTGCCGTCGGGAAGAGTAATAGTTGGCATGGCGCCTCCTCTCCTAGTGGTGACCCCTACCAAAGGTCACGTGGGTTGGGATGAGCCAGTACAAGATCCAGTCCAGGCCATTCAATGACGAACGCCTGCCTTACAGCGGCAGGAGCCTTGCGGCCAACCGGGAAAACCGAACCAGAGTGACTGGGATTCAAATCAGGGTTATTTCGAACATTTGCCGCCGGGACGAGTTGTCATCCGCAGCCTGGAAATACCCGAGCCCGGCATGCTAGCACAGATGAACGGTCATCGCCGCGCTCGAATTGAAGCAGGCGTAAATCCACGGTTTTTATGCCAGAGTGCTGAAC
Organism: Pseudomonas sp. KB_12; assembly: GCF_052114545.1. Taxonomy (NCBI): domain Bacteria; kingdom Pseudomonadati; phylum Pseudomonadota; class Gammaproteobacteria; order Pseudomonadales; family Pseudomonadaceae; genus Pseudomonas; species Pseudomonas sp. KB_12. The sequence continues at coordinate 198,495 of NZ_JBFREY010000007.1, read as the reverse complement.
TGAACCGAGCGCAACGCCTCAGATATCAAGACATCGACCCGAAAGGAGCATCTTCGCATGCGTCTCAATACATTGTTTGCAGTAGTCGCCCCCCTCGCCCTGCTGCTTCCTCTGACCGCCCATGCCGACTGGCCCAAAGGCGAGCGCGAAAAATACATGGCCCAATGCACGGAGGCGGCAACGCCCCAGATCGGCCCGGCCGCTGCCAAGGCTCATTGCGCCTGTGGCGCCGATGCGATCAAGTCCTATCCAGCCTCGGACATCCAGGCCTTGATGGACAACAAGGCCACCCCGGAGCTGCAGCAAAAGGCACTGGGCCAGATCGCAAAATGCAAGGCCGACAACAAGGCGAAAAAGTGAGAAAACAGGCTTCCTGAACAGGCCCGGCAGGGTTGAAAAACACTGATTTCAGGCTTTTTTGAACGATTTATTCAGGTTTTACAGCTTTTTTTATCGTCTTTACTTTCGGCTGAAAGCCTTTAAAACCGGGCCTTTCAGCGGGTAAAGGCGGTAAAGTAAACACGACTGATTGGCAAACAACGCGTCTGGGGGGGTCCCAAATCGAACATTTCGACTATGATACCCGGGTGTGCCCAGTTGGCCTGAGCAGCACAGTACACTGAAAATATATGTTTCTTGGAGATACACCATGTCTAATCGCCAAACCGGCACCGTTAAATGGTTCAACGATGAAAAAGGCTTCGGCTTCATCACTCCTCAAGGTGGCGGTGACGACCTGTTCGTACACTTCAAAGCTATCGAAAGCGACGGTTTCAAAAGCCTGAAAGAAGGCCAGACCGTTTCCTTCGTGGCTGAGAAAGGCCAAAAGGGTATGCAAGCTGCACAGGTTCGCCCAGAGTAATTTCTCGGCGCACTAAAAAAACCCCGTCCATGTGACGGGGTTTTTTATGGGCGATTGAAAACCGCCTGTCAGCCGCAGTTCACCCGGTTGACCACCAGGTTGGCATCGGTATTGAGGTTCAGGCGATCGGAGCGGTACTCAAGCGTCACCATGTCGTTGGGCTTGAGGATCCGGGCAATCTGCGCGCCGGCACGGGTACGAGCCTGCTCCAGCAATTGTGGCGAGGCCTGCTTGCCAATGGCGAACTCGGCGCCCTTTGCTTCGCAGCGGCCGTTACCGGTCTCGGTCGCCACGGGTTCGGGGGTCGTTTCCGAGGTGCTGCTGCAACCGCTCAAGACCACGGCGGCCAGCAGAGTACTCAATGACGCGAGCTTCCAAGGCATGAAGCCTCCTTTTTCTATAGATAAACAGAGAGCGTGCGACAACCCAAACGGCGCTTGGTTTCAACACCGGAGGTCTCGGCTTGGCTCATCCGGAAAACCGGCAGTTTGCCTGAGCCGCCACTGCTGTTCAGACATGAATCGTGACTGGATATGAACACCGCTCAATAAACGTCGATGTAATCGAACGGAGGATTGGGCCAGTTATCCTTCAGCGCATTGTAGATCTGCATGACCCAGACCTCGTCGCTGGCAGCGACCCGCCCGACGTATCCCGAGCCCTTCGCCCAGGTCTCGAGCCGAAACAGCAAGCCATCGATGTCCGCACCACCGACCACACCCGAGGACAAATAGGCGACACCGCCCTTGGTCACGCGCAGCTGGGTATGCTCGTCGTCACTGACCGAGGCCAGCAATTGACGAACCGCTTCGAGGGTCAGGCCATCCGGAGCGTTCAAATCGATCTGCACGGCGGGGCTCCTTTAAAAACAAAAAAAAGAGTGTCGCACAGCCCTCTTCCAATGCCTAAGTCGCAGTGCCAAACCGGGGGCAAAAATGCTTAACTCCACTTACAGCCCTCCAACTCGCGAGCCCTACCATGAGCACCGTCAGCATCGAAGCCACCATCAATGCCAAATGGTCGGAGGGCCATAGCTCCTATAGCCCGAGCAGCCCCGAGGAATTGGCAATCATCGGCATAGAATTGCTGGTGAGGGAACTGGGGACGGAGGTTGCCCGCAACTTCATCCAGCAGGCATTCGAACGCTACCCGAGCGTCGTAGACGCCGTGGACTGAAGCTCACGCACCCGCAGGCCCAACCTGCGGGCGCATAGCCAGGCAGGTTACTTGAGGCGCGCCAGGCGCTCGGTCAGCAGGTCGAAGAAGCCCTGGGCATCACCGTTCTCCACCCAGAACGCGTTCTTCGGCGCTTTCAGGCCATCGTACCAGTCGACGATGGTCTGCCCGAACGTCGGGCCCTCGCGACTGTCCACGACGACATTGACCGAACGACCAGTGAACAACTGCGGCTTGAGCAGATAGGCAATCACCGTCGCGTCATGCACCGGCCCGCCCGTCATGCCGTAGTGCTCCATGTCGCCCTTGACGTATTCGTTGAGGATATCGCCCACCAGCTTGCTGGCATGGTTGTTCAGCGCCGCGATCTGCTTCAGGCGCGCTTCGCTGGTGAGGATCTTGTGGGTCACGTCCAGCGGCAGGTACGTCAGCTTCACGCCGCTCTTGGCCACGACCTCGGCCGCCTGCGGGTCGGCGAACAGATTGAATTCAGCCACCGGCGTGATATTGCCGCCGTTGAAATGCGCACCGCCCATGATCACCACTTCCTTGATGCCCTGGACGATGTCGGGCTCCTGCACCAGCGCCAGGGCCAGGTTGGTCTGCGGGCCAAGCATGGCAATGGTGATGCTGTGGGGCTTGGCCGCCTTGAGGGTGTCGATCAGGTAGTTGACGGCATTGCCTTCGGCCAACCCCTTCTTCGGCTCGTGCACGGTGACACCCGACAGGCCTTCCTTGCCATGGATGTTTTCCGCGTAGATCGGCGTGCGCATCAACGGTTTCGGCGCACCGGCATACACGGGCACGTCTTCGCGCCCTGCCCATTCCCGCGCCAGGCGAGCGTTGCGAGAGGTCTTGTCCAGGCGCACATTGCCGGCGACGGTGGTCAGCGCACGGATATGCAGCTCCTCGGGCGACGCCAGGGCGAACAACAGCGCCACCACGTCATCGGCCCCCGGATCGGTGTCGATGATCAGGTCGATTTTTTCCGCCGCCTGGGCGCCCGTAGCAGTGATCAATGACAAAAGCAGCAGACTCCGGATCAGTTGATGCATTTTCTGAGCATAGCGGTGCATGGCGCACTCCTTGTGCAGGGTTGAACAGGGTTAGAACGTCACTCCAGCGACCAGCACGATATTGCAGTACGCAGAGCACTCGCCTGTGCGAATGATCGCCCGCGCCTGTCGGCTGATGATCTTGAATTGTTCATGGCTGACCAGCGCCCGCTCGCCCAGCGCACCCTCGGCATGCAGCGCCTCCAGGGTCGTCAGGGCCGACGGTTGTTTTTCGAGGATCTCCTCGGCCAGTACATGGCTTTCCACCTGCATTTCGCTGAGCACCACCTTCAAGGTGCTGACAAAGTCAGGAATGCCATGGGTCAGGGCCAGGTCGATCAATTCGACCTGGGGCGGCACGGGCAGGCCGGCATCACCGATGACCACCTTGTCGCCATGGCCGAGGGAAGCGATCAGTCGTGACAGTGCCACATTCAATAACGGCGTCTTTTTCATGATTTGAAAGCCTGTACTTCCAGCAACGTGGGGATTGAAGGCTGCGCGCCCGCGCGGGTGACCGACAGCGCGGCGGCGGCCTGGCCGAAACGAATCGCGTCGACCTCGCTTTTGCCGCTCGCCAGGGCTGCCGCGAAACCGCCGACAAAGGTGTCTCCGGCCGCCGTGGTGTCCACTGCCTTGACCCGCGGGGCCGGGAAGTGTTCGAAACTGGCACCGTTGGCGAACATCAACCCCTGGGCACCCAGGGTCACGATCACCTTGCCGGCGCCAGCGGCGATCAGATGCGCCGCGGCGGCTTCGGCGGTTTCCAGGGAATCCACCGCCAGCCCGCTCAAGACCGCTGCTTCGCTTTCATTGGGAATCAGGTAGTCGATGCAGGTGTACCAGTCGGCCGGCAACGTCCGGGAGGCTGGCGCCGGGTTGAGGATGACGATTTTGCCCAACTCGCGAGCGCGCTTGAGGGCGTGGCCGACGGTGGCATCCGGCACTTCGAGCTGGCAGATGATGACATCGGCGCCTTGCAGCACTTCATCGACACTGTCCAGGACCTCGGCGGTGAGCGCACCGTTGGCACCGGCAACGATAACGATCGCATTCTGGCTGTTGTCGTCGACGACGATCAGCGCCACGCCGCTGGCCCCCTCCACCACGCTGACCGCCTGGCAGTCGATGCCCTCGGCCAACAGCCCGCCACGCAACTGTTCGCCGTAGGCATCATTGCCCACGCAACCAACCATCGATACCTGCGCCCCCAGGCGCGCGGCGGCCACCGCCTGGTTGGCACCCTTGCCGCCCGGGATGGTTGCGAACGACTCGCCGATCAGTGTTTCACCACCGCGCGGCAGACGCGGCGCCCGGGTCACCAGGTCCATGTTCAGGCTGCCTATTACCACTACTTTTGCTGGCATACATCACTACTCATCAATTCGGTTCAGCGGTATTGGGCGAATGTACCGGACAGCGGTGCAGTCGACTCTCGCAGGACAATACTTGGCGTCACGATCCGCTGCTCGGTGGCAAGGCCCGGCGTCGCAATTCGTCGCAGCAGCACTTCGGCCGCCATCTCGCCGAGCTGCAGGATCGACTGCCCTACCGTGGTCAACGCCGGGTAGACATAACGGCTCATCTGGATGTCATCGAAACCGATGACCGACAGTTCGCTGGGCACGCGCACGTTGCGTTCAGCGGCGGCGCGCAGTACACCGATGCCGATCATGTCGTTGGCCGCGAAAATCGCGCTCGGCGGCTGCTGTTCAAGCAGTTGCGCGGCGGCGCGGTAGCCACCGGTACTGGTGAAATCGCTCTCGAGCATGCGCTCGACGGGCAGCTCGATCCCGGCCTCTTTCAGCGCACGGCAGTAACCGGCCAGACGCATTTGCGCCACGCTGGTATCGGCCGGGCCACCGATGAAGGCGATATCGCGATGGCCCAGCTCCAGCAGGTGCCGGGTCGCCAGGTAGGCGCCGTATTCATGATCGATGCGCACCAGGTCTGCGTCGACGCCGTCGAGCCCGCGGTCGACGATCACCATGGGCGTGCGCACGTTGGACAGCCCCTCGGCCAGGCCGACATCACCGCCGGCGGACGCGAAGATCAGGCCGTCGATGCGTTTTTCCAGCAGCACCCGCAGGTAGCTGCGTTGCTTGTCCGCGTTGTCGTCGGAGTTGCACAGGATCACGCAATAGCCGTTGCGCTCACAGTAATCCTCGATACCCCGGGCCAACTCGGCAAAGTAAGGGTTGAGGCTATTGGGCACCAACAGGCCGATGGTCGCCGTGGTCTTGGCCTTGAGCGACCGGGCCACGGCGCTGGGCACGTAGTCCAGGCGCTCGATGGCCGCCTCGACCTTGAGCCGCACTTCCTCGCTGACCGGCCGCGTCTTGTTCACCACGTGGGACACGGTGGTATAGGAAATCCCGGCGAGCGCTGCTACATCCTTGATCGTCGCCATGGTTCAGCCCCGCCGACTGGCGCGCTGGCTGCGATAGGTATCGAGCACGACCGCCACCACGATCACCGCACCGGTAATAATGCGCTTGGTCGGCTCAGTAGCGCCGATTTGCGCCAGGCCCGCCGCCAGCACGGAGATGATCAGCACGCCAAAGAAGGTGCTGATGACCGAGCCACGCCCACCCATCAGGCTGGTGCCACCGATGACCACGGCAGCGATGACTTGCAGCTCAAGCCCTGAACCGGCGTTCGGATCCGCCGCTTCCAGGCGGGAAATCTGGAACAGCGCGGCCACACCGGCCAGCAAGCCCATCAGGCTGAACACCAGGATCTTGTAAGGCTTTGGATTGATACCGGCCAGGCGCACGGCTTCTTCATTGGTGCCGATGCCGATCAGGTAGCGGCCGAACACCGTACGGGTCAGCACGGCCTGGGCAATGAAGATCACCAGCAAGGCGATGATGAACGAAGGTGAGATACCAAAGGCGATGGGGTTGGACAGCCAGGCGAACGAGTCGCCGATGTAGGCAGTCCGCGAGCCGGTCATCTGGTACGCCAGGCCCCGGGCCATTTCCAGCACGCCGAGGGAGACGATGAACGATGGAATCCGCCACGCCACGGTAATCGAACCGGTGACCGTACCCGCCAGCGCCGCCACGGCCATGCCGAGCAAGGCCGATGGCCACACGCTCCAGCCCCAGCCCAGCACGGCCACGCTGACCGTCGATGCCGCAAGCGCCAGCACCGATCCCACCGACAGGTCGATGCCACCGATGATCAGGATGAACGTCATGCCGACCGCCAGCACCATCAGGTCCGGAATCTGGTTGGCCAAGGTGCTGAAGGTGTCATAGGACAGGAAATGGCTGCTCAGGGCCGAGAACAGCGCGACCATGGCCAGCAGCGCGCCAGCCAGGCCCAGGTAGGTCCCGAGGCCATAGAAATTGCCACTCGATTTGCCGACGGCAGATGCGGTTTTCATGAAAAATCCCTAGGCGCTGCTTCGTTGAGCAACGCATCACGTTTCTGGTAGCCGGCGAATGCGGCGGCAAGCAAGTCATCCTGGGTCCAGCTGTCACGCTCGAAGGTGTCGATCAGGCGTCCGGCGGACAGTACGCCGATCCGGTCACAGATCAACATCAGCTCCCGCAGGTCGCTGGATACCACGACCAGCGCCTTGCCCTGGCGAGTCAGCTCGCCGAGCAGCGCGTAAATGTCGAATTTGGCGCCGACATCGATGCCACGGGTCGGCTCATCGAACAACATGACCGCGCAATCGCGTTCGAGCCAACGACCGATCACCACTTTCTGCTGGTTGCCGCCCGACAGCTCGGACACCAACTGGGTCGGGCTGGAGCTGCGGATGCGCATGGCATCGACCTGCCGCTGTGCCAAGGCCAGTTCAGCATCGCCATTGACCAGGCCGGCGCTGGAAATCTCCGGCATGTTGCCCAGGGCAATGTTGGCGGCGATGGATTGGGTCAGCAGCAGCCCTTCACCCTTGCGATCTTCGGTGATCAACGCGATGCCATGGGCCACCGCATCGGCCGGGGAGCGAATGCTCACGACCTGGGCCGGCGAACCCAGCGCCACCGTGCCACTGTCGGCGGTATCGGCACCGAAGATCAACCGCAACAGTTCGGTGCGCCCTGCCCCGATCAGGCCGGAGATACCGAAGATCTCGCCACTGCGCACCTCAAAGGACACGTCGCGAACCTTGTCGGAGCGTGTCAGGCCTTTAACGGTCAGCGCCGGCGCGCCGATCTGGCGTGGACCCAGGTCGATATGCTCGCCCAGCTCCCGGCCGACCATCAGGGTCACCAGTTGCTCGCTGTTGTAGTTGGCCATCGGCTCGACGCAGACCAGGTTGCCATCGCGCAGCACGGCAATGCGCTGAGCGACCCGCGCCAGTTCTTCGAGGCGATGGGAAATGTAGATGATCGAGACGCCGCGAGCCTGCAGACGAGTGATCTGTTCAAAGAGCATCTCGACTTCGCGGGCCGTCAGCATCGCCGTCGGCTCATCGAGAATCAGCACATGGCAATCGCCAATCAGGTTGCGGGCGATCTCGACCATCTGCTGGTGACCGATCCCCAGTTCGCCAACCAACGTGTCAGGATCGATTGCATCGAGCCCCACCTGGGCCATGGCTTCGATGGCCGCCTTGCGCAATTGCTTGCGACTGATCCAGCCGCCGTGGTTGGGCAGGTTGTCGAGAAACAGGTTCTCGGCCACGGAAAGGGTCGGCAGCAGGTTGAGTTCCTGCATCACCATGCGCACGCCCAGTTCTTCAGCCTGGGTCCGGCTGCCAGGGCGATAATCCTGACCTTGAAATTGCATCTGCCCGGTCGTCGGCGTCACCAACCCGCCGATGATCTTGGACAAGGTGCTTTTGCCGGCGCCATTTTCGCCGGTCAGCGCCAGCACTTCACCGCGCATCAACGTCAGGTTGATGTCGGTCAGTACCGGTTGGGCATAGGTCTTGCCGATACCGCTGACGCACAGGACAGCGTTCGGGTCGCGAACGGACATAACAAACTCTCCAATGCGCTCGCCCGGATGGGCGAGCACCGTTGTGTCGCCAGGATAACTACTTGGTCACCAGCTCGACCGGAGTTTCGATAACGCCGTGGGTACCGCTGTCGACTTTTTCGCCCTTGAGGATCTTCAGCGCCGTCTCGATGCCGAACACGGCCTGCTTGGCGGCGAACTGATCGGCCGTCGCCAGGACACGACCGTCCTTGAGCATCGGCTTGATGGCATTGATGTTGTCGTAGCCGACCACCTGCACCTTGCCCGCCTTGCCCGCCGCGCGCACGGCCGATACAGCGCCGACCGCCATGCTGTCGTTACCGGCCAGCAGTGCCTTGATGTTCGGGTATTCGCTGAGCATCGACGCGGCAACCTGGTTGCCCTTGTTGATTTCCCAGTCGCCCGATTGCAGGGAAACGACCTTGACCTGCGCCGCTTCCATCGCATCCTTGAAGCCCGCGGTGCGTGCCTGGGCATTGGTGGTGGTGGACACGCCTTCGATGATGCCGACTTCGTCACCGGCCTTGAGCTGCTTGGCCAGGTACTCGCCCACCAGGCGCGCCCCCTTGCGGTTGTCCGGGCCTACGAACGGCACGTTGATGTTCTTGCTTTTGACGACGGCCGGATCGAGCTGGTTATCGATGTTGATCACGGTGATGCCAGCGTCGACGGCTTTCTTGATCACCGGCACCATGGCCTTGGAATCCGCTGGCGCGATGATCAGCGCATCGACCTTGGACACGATCATCTGCTCGACGATGCGGATCTGGTTGGCGGTGTCGGTTTCATCCTTGATCCCGTTGGAGATCAGGTCGAAATCGGCGGAGTGTTCCTTCTGATACGACTTGGCGCCGTCTTCCATGGTCAGGAAGAACTCGTTGGCCAGGGATTTCATGACCAGGGCGACCTTGGGTTTTTCTGTGGTCTGGGCGAATGCCGAGGAGATAGGCAGCGCAGCGGATGCGGCCGCGAGCATGGCGACAGCGAGAAGACGTCCAGCGAATGGCAACTTCATGGGTTCACTCCGATCTTATGATTATTGTGAGCAAATCAATGCACGGAACGCCGCGCAAACGTTTGCGTGAAGTGAACTATGGTAAGGCTTCGGGGATTTGTCAACGTTGCGGTTTCATCCGCAACGTCGCGGCTCAACCTTCAGGCTCAGGCCGTCGTATTGACCACCGTACCCGAACTGGCGCCCTTTGCCAGCTCCGTGACCAAATGGCCGGTGACCTCCAGCAACGCGCCACTGGTGTCGGCGACCTGTCCCTGAATCGCCATGACCGCCGAGGTCTTGGCTTCCGGGGTTGGATAGGTCTGCGCCTGTGCGGCGGCCAGTTGTTGTTGCTGCTCCCTGAGCTGTTGCTGAAGCTCTTGCATCCGCTTGAGTAAAATCTGGACGGCAATGCTCTGGGTGCTGCCGCTCTCTTGTGCCTGACCGGTCGCTTGCGCGCCCGTCCCCGTCCGGACTTTGCCGGGCGTTGGCGTCTCGCCAAGGGCCTCATCGGCGGCCTCGGTACTCGCCTCGTTCAAGGCCTTCAGGGTAGCTGCGGACTGGCCGCCAATGGTCACGGCCGCCGCATTGGGAAAGCCGATAGAAAACGACATGACAAAACTCCATGGATGGGATTCCTACGCAGGACATCGCCCGCTGAGACGATTTCTTTAGCACTCGCGCAAATCCGCCACAGGCCAGAGCGATTGAACCACCCGTTTATGCCAGCCAATAAAAAATTCCTTTCTCCTACACCAAAACGAAAAAAGTGCTGTCAGACGATTTTCTTGAATTTTAAGCAGTTGCGTAATTGCCTACGGTTAAATACTGTATGCACGTACAGCTCAATAAGGATAATCCTGTGGCCCCGCCCTCCGCTGCAACTACCCCTTTAGATTCCTATACACGACTCGGCCTGCGGGTCTCGAAAATCATCAACGCCCCCACCGCGCAAAAAGCCAAGGCAGCCCTGATCTTCCGTCTTCCCGACGAGCCGGTGGATGAGTGGGAGCGCCTGCTGGAAGAAATCGACGAGAACGACAACGTGACCCTCGCCTATCGCGACGATGGCGGTGTGCAGGTTTTCTGGGTTGTGCCGAAGGAAGATTGAGTCTGATGAGTGTTCGCTGTTTAGCTTTTTTGCTTGTGTTTTTCGCCATGGGCGCACAGGCCGGTGCTCCGCGCACCTTCAACGAAGCCAAGAAAGTCGCCTGGAAACTCTACGCACCACAATCCACCGAGTTTTACTGTGGCTGCAAATACACCGGCAATCGCGTGAACCTGGCCGCCTGCGGTTATGTACCGCGCAAGAATGCCAGCCGCGCCGCTCGCATCGAGTGGGAGCATATTGTCCCGGCGTGGCAGATCGGCCATCAGCGTCAATGCTGGCAACAAGGGGGTCGCAAGAACTGCACCCGCTATGACCCGGTCTATCAACGGGCCGAGGCCGACCTGCACAACCTGGTTCCGAGCATCGGGGAAGTGAATGGTGATCGCAGCAATTTCAGTTTCGGCTGGTTGCCGGTGCAGAAGGGTCAGTACGGCTCATGCCTGACCCAGGTGGACTTCAAGGCCAAGAAGGTCATGCCCCGCCCTTCTATCCGGGGCATGATCGCCCGGACCTATTTCTACATGAGCAAGCAATATGGCCTGCGCCTCTCGAATCAGGACCGGCGCTTGTATGAGGCCTGGGACAAGACCTACCCGGTCGAGAGCTGGGAGCGTCAGCGCAACCAGAGCGTGGCGTGCGTCATGGGCCGTGGCAACGAGTTCGTGGGGCCGGTGGACATGAAGGTCTGCGGCTGACCTGGCTTGTATGAAACTGTGGGAGCGAGCTTGCTCGCGATAGGGGCATGTCAGCCAACATCGACATTGGCTGATCCACCGCTATCGCGAGCAAGCTCGCTCCCACAGGTTTTGTTCTGTCCGGTTATGGAGTGGTCGGGTAATCCACCACCAACGTCTCGATGTTGCGTTTTTTCGCCCGGACCAGGGCAGCCGTCACCTGTTCCTGCTTGGCTTCGGCCTCGGCCTTGGAACTGAAAGGACCGACCAGGACGCGCTCCTTGCCGTTTTCCCGCACCACGTTCGACATGAAGCTGTGTTCGATGAGCCAGCCGGTCAGGTCGCTGACCGCCTGCGGCGTTTCGCCGCGAACCTCGACGGCCCACTGCGGGGCGGCAGCGGCGGCCGGTGCGGAGGTCGCTACGGGTTTGGGTTTCGGTGCTTCGACGTCACGCCCTTCACCGCATCCTGCCAGCACCAATACCGCAATAACCCAAGCCAATTTGCGCACAACGTTTCCCCCGGAAGACATGAGGCACGGATTTTAGCACCCGTGCCCCTCAAGATCGCCGCAAACAGTGCTCAAAACACGAGAATCCTGCCCGGCGTCTCTGTATAGTCGCACCCTGGGAATTAATGCTGCATCTGCACGTCAGAAAGAGGCACCCACATTGTGACACTTAGCACTAATCTATAAGCAGTACCGACATCTGCACTGTCTGAATCAGGTGCCCTATAAAGCAATCAAGGAGAACACCATGCTGATACTCACCCGCAAAGTCGGTGAAAGCATAAACATTGGTGACGACATCACGATCACCATTCTGGGCGTAAGCGGCCAACAGGTCCGGATCGGCATCAACGCTCCGAAAAACGTTGCGGTGCATCGCGAAGAGATTTACCAGCGTATTCAGGCGGGCCTCACTGCCCCCGACAAGCCGCAAACTCCCTGAGCCTTGCTGCAGTCCGTAGCCAGCCCGTTTGCATCGTCGCAATGGCTGGCTAAAGATTCTGGTCGACCGTACCTCACCCTGCCCCCACCTTTTTTCGTCCTGCCCGTTGAATCGATACTAATGACATGGCGCTTGGCATGGCTGTCAGACGTTTCGTTTTAATGATGACGAAGCAGGCGTTCGCGGTCGGTCAACCCAGGCTCACGCCGCGTGCCATGCCCGTGGCGGCGATCACCATCAAGATCAGCAATAAAGCTTCGATGTGGCTGATCCGTGCAAACCGGCCGGCTTTCGAAGGATCGATCGCAGCCCCTTTGCCCAGCGCCATCCGCCATTTGATCAGGGCGATCATTGGCGCGATCTCAAGCAACAGGATCAGCAGGAACAAAGTCATCTTCAGGTGAAACAGCGGTTGGTGCAGGTAATAATCCGTGCCTTTTTCGTACCCGCCAAACGCCCGCATCCCACCCGTCACCAACAACACCAGCGCCGACAGCCCCCATACGTTGTCAGCGACCAAGACACCCCGAACCGCATCCACACCGCTCGCCAGTCGTCGCAGTGCCGTGCTGCGCGTCAGCACCGCCCAGAACCCGAGGGCGAAGGCCAGCAGATGAATTGCCGCGAGAGACCAATGAGCCAACATGGAAGAACCCTGTCAGAGAGAACGTCGAATCGACCTGACAGTACTAGCTCATAAAACAATGATTGCCAGGCTGGCCACAAAAAAATGTGGGAGCGAGCTTGCTCGCGATGGCGGTGTATCAGTCGACAACAATGTTGCCTGACATTCCGCTATCGCGAGCAAGCTCGCTCCCACAGTGGGTACTGCGTAAGGCTTAGTCCGCCAGACGCCAGGTCGTGCCGCCCTTCCCATCCTCCAGCACCACGCCCATGGCGGTGAGCTGGTCGCGGATGCGGTCGGATTCGGCCCAATCCTTGTTGGCACGTGCAGCCAGGCGTGCCTGGATCAACGCCTCGACTTCGGCGGCGTCCACGCGGCCTTCGGCACCGGCCTGCAGGAAGTCATCGGCTTCGAGCTGCAACACACCCAGTACGCTGGCCAGTTCTTTCAGGCGAGCCGCCAGACCAGCCGCCGCGTTGAGATCACTCTCACGCAGGCGGTTGATCTCACGCACCATCTCGAACAGCACCGCGCACGCTTCCGGCGTGCCGAAGTCGTCGTTCATCACTTCGGTGAAACGCGCCACGAAGGCTTCGCCACCAGCGGCCGGCACGCTCGGCAACCCCTTCAACGCGTGATAGAAACGCTCCAGGGCACCCTTGGCGTCCTTGAGGTTGTCTTCCGAGTAGTTGATGGCGCTGCGGTAGTGGCTCGACACCAACAGATAACGCACGACTTCCGGGTGGTACTTGTCGAGCACGTCGCGGATGGTGAAGAAGTTGTTCAAGGACTTGGACATCTTCTCGCCATTGATGCGGATCATGCCGCAATGCATCCACGCGTTGGCGTAGGTCTTGCCGGTGGCTGCTTCGCTCTGGGCGATTTCGTTTTCGTGGTGCGGGAACTCCAGGTCACTGCCGCCGCCATGAATATCGAAGGTCTCGCCCAGGCAGCAGGTGGACATCACCGAGCATTCGATGTGCCAGCCCGGACGCCCGGCGCCCCACGGCGACGCCCAGCTCGGCTCACCCGGCTTGGCGCCCTTCCACAGCACGAAGTCCAGCGGGTCTTCTTTCGACTCGTCGACTTCGATACGCGCGCCGATGCGCAGGTCTTCGATCTTCTTGCGCGACAGCTTGCCGTAGCCCATGAACTTGGCGACGCGGTAGTACACGTCGCCATTGCCCGGTGCGTAGGCGTAGCCCTTGTCGATCAAGGTCTGGATCATGCTCAGCATGCCAGGGATGTGGTCCGTGGCACGAGGCTCCAGGTCCGGCTTGAGGATATTGAGGCGCGCCTCATCCTCGTGCATGGCCTTGATCATCCGCTCGGTCAGCGCATCGTAAGGCTCGCCGTTTTCGCGGGCACGGTTGATGATCTTGTCTTCGATGTCGGTGATGTTGCGCACGTAGGTCAGGTCATAACCGCTGAATCGCAGCCAGCGGGTTACCAGGTCGAAGGCGACCATGCTGCGGCCATGACCAATGTGGCAGTAGTCGTACACGGTCATGCCGCAGACGTACATGCGGACCTTGTTGCCATCCAACGGCTTGAAGACTTCTTTGCTCTTGGTGAGCGTGTTGTAGATCGTAAGCACAGGGTTTCCCTTAAGACTTGATCACTGACCCCAGGAATCGCGCAAGGTCACGGTACGGTTGAATACCGGAGCACCGGGTTTCGAGTCCTTGATATCCGCGCAGAAGTAACCTTCGCGCTCGAACTGGAAACGGTCTTCCGGCTGTGCATTGCCCAGCGAAGGCTCGGCACGACAACCAGTGAGTACTTGCAGGGAGTCAGGGTTGATGTTGTCCAGGAAGCTGGCGCTGTCTTCGGCCTTTTCCGGGTTCGGCGAACGGAACAGGCGATCATACAGGCGCACTTCGCACTCGACGCTGGCGGCGGCCGGCACCCAGTGGATCACGCCCTTGACCTTGCGACCTTCCGGGTTCTTGCCCAGGGTGTCGGGATCGTACGAGCAACGCAGTTCGACGATGTTGCCGTCGGCGTCCTTGATGGCCTCGTCGGCGCGGATTACGTAGCTGCCGCGCAGGCGCACTTCGCCGGTAGGCTCCAGGCGCTTGTAGCCTTTCGGCGGCTCTTCCATGAAGTCTTCACGGTCGATGTAGATTTCCCGAGCGAACGGCAGGACGCGCACGCCCATGTCTTCTTTCGGGTGGCGCGGCAGTTCGAGGTTCTCGACCTGGCCTTCCGGGTAGTTGGTAATCACGACTTTCAGCGGACGCAGCACGCACATGGCGCGCGGGGCGCTGTGGTCGAGGTCGTCACGGATGCTGAATTCCAGCATGCCGAAGTCCACCACGCCGTCGGAACGGTTGGTGCCGACCATTTCGCAGAAATTGCGGATCGACTTTGGCGTGTAGCCACGACGACGGAAGCCCGACAGCGTCGACATGCGCGGGTCATCCCAGCCGTTGACGTGCTTCTCGTCCACCAGTTGCTTGAGCTTGCGCTTGCTGGTGATGGTGTAGTTCAGGTTCAGGCGGCTGAATTCGTACTGGCGCGGGTTGGCCGGCACCGGCAGGTGCTCGAGGAACCATTCGTACAACGGACGATGGCTTTCGAATTCCAGGGTGCAGATCGAATGAGTGATGCCTTCGATGGCGTCCGACTGACCGTGGGTGAAGTCATAGTTGGGGTAGATGCACCATTTGTCGCCGGTCTGGTGGTGATGGGCGTGACGGATGCGGTACATGATCGGGTCGCGCAGGTTCATGTTCGGCGAAGCCATGTCGATCTTGGCGCGCAGCACCCGAGCGCCGTCCGGGAACTCACCGGCGCGCATGCGGGCAAACAGGTCCAGGTTCTCTTCCACACCGCGGTCACGGAACGGGCTGTTCTTGCCCGGCTCGGTCAGGCTGCCACGGTATTCCTTGGCCTGCTCGGGGGTCAGGTCGCACACGTAGGCGTTGCCGGCCTTGATCAGTTCCACTGCCCAGTCGTGCAACTGGTCGAAATATTGCGAGGCGTAGCGCACCTCACCGGACCATTGGAAACCCAGCCACTTGACGTCGCTTTCGATCGCGTCGATGTATTCCTGGTCTTCCTTGGCCGGGTTGGTGTCGTCGAAACGCAGGTGCGTGACGCCGCCGAACTCCTGGGCCAGGCCGAAATTCACGCAGATCGACTTGGCATGGCCGATGTGCAGGTAGCCGTTGGGCTCTGGTGGGAAGCGAGTGACGATCTGTGTGTGCTTACCCGAGTCCAGGTCCGCCTGGATGATCGGGCGCAGGAAGTTGACCGGCACGGCCGGGCCGGTCTTGGAATTCGAGGTAGGGTCGACAGTGGGCTTGCTCATAGGATCCTTGAACAGACAAGTGCGCGGCCGGGTACGGCCTGATAAATCAAAGCCCGTATCATAGCCGATGCTGTCAAGCACCTGACAGGCCAGGCCGGCAAACGATTGAATTTAATCGACGACCAGATGAAAAACAGCCTCGAAATTCGTGCCCGGCGCGCTAAACTGCCCAGCCTGGCCGATTACAGCCAGACCGGTTGCGGGCAGTGAAGCCCCGAAACCCACGAATTCCTTGAAAGAGTACCGATCATGAGCAAAGTCAAACTGACCACCAACCACGGTGACATCGTCCTGCAACTGAACGCCGAGAAAGCGCCGCTGACCGTGGCCAACTTCATCGAATACGTCAACGCCGGCCACTACGAAAACACCGTGTTCCACCGCGTCATCGGCAACTTCATGATCCAGGGCGGCGGTTTCGAGCCAGGCATGAAGGAAAAGAAAGACAAGCGCCCAAGCATCCAGAACGAAGCCGACAACGGCCTGCCGAACAAAAAGTACAGCGTTGCCATGGCCCGTACCATGGAGCCGCATTCGGCCTCCGCACAGTTCTTCATCAACGTGGCGGACAACAGCTTCCTGAACCACAGCGGCAAGACCACCCAGGGCTGGGGCTATGCGGTGTTCGGTGAAGTGATCGAAGGCACCGACGTGGTCGACAAGATCAAAGGCGTTTCCACCACGTCCAAGGCCGGCCACCAGGACGTCCCGGCAGAAGACGTGATCATCGAGAAAGCCGAGATCGTTGAGTGATATTGCTGATTTCAGACTTGCATCTGGAAGAGGAGCGCCCGGACATCACCCGGGCGTTTCTGGATTTACTCGCCACACGCGCCCGCTCGGCGCAAGCGTTGTACATTCTGGGCGACTTTTTCGAAGCCTGGATCGGCGACGATGCCATGACGCCGTTCCAGCGTTCCATCTGCCAGGCCCTGCGCGAATTGAGCGACAGCGGCACGGCCATCTTCCTGATGCACGGCAATCGCGACTTCATGCTGGGGCAGGCCTTTTGCAAAGCGGCCGGCTGCACCCTGCTCAAGGACCCGAGTGTCGTGCAGTTCAATGGCGAGCCGGTGCTGCTGATGCACGGCGACAGCCTCTGCACCCGCGACGAAGGCTACATGAAGCTGCGGCGCTGGCTGCGCAACCCGGTCACGCTGTTCGTCCTGCGGCACCTGCCGCTGGGCAGCCGGCAGAAACTGGCGCGCAAACTGCGCAGCGAAAGCCGCACGCAGACACGCATGAAAGCCAATGACATCGTCGACGTCACGCCCGAAGAGATCCCGCGGATCATGCAGCAATACGGCGTGAAGACCTTGATCCACGGCCACACCCATCGTCCCGCCATCCACAAGCTGACAACAGAGATATTGACTGGAAGGGCCTCATCGCGAGCAAGCTCGGCTCCCACAGAAGCTCGCTTCCACAGTGGACTGCATTCCACTTCTGGATCAATGCCCCGCCGATGCAGGCCCAGCCTTCGCCGCAAACGGCGGCTTCGCCAGCCACACCAGCACAATCAACCCCATGAACGCCCACCCCAGCAGCGTGAAGTAATCCACGGTGGAGAGCATGTATGCCTGGCTGTTGAGGACCTGCTCAAGCCGGGCATAGGCCGGGGCACTCGCGCCACCGAGTTGGTTGAGTGCTTCGCGGGTGGCCGGCTCGAAAGTGCTGATGCTTTCGCTCAGGTAGGCGTGATGCTGGTCGGCCCGACGGATCCAGATCCAGGTGGTCAGGGACGCGGCAAAGCTGCCGCCCAGGGTCCGCAGGAACGTCGCCAGCCCCGCGCCGTCGGCAATCTGGTGCGGCGGCAGGTCCGACATCAGAATGCTCAGGGTCGGCATGAAGAACAGCGCCACGCCGATGCCCATGAACAACTGCACCATCGCAATGTGCTGGAAATCCACCTCATTGGTAAACCCGGCACGCATGAAGCAGCTCAGCCCCATGGCCAGGAACGCCAGCCCGGCCAACACACGCAGGTCGAATCGGTGGGCGTACTTGCCGACGAAGGGTGACATCAGCACCGGCAGGATGCCGATGGGCGCCACCGCCAGCCCGGCCCAGGTCGCGGTGTAGCCCATCTGTGTCTGCAACCACTGCGGCAGGATCAGGTTGATGCCGAAGAACCCGGCATAGCCCCCCACCAGCACGATGGTGCCGATGCGGAAGTTGCGATAGGCAAACAGCCGGAGATTGACCACCGGGTGACGGTCGGTCATTTCCCAGATCACGAACACCGCCAGGGCAATGATCGAAATCAGCGCACCCATAATGATGAAATTCGATTCGAACCAGTCCAGGTCGTTGCCTTTGTCGAGGATCACCTGGAGCGCACCGACGCCAATGATCAGCGTGATCAACCCCACGTAATCCATCGGTTGATGGCTAGTGACCACCGGCCGCGCCTTGAGCTGCTGTTTCACCACGAGCGCCGCGAAGACGCCGATGGGCACGTTGATGAAGAAGATCCACGGCCAGCTGTAGCTGTCGGTGATCCAGCCGCCGAGGATCGGCCCGGCAATCGGCGCCACCACCGTGACCATCGCCAGCAACGCCAGGGCCATGCCGCGCCTGGCCGGCGGGTACACGGCAATCAGCAAGGTCTGGGTCATCGGGTACAACGGCCCGGCCACCAGCCCTTGAAGTACACGAAAGCCAATCAGCTCCGGCATCGAGGTGGAAATACCACACAAGAACGACGCGAGCACGAACAGCATCGTCGCCCACAAAAACAGCTTCACCTCGCCAAACCGCCGGCTCAGCCAGCCGGTAAGCGGCAAGGCGATGGCGTTGCTCACCGCGAACGAGGTAATCACCCAGGTGCCCTGCTCCGAGCTGACACCCAGGTTGCCGGAAATGGTCGGCAAGGCGACGTTGGCAATGGTGGTGTCGAGCACCTGCATGAACGTCGCCAGCGACAGCCCGATGGTGCTGAGCAACAGGCTGGGCGGCGTGAAAGACGCGTTATTGCTCATTGCGAAAATCCTATGAAGCGAAGGTGGCGAAATCCCTTAGGGCAAGACACAAACCCTGTGGGAGCGAGCTTGCTCGCGATAGCGGTATGCCAGTCCCCAGGATGCAAGCTGGCCCGCCGCAATCGCGAGCAAGCTCGCTCCCACAGGTTCAACGCTGTAACTGACTAGCGCTGCACCGTCTTGCTGGCCACTGCGCTGTTGTCGTGGATCAGGCGGGCGATCATCGCGTCGGCATCGGTCAACTGCTGGTCGTAGACCTGGGTGCTGAACGAGGCTTTCTGCGGTGGCTGCTGGGCCAGTACCGGGCCGCTCTGGTCGTGCAGGTCGACGTTGACCAGGGTCGACAGGCCGACCCGCAGCGGATGCTTGGCCAGCTCCTGGGCATTGATGTGAATGCGCACCGGCACCCGCTGGACGATCTTGATCCAGTTACCGGTGGCGTTCTGCGCCGGCAGCAAGGCAAACGCGCTGCCGGTCCCGGCGCCAAGGCTGTCGATGGTGCCGCTGTACTTCACATCGCTGCCGTACAGGTCGGCTTCGATGTCCACCGGCTGGCCGATGCGCATGTCGCGCAGTTGGGTTTCCTTGAAGTTGGCGTCGATCCACAGCTGATCCAGCGGGATCACCGCCATCAACGCCGTGCCCGGCTGCACCCGTTGGCCGAGTTGCACGGTGCGCTTGGCGACATAACCGGTGACCGGTGCGATCAAGGTACTGCGGGCGTTGGCCAGGAAGGCCTGGCGCAGTTGCGCGGCGGCGGACTGCACGTCGGGATGGGACGACACCACGGTATCGTCCACCAAGGCGCTGGTGGTCTTGAGCTGCTGCCGGGCATTGGCCAAGGCGTTCTGCGCCGAGGTCAGGTCATCCCGGGCGTGAGACAGTTCCTCCTTGGAAATCGCCCCGCCGGCCGCCAGGTTCTTGCGTCGGCTGTAGTTTTCCTGGGCCTTCTGCACTTCGGCCTCTTGCGCATTGACCTGCGCCCGCATGCCATCGACGTTGCTGTACAAACCACGCACCTGGCGCACGGTCCGGGCCAGGTTGGCCTGGGCACTTTGCAGCCCGACTTCGGCGTCGTTCGGGTCGAACTGCACCAGCACCTGGCCTTCACGCACCAGGTCGCCGTCGTCGGCCCCGATGCTCACCACGGTGCCGGTGACCAGCGGCGTGATTTCCACCACGTTGCCGTTCACATAGGCATCGTCGGTGCTTTCACTCCAGCGACCATACAGTTCGTACCAGGCCCAGACGCCCAGGCCCGAAAGAATGACCAGCAGCGTCAGTGTCAGCAGCATGACCTTGCGCTTGCGTGGGTTGCTGTCTTGCGCATGTTCGGATTGAGTCGTTTCGGCAGTCGCCATGACAAGTACCTCGAATCAGTTATTTGGCGTGGTAGCGGCCGGGGTGGCCGCCGCCAGGGTCTGGGCCTCGAAACCGCCGCCCAGGGCCTGCATCAGTTGGATCGACAAATCGATCTGGTCGGCATTCAGGTTCGCCAGTTGGCGCTGGGCCTGGAGCAATTGCTGCTCGATGCTCAACACGTCCAGGTAATTACCGATGCCCGAGCCGTAGCGCTGGACCACCGTGTCGTAGGAGCTCTGTGCGATATCGGTGGCATGTTGCTGGGCGCCGATCTGGCGAGCGATGTCACGCAATTGGTTGATGGTGTCGCTGACATCCCCAAGGGCCGTGACCAGGCTCTTGTTGTATTGCGCCACCGCCAGGTCGTAATCGGCGTCCCGGGCATCCAGGTCCGCCCGCAAGCGGCCGCCATCGAAGATCGGCAGCGACACCGTCGGCCCCACATTGAAGAAGCGGCTGGCCGAACCGAACATCGCATCGCCCAGCAACGACCGGGTTCCGGCGGCTGCGCTCAAGTTGAGATTGGGGTAGAAGTTGGTCTTGCCGGCCTCGATGTTCTTGCTCGCCGCCTCGACCCGCCAGCGTGCCGCGACCAGGTCCGGGCGCCGCCCCAGCAACTCGGCCGGCAGGTTCGACGGCAAGGCGACCGCGCTGGCTTGCAGCACGTTGGGCCGGGGAATTTCATTGCCGCGGTCCGGACCTTTGCCCAACAACACCGCCAGGGCGATCTTGGCGCTTTGCAGGCGTTTCTCTGCGTCGATCAGGGTTGCGTCGGCGCTGGCTTCCAGGCTTTCGGTCTGCTGGAACTGGTATTCGCTGTCGATCCCGGCAGTGAGGCGGCGCTTGCCCAGGTCGAGCATCTGCCGGGTGCGCTTGAGGTCCTCGGAGGCCAGGTCATGAATAATGTGGGCCTGGCCCAGGTCGCTATAGGCCCGGGCCACGTCGGCGGCCAGGGTCAGTTGCGCGGCCTGGCGATCGATCTCGGCGGCGCGGGCCTGGCCGAGGGCGGCTTCCCAGGCGGCACGCTGGCCACCCCAGAGGTCGAAGTTGTAATTGAAGTCCACACCTAACGTGCGCAGGGTGCTGTACGCCCCGCCCTGCCCTTGCGGGTCCTGGTCACGGGACAGCCGCGAACGGCTGGCGCCACCGCTGGCATCGAGGGTCGGCAGGCGCGCCGCGTTGGCGGCATAGGCGGCGGCACTGGCCTGATGCACCCGGGCGCTGGCGATCTGCATGTCCGGGCTATCGCGCAGGGCTTCACGGATCAAGCCGTCGAGTTGCGGGTCGCCGAGGCTCTTCCACCAATCGCTTTTCGGCCACGCGGCCTGCGACAGCGTGACGCCGTTCAGGGATTGCCCGGCCTTGAGGCTCTGGGCCTCCAGGTTGACGCCTTCGGTCTTCAGGCCGCTGTAGCTGGCACAGCCCGCCAGGCTCATGGCCAAGACCACCAGGCTTAATCGGGTACGCAAGGTTTTACGCTTCATTTTTCCCCCATTCGCGACACGGTGATGGGGTCACCGGCGGCGAGCAGAATTTTCTTGAGGATCTGTTCGAGGGTTTGCAGCTCCTCGGGGCTGATGGCGCTGGCCAACTGGTTCATGGCCTCGGCACCGATAAACGGCAGGCGATCGGCCAGGGCCTGGCCGGCTTCGGTCAACACCAGGCGCACTTGCCGGCGGTCCTGGGCGGAGCGTTCACGGGCCAGGAAACCTTTCTGCTCCAGGCGATCGAGCATCCGCGTCATCGAGCCGCTGTCCAGGGACAGGTAACGACACAGCTCGGCCGGCGTCTCGATGCCGTACTGGGCCATGATGATCAACACCTTGAACTGCGCGGCGGTGATGCCGACGGGTTCCATATGAGTGTCGATGATCCGGTCCTTGAGCAGCGCGGTACGGCCGAGCAGCATGCCGAGATGGCAATTGTGAAAGTTGTCTGGGGTGAAATGTTTCATCTGACCACCGTTTGCTGCCTAGGCAGTGAATGTATGTCGAGATATTACTGCTTAGGCAGCAAATGTCAATCGAATAGTTAGCTTGCTATTCACATGAAGTGTGTGGGAGCTGGTCCTGTGGGAGCAAGGCTTGCCCGCGATAGCATCACCTCGGTTCGACTGATAGACCGAGTTGCCTATATCGCGGGCAAGCCTTGCTCCCACACAAGCCCGCTCCCACAAAGGGGGGGGTTGGGGGAAGGTTAGAAATCGCGTTTGTAGAAGATGTCCAGCGAGCTGGCGACGCCGCTCGCGGCTTCGAGGTAGACCTTCTTGCTGAGCTTGTAGCGCAGGGCGATGGTGTTGGCCGGTTCGAACACGCCAACGCCGTAGCGCAGGCTGAGTTTTTCCGACAGGTTGCCGCTGGCGACCACGCTGGTGGCATTGCCGCTGCCCTGGGTGTCGAGCTGGAAATCCTCGATCCCCAGGTTATTGGCCAGGCTGGTGGTCACCCCCGAGCTGCCCATCAACCCCAGGCCCAGCGCCGCCTGGGCGAGCATGTTGTTGTCCTCGCCGGTGGTGCTCAGCGGCCGGCCCAGCACCAGGTAGGACAATGCCTGCTCCTGGCTCATGGCCGGTTCCGAGAAGATTTGCGTGGTCGGTTGCTCGGCGCTGCCGCTCAAGCGGATGCCGGCGATCACGTCGTCGGTCTGGCGGATCGCTTCGATGTCCAGGTAGGGCTGGTCGATGGGCCCGGCGAACAGCAGCCGCGCCCGTCGCACCGTCAGCCGTTGCCCGTAGGCCCGATAACGACCGTCGTTGAGCCAGAGCTCGCCGCGGGTGTCCATGTTGTCACCGATGTGGACCTGGCCCTGCACGTTGGCGGTCAGGCCGAAACCCGAGAACGCGAGTTTGTCCTGGCCGACGATCACGTCAATGTCCATCGCCATGGCCAGCGGCGCCTTGCCCTCTTCGGTCTGGTGGCCGACGATCACCGTGTCATCCGACACCTTGACGGTGGACGGCGGCAGTTCGCGGATGGTGATCTCGCCTTTGGGCACCAGGACCTTGCCGGCAATGGAAAGCCGCTCACCCTGCATGGTGATGTTGAGGTCCGGCGCCACGTCGAGCACCGCATAAGGCTCGACGGTGACCGGCAGTTGCGAACCCTTGAGCGCCAGGTTCATGGTCAGGGCGTCGCCCCAGCCGATGTTGCCGTTCAAGCTGCCCTGCCCGCTCTTGCCGCTTTTCCAATTGCCATTGAGCTGCACCGCTTCGCCGGTAATCGTTGCTCGCATCTGCAAGGCTTCGAGGCTGACCGGCAGTTCCGGGCCAGACACTTCGCCGTCGCTGAGCACCAGGTTGCCGTTGACCTGGGGCGCGAGCAGACCACCGGACAAGGTCCCGCTGCCGTTCAAGTGACCGGTGAGGGTTTCCACCATCGGCACGAATGGCCGGGCCACGGACAAGTCCAGGCCAGTCAGGCGGAACGAGCCGCTGATGGGTTTACTGGCCGGTATGGGGTTGATTTGTGCCTGTAGCATCAGTTCGCCGAGCCTGGCACCGGCGAAATTCAGGTCGGTGTCGATGCGCTTGGGGGTCAGGCGGCTGTTAAGCGTCAGGGTCTGGTACGGGAAGTCCAGCCATTGCGCCTTATCGCCGTCTTTGTCCCGAATCCGTAAAGTACCGCCGCTGGCGTCCACCAGGATCCGGCCATTCGGACCGCTGGCCGACAGGTCCAGTTGCAGGTCCGCGTTGAGCCGGCCCTGCCAGGCAAAATCCTTGGGCATCCACTGGGCCAGGCTTTCGATGGGGAATTGCTTGAGGTGATAGCGCAGCTTTGGCTCCGGCATCAGCCGCTGGTCTTCACCGCACAGGCTGGCATCAAAGGAACGCCAGCAATGCGCGCCGACGTTGAGCGTGCCGTCGGCCAGGCGCTCCAGTTTCGCTGGGGCTTGCAGGCGCCAGGCTTGACCGCCGGCCTGCACGTCGCCGCTGGCCAGGCGCCCGCGCCAATTGCCCTGGTCGAGCGCGCCATCGAGGGCCAGGGTCGTGTCGAGCTGCGGCCCTTGCAGGTCCAGGTTGAGCTTCTGCTGTTTGATATCACCCTGGCCGCTGACCGTCAGCACGCCCAGTGACGTTTCGCCGACGCGGATGCCGCTGGCCTTGAGGTCGAGCTTGCCGCGCTGGGCGCTGTCGAGGACCGCGTCCAGGTTCAGGCTTTGCAGGCGGTTGTCCTGGAAGGCCAGTTGCGTACCTTGCAGGCCGAGCTTGCCTTGGGGGGCCTTGAGCGTGCCGGCCACGTCGACACGGCCGACGACTTGGCCGCGCAATTGCGGCCAGAGCTGAGCGAGGCGTGCGAGCTTGATGTCGATCTGGCCGGTCAGTTTCTCTTGCAGGCTGGCACTGCCGTTGATGCGGTTATCCCCCAGGCGAATGTCCAGCGCGCTGAGCTTCCACTGCTCGCCAGCGCCGCTGGCCTTGGCCTGGAGCACCGCTGGCTGGCCACGCAGTTTGCCCTTGAGGTCCAGGTCCGCGTCGAGGTCGAGGCGCTCGTTCTTCATCATCCCTTTGCTGCGCAATGGCCCAGCCAGGGTCCCGGGCAGTTCGCCAAGCCAATACGCCGGGTTGATGGCCGACAGTTGCAGCGCCGTGTCCCAGGCGATGCCATCGGCAAATTGCAGGCTCAGGTGCCCTTCGGCCTTGCCCTGCCCCGCCGCGAGCTTGAGCTGCGGCAAGTGGATTTGCGTCAGGTCGCCGCTGAACGGGCTGCCCAGGCTGAAGGCTCCGGCGGGTCCGTCCAGCGAGGCCTGGAAGTTGCCCAGGTATTGGCCATCGGTGTAAGAGACTTCGCCGTCAAAGCTGCGCAGCATCACCTGTGGCTCATCGATCAGCGGATAGAGGCGATGCCAGGGGAAATCCAGCCAGGCGACTTTCGCCTCGGCGCGCAGGCCTTCGCGCCAGTCCAATTGGCCGCTGAGCTTCAGGCTTTGCTGATCGCCGGCATCCAGATCCAGGCCGGCGATCTGCGCGCCATTGGCGTCCACCGTGCCTTGCAGCAACAACGCCACCGGCCCTTTTTCGGCGGGCAGCGTCGCCTTGCCGAGCAGTTGATAGCCGTTTTTCAGATCGCCTTCGCCGGTCAATTCCAACTGATTGAGCAACAACGTGTCGGGCAGATCGGCGCTGGCCTTGAAGCCGTCGGCGCTGATGCGCACCTTGGCGGGCAGGTTGTCCGCCAGCGGTTGCAGTTCACCGCTCAACTGGCCTTGCAGGTAACCGCTGCTGTCGGCCTTGAGGTTGAGGGTCTTGAGCAGGTTGCCGTCGACTTTCAGGTCCAGGGCCCAGGGCGTGGCGCCCGGTGCCGGCAAGGTCAACCGGCCCTCGGCGCTCAACGGCCAGTCGCCACCCGGCTTCAGCAGGCCGGAGAGTTTCAGGCTCAGCTCATCGCGCTGCAATTGCACCGAATCGATCCGCATGCCCTCGGCGGTCCAACGGGCAACCAATTGCAGACCCTTGAGCTGCTCGCTGCCATTGAACGACAGGCTGCCGACCTGCACATCGCCCAGTTCGATAGCGAGCGGCAAGTCCAGGTCCGGCAAGCTGATCGGGCCGTTGCTCGGCTCATCGGCAGAGGCTGGCAACTGCAAGGCGACCTGGTCGGCCTTGAGCTGTTCGATGCACAGGGTCATGCGCGCCAGGCACAGCGGCGACCAGGCGAATATCAACCGATCCACCTCCACCCGACTGGCGTCCTGCTGCCACAGCAGGTGATCGGCGCTCCACTGTCCACCCAGCCGGCCCTGGAAATTCTCCACGGTCAGCCCCGGCACCAGGCCGAGGGCCCAGCGACTGCCGAATGCCGTGCCCAGCACAACACTCAAGGCCAGCACGACCGCCACCAGCACCCCGACGAGCGCCAGCAGCGTTATCTTCAAACCACGCGTCACAGCTCAGGCCCCATGGAAAAGTGCAAGCGGATGCCACCGTCGTCGTCCATCGCATGGGCCAGGTCGAGGCGGATCGGGCCCACCGGCGAAACCCAGCGCACGCCGACGCCCACGCCGGTCTTGAGGCTCGGCAGTTCGAGGCTGTTAAAAGAGTTGCCCTGGTCGATGAACGTCGCCACCCGCCATTTTTCCGCGATGGAATATTGATACTCGAGGCTGCCGGCGACCATGTAGCGACCACCGATACGGTCGCCCTCGGCGTTTTCCGGCGACAGGCTCTGGTAGTCGTAACCCCGCACGCTCTGGTCGCCACCGGCAAAAAAGCGCAGGGACGGCGGGATGGATTTGTAGCCATTGGTGGCGCTGCCGCCGATCTGCGCCCGCGCCAGCAAGCGATGCTTGTCGAACACCGTGGTCAGGCCCTTGACCATGGCGGTGCCATATAAAAGGTTGTTGTCCGAGCCGAGCCCTTCCTTGGCGACCTTGGTGTCGAACTGCAAGCGGTAGCCGTTGTGCGGATCGATGCGGTTGTCGCTGCGCAGGTAGGAATAACTGAGGCCCGGCATCAGCAATGTGCTCAGGCCCGCATCGTCGCCAAGGCGATATTCCTCGCGCTGCCATTTGAGCGACACCACCCGCTGCCAGCCGCTGGGCAACTTGCTGTGCCATTCCGGGCCCACGGTGAGCAGTTTGCTGAGGCTGTCGGTGCCGGCCAGTTCCTCATATTGATAACCGCCGGCGTAACGTATCTTGTCAGTCAGCGGCGGGTCCAGCGGCACGTCGTACCACAAGCCGACGTTCTGCCGGGGCGCCGACACTTCCGCTTCCCAGCCATAACTGTGGCCCTGGGCGTTGACCCAGTGGCGCGTCCAATTGGCTTTGACCCGTGGGCCGACATCGGTGGAAAACCCCAGGCCCAGGCCCATGGTCCGCGGTTTGCGCGTGTCGAGCTTGACCGCCACCGGGATCACGTTGTCGGTGGCCGCCGTCGGTGCGGCATCCACCCGGACGCCTTCGAAATAACCGCTCGATTGCAGGGCCTGGTTGAGCTCTGCAATGAGCTCGGAGTCGTACGCCGTGCCGGCCTTGAACGGCACCATGCGCTGCAGCAGGTCTTCGTCGAACGGCGTGTCGCCCTCGAAACTCACCGGGCCCAAGGCATAGCGCGGGCCGCTGTCGTAAATCAGTTCGATGTCGGCGATGCCCGCCTGGGGGTCAACCGACAGCTTCTGCCGGGTGAAGCGCCCGCTGAAAAAACCATAGCGCGAGGCCTGGTTCTGGATGATTCGCTTGGCGTCTTCGTAGCGACCATGGTTGAGCACCGCGCCGGGCTTGAGGGCGGCGTTGCTGGGTACGCGAAAGGCTTTGAGCGATGCCGCCGGGCCATCAATGCGCACGGTGACGTTGCGCAAATGCACAGGCTCGCCGGGGTCGATGGTCAGCACCAGGCGTGGGTCCTTGCCGCCCTTGACCTCACTGTCGATCTGCGGCTGGTAGTAGCCCAGCGCCTGGGCGGCCTTGCGCGCCTGCTCCTCGGCGCCACGGCTGAAGCGCAGCAAGGCCTCCTCGTCACGATCACCCACACCGCCGATGTAACCTTCTACGTTGGCCTTGAGTTCATCGTTGGACGGCTTGACCCGTACTTCCAATTCACTGTTTGCCAGCGCCACGCAGCTGAGGGACAGCAAGAGCGCGCCACTGGTCATTCTTCCTGGGAGGTTCATGGCGCGGATGCTATCACGAGCGTAGGTGCTTGATAGAGCCGGACATTTCGCAAAAGTTCGCCTGACTATGCCGTTGCGCTTTGCAGAACCTGCGGGTTGGCGTGGAAGAACACATGCTCGCGGATCGGTCCTACCGCCACTTCGCCGATTTCCTCATAACCCTGGCGTTTATAAAACTCAAGGTAACGTGGGTTGCCGGTGTCCAGCACCACGCCTTGGGAATGCTCGTCCACCGCGCACCAGTTATGCACCGCCTCAAGCAACTGTTCGCCGAAATGCTTGCCCTGGAACTGTGGGTGCACGCCCAGCAGAGGTAATACATGAACCGCATCCGACGGCAGGCAGGCCAGCACTGCCGCGTGGTATTCCAGGTAGCGCCGGGTGCAACGAAAACCAGTACTCAAGACCATGCGCAGGCGCCAGGCCCAGCTTTCGGTGATGCCCAGGCGCCGCTGCGGCGGAGCGATCAGGGCAATGCCGATCAGGCGGTCGTTGACCAGCAAGCCAATGGCCGGCAAATCCTGGAGAAAATGCTGCTTGACCAGCTCACGCACCGTGGCCCGTACCCGCTGTTCATAACCGGGACGCTCGGATTCGAACAGGTAGCTGAAGGTCGGCTCGTGGCGATAGGCCTGGTACAGCAACGAACGGGCTTCACGGGAATAACCGCTGTCGAGCATATGGATGTCGGCGATGGCGGTGGCGGTTTCAGGCATGACGTTGGATCTCCTGGGGGCGAGGCTTGGTAATGAGCCCTGTAGGAGCTGCCGAGTGCAACGAGGCTGCGATCTTTCCACGGACGCTTGAATCCCAAGCGAAAGATCAAAAGATCGCAGGCTTCGCCAGCTCCTACAAAGCTGAACGGGGAAATCCCCTCGCCACAGGACATTAGCAGTGCATTTGTCCTACTGCCACGCTGGCCGTGTTCCGACATGTCAGCTAGCATCGCAGTTTTGCTAGGACAGCCGACCATGAAGATCGTCTCCTTCAACATCAACGGGCTGCGCGCCCGTCCCCATCAGTTGGCGGCGCTGATCGAGAAGCACCAGCCGGACGTGATCGGGCTGCAGGAAACCAAGGTCCACGACGAACAATTTCCCCTGGCCGAGGTGCAGGCCCTGGGCTACCACGTGCATTACCACGGGCAAAAGGGCCATTACGGCGTCGCCCTGCTCTCCCGCCAGGCGCCACTGAGCCTGTACAAGGGCTTCGAGGGCGACGACGAGGACGCCCAGCGACGCTTCATCTGGGGCACCTTCGCCGATGCCAACGGCGTGCCGGTGACCATCATGAACGGTTATTTCCCACAAGGTGAAAGCCGCGACCACCCGACCAAATTCCCGGCCAAGGAACGTTTCTACAGCGATTTGCAGCAACTGCTGGAAAGCCGCTTCAGCAACGACCAGCCGGTGGTGGTGATGGGTGACGTGAACATTTCCCCGGAAGACTGCGACATCGGCATCGGCCCGGACAACATGAAGCGCTGGCTGAAAACCGGCAAATGCAGCTTCCTGCCGGAAGAACGCGAATGGATGGCCCGCCTGAAGAACTGGGGCCTGGTGGACAGCTTCCGCCACCTGAACCCGGACGTCACCGACCGTTTCAGCTGGTTCGACTACCGCAGCCGCGGTTTCGAGGACGAGCCCAAGCGCGGCCTGCGCATCGACCTGATCCTCACCTCCCACGGCCTGCTGCCACGGGTCAAGGACGCCGGCGTGGACTACGAACTGCGGGGCATGGAAAAACCGTCGGACCATGCGCCGATCTGGTTGCAGTTGAGCTGACCGCATCACACCAAACCCCTGTGGGAGCGAGCTTGCTCGCGATAGCGGTCTAACCGTCACATTGATCCTGAATGTGCCGCCGTCATCGCGAGCAAGCTCGCTCCCACATTGGACTTCGGTGCCCCGTCGCAACCCTGTCACCTTTCAGTAACCTGACTGACTTAATCTTCCGGCACTTCCTCGGGTTCAGAAGGTGCCGGCATGCGGCTGCGCGTTGTCTTTTTCATCGGCCTCTGGCTGCCGTTCATGGCATCGGCCGGCAGTTTGCCCATTCCCGAACAGGGCCCGGCCCTGCGCCTCCAAGGTTCCAACACCATCGGTGCGGCGCTCGGGCCGGCGGTGGTCAGGGGCTTGATGGAAGATCAGGGACTGCTCAGGGTCAGCAGCGAAATCACCGGTCGCGATAACGAACAGCGCATCGTCGGCCAGACCGTCGACGGCCGGCGGGTGGTAGTGGACATCGCGGCCCACGGCTCCAGCACCGGCTTCGCCGCCCTCAAGCAGGGCAACGCCGACCTGGCCGCTTCTTCACGACCGATCAAGGACGGTGAGCTGAAGGAACTGTCGTCCCTGGGCGACCTGAAAAGTCCCTCCGCCGAGCAGGTCATCGCCATTGATGGCCTGGCGATTATTCTTCATCCGCAGAACCCGTTGCGTCAGCTCGATACCGTGCAACTGGCGCGGATATTCAGTGGCGAGGTGAAAACCTGGGAGACCGTGAGCGGCGTCGGTGGGCCGATTCATCTTTATGCCCGGGATGAACAGTCCGGCACCTACGATACCTTCAAGGAACTGGTCCTCGGCCGACAGGGCAAACGGCTGGATCCTTCAACACGGCGCTTCGAATCCAGCGAACAGTTGTCCGACGCTGTCAGCCAGGACCCGCAAGGCATCGGCTTCATCGGTTTGCCCTATGTGCGCCAGGCCAAGGCACTGGCGATTGTCGACGGTGACTCCCAACCCATGTTGCCGTTGAACAACCTGATCGCCACCGAGGACTACCCCTTGTCCCGGCGCCTGTTCTTTTATTTGCCGCCCCAGGCAACCAACCCGTGGGCCGAGGCGCTGGTGGCGTTCACCCAAAGCGACAAAGGCCAGGCCATCGTCGCCGCCAACGGGTTTATCGCCCAGACCGTCCAGGCCATGGCCGTCACGCCGAATGCCTTGATGCCCGAGGGTTACCAGGCCCTGAGCCGCCACGCCCAACGCTTGACCGTGAATTTTCGCTTCGAAGAAGGCAGCGCCAGCCTGGACAACAAGGCCCACCAGGATCTGGGCCGCGTGCTCGACTATATAAAGCAGCATGGCAAAACCGATCGACGCGTGACACTGGTGGGGTTTGGCGACGCGAAGGACGACCCGGCGCGGGCCGACCTTCTGTCCAAGCTGCGGGCCATGGCGGTGCGCCGGGAACTGGTCAAATACGGTGTGGCACTGCGAGAGGTACGGGGGTTCGGCGCATTGATGCCGGTGGCGGCCAACAGTGAGGATGAAGGGCGAGTCAAGAATCGGCGGGTGGAGGTTTGGGTTTACTAGACACGGCGCCATCAAAAGACGAACCCGCTTTTGTGGCGAGGGAGCTTGCTCCCGCTGGGTGGCGCAGCCGCCCCAACATGAGCTGACGCGGTGCTCCAGGCAAATCGCGCCAGCCGGTTTTACGACTGCTGCGCAGCCGAGCGGGAGCAAGCTCCCTAGCCACAAAAACCTTGTGTTTATTGTATTACCATCGGCGTAGGAGCGAACCACCGAGTCTTGCAGCACATTTCCCCTGTGGGAGCGAGCTTGCTCGCGAAGGCGGTGTGTCAGTCAATACTTGACCGACAGACAGATCGCTTCGCGAGCAAGCTCGCTCCCACAGGACGACATAGCGCTTTACCGCCCAGCCAACTCCATGATCATCCGCGACAACAGGTAAATCCGCGGCACCACACTCTCGACTTCGGCGTATTCCTCCGGCGTATGAATGTTGCCACCGACAATGCCAAAACCATCCAGCGTCGGCGTGCCAACCCCGGCCGACAGGCTGGCATCCGCCGCTCCACCGCTGCCTTCTTCCGTCAGTTTGCGCCCCAGTTCGCCATAGATGCCTTGGGCTATGGCCATCAACCGGTCCGACTCCGCCGTCTGCGGCATTGGTGGCAGGCCGCGCTTGAGGCTGGTGGTGACTTCGGTGTCGGCGATCAACTTGTCCTGCGACACCCGGGCCAGGTCTTTTTCGATGCGGTCGAACTCTTCCGGCACCGCCGCCCGCACATCCGCCTTGGCGCTCGCCTGGTCGGGGATCACGTTGGTCCGGTCGCCGGCCTTGATCACCGTGAAGTTGATGGTGGTTTTCTTTTCCGCATCGCCAAGCTTGCCCAGTTGCAAGATCTGGTGCGCGGCTTCCATCGCCGCATTGCGCCCCAGTTCCGGCGCGACACCGGCGTGGGACGCCTTGCCCTTGACCTCCACCAGCGCCGTGGCACTGCCCTTGCGCCACACCACCAAGCCATCGGCCGGGCGACCCGGTTCGAGGTTGAGGGTCACGTCATGGGCCTTGGCGGTTTTCTTGATCAGGTCGGTGGCGGCGTCCGAGCCGGTTTCTTCGCTGGCGTCGAGCAGGAAAGTAATCTGCGCGTAGTTCTTGAAGTCCAGGTTCTTGAGCACCTTCAGCGCATAGATCCCGGCAACGATGCCGCCCTTGTCATCCATCACTCCCGGCCCATAGGCCCGGCCATCCTTGATGTGGAAGGGACGCTCGGCGGCCGAGCCTTCCTTGAATACCGTGTCCATGTGGGCCATCAGCAGGATTTTTGCCTTGCCGGTGCCCTTGAGGGTCGCCAGGATGTGCTGGGTGCCGTCCGAGTTAGGCACCTTTTCGATGGTGGCGCCCAACTTCGTCAATTCATCGATCGCAATATCACCGACCTGGGTCAACCCCGGCACATAGCCTGAGCCAGAGTCGATGTTCACCAACCGCTCGAGCAGTTTCAGGGCCTCGCCCTTGTACTGTTCGGCGTCGCTCAGGACTTGTTGATGGGGCTGTGCGAAAGCACCGGGGGCGAAGGCGCCGAGGGCCAGGCTCAGGCCAAGACTGACGGCCAGACGGGAGCGAAGAGCGGTCATTATCATGATTTCATCCTTGTTCCGTATCGAAAGAGTGCCATAGGCACCCTACCCGACAATGGATCAAGGCTCTAGACCGCAGGTAACCACCTCAGGGAGAAATGGCCGATTTCTCCAACACCTGCCGATACCGGTAACAAGTGACTCGGTTGCGCCCGCCGGTCTTGGCCGCGTAAAGCGCCTGGTCGGCATCATTGAGCCAATGGGTCGCATCGCCATAAGCCGGGTTGAAGGCCGCCAGGCCAATACTCAGGCTCACCTTCAGCGCCGGGTTCTGTTCATAGCTGAGCATGGTAAAGCGCTCGCGCAACCCGTCCATGGCCTGCACGGCGTTGTGGAGCGTCAGGTCCGGCAGAATCACACAGAACTCGTCCCCGCCATAACGCCCGACCACATCGGCGGCGCGCAGGTTTTGCTTGAGCATCTTGCCAAGCTGGCGCAACACGATGTCGCCGGCGACATGGCCATAGGTGTCATTGATGGCCTTGAAGTGATCGATGTCGATCAGCGCAATCGCGCCGCGCCCTGCCCCGTCATTCGGGTGACGCTGGCAGCGCTGGAACTCCTCGTCGAGGCGATCTTTCCAGGCGCCATGGTTAAGCAGGCCGGTCAGGCTGTCGGTGCGACTCAGGGCCAGCAACTCGCGCTTTTGCCGGCCCAGGGTGTAGGCCTGGCGATAGCAGAACCAACCCAGCGCCATCGGATACAGGCACAGCAGCGGCAGACACGCGTAGATCTGCGCCGGGCTGGTCATGGGCACGCTGGTCAGCGGAAAGATCAGCACGCCCACGACAATACCGGCCACTTGGGCCAGCACCCCGATAAGCAGGAAACGCAGGCCACCAATGGCAACATTGTTCATCGCCATCATCGCCAGCGTGACGGCCGTGGGCAGCGGGTTGAACTGCATCGCTACGACCCAGAAGCCACCGAGCACCGCATCGATCAGTAAATTGAGGTGTTCGACGTAGTACGGCCTCGAGCAATGCCGGCCCCACCAGTAGGCCAAATGAGGCCAGAGCAGGCCGTTGAACAGCATGAACCCCCAGACCCACGGCGCCGGTTCGAGGGGAAAGACGGCAACACTCACCAACAGCAACCCCAGCGTCAGGCCCAGGATGCGCGATATATAAAGCCTCCTGGCCAGCGTCCGTCCCTTCTTTCCCGTTTTTTGCATAAGAACCTCTGCACCGCGGGTTTTCCAAGTCATTGGGACGGGGGGTAGCTTGGAGTCTATCAGGGCAGCATCAAATAGCCACCATTGAATGAAGGGGTATTTATTCTCCTTCAAATGTCGGGCCCTGCCGCGGATCTTGGCTATACATGAGTCATCCGGCGGCTGTCATAGCAAGTAGCAAAGCAAATGCGCCATGTCATCGCGATGTGCTCGGGTTTCAGCTTCACTTAACGGTATCTGACCCGTCGGCTCAGACTGGCCGATCCCATTCTGTCCTGACCCATGGAGGGCAAAACATGCTGGTGTTGTGGGTAGTCCTTGCCGTGTTTATCGCCTGGAGCTGGTTGACGTATCCAGGCATCGGCCATGTGCTGTACGACATGGGCATGGCGCTGGAGGCACGTCTCTACCGGTTGCACAAGATCACCGTCCCCATCAGCGAGATGACCGTATCGACCTGGCAAGGCGGGCCCTATGAAGCGTCCGGCAGTATCCTGATGCTGCATGGCTACAGCGCTGACAAGAATCTCTGGCTACGCTTTGCCCGGCATTTTGTCGGCGACTACCGGGTGGTGGTGCCCGACCTGGCCGGCCATGGCGAAACCGGCTTCAAGGCTGGCGGCGGCTATGACATCCCGACCCAGGCCCGGCGGGTCATCGAGTTGCTCGACGCCTGTGGCCTGGACAAGGTCCATGTGATCGGCAATTCCATGGGCGGTTACCTCGCCGCATGGCTGGCGGCCACGTCGCCCGAGCGCGTGCTCACCCTGGCGCTGATCGATCCGGCCGGCGTCACCGCACCCCAGGCCAGCGACATGGAACGCCACCTGGCCGCCGGGCATAACCCGTTCCTCGTCGACTCCCGGGACGATTTCGCGCCGTTCTACGCAATGACCATGGCCTCCCCGCCCTGGGTGCCCAGCGTGGTACTGGCGGCAATGGCCGAACGTTACGAACAGCGCCGCGATGAACTGGCGGAGATCTTCGTCGACTTTCGCGCCAGCCCGCCGATGGAACCGCGCCTGGCCGACATCCGCGCCCCGTCGCTGCTACTCTGGGGGCGCAAGGACCGGCTGATCGACGTCAGCAGCGTGCCGGTGTGGAGCAAGGGCATCGCCGATTTGCGGGTGGAAATCTGGGACGGTATCGGCCACATGCCGATGGTCGAACGACCGGGGAAAACCGCGGCGCTGTACCGGGAATTCCTCAAGGGGTTGGGGCAGTGACCGTCATGCAAGGAATCTCCCTGTGCGGGGCTCCGTAGGAGCTGCCGCAGGCTGCGATCTTTTGATCTTGATCTATAGGGTCTTTCGCTCAAGACTCAATCGCCAGGGGAAAGATCGCAGCCTCGTTACACTCGTCAGCTCCTACAGGGTATCGACTTCATGAACATCCTCTACGACGAACACCTCGACGGCCCCTTGCCCAAGGTGGACAAACAGGTCCTGCTTCAAGCCTTGCAGGCACAGGTTCCAGACCTGGACATCCTGCACCAGGAGGAAGACCTCAAGCCCTATGAATGCGATGGCCTGTCGGCCTACCGCGCCACGCCCCTGCTGGTGGTACTGCCCAGGCGCGTCGAGCAGGTGCAAGCGCTGCTCAAGCTCTGCCATGGGCTGAATGTGCCCGTGGTCGCCAGGGGTGCCGGGACCGGTCTGTCCGGCGGCGCCCTGCCCCTGGAAAGTGGCGTGTTGCTGGTGATGGCGCGGTTCAACCAGATCCTGCACATCGACCCCGACGCCCGCACCGCGCGGCTTCAACCCGGTGTGCGCAACCTGGCGATCTCCCAGGCAGCGGCACCGTTCGGGCTGTATTACGCACCGGATCCCTCGTCGCAGATCGCCTGTTCCATCGGCGGCAATGTCGCGGAAAACGCCGGCGGCGTGCACTGCCTCAAGTACGGCCTTACGGTGCACAACCTGTTGAAACTGGAAATCCTCACCATCGAAGGCGAACGCCTGACCCTGGGCAGCGAAGCCCTGGATTCACCGGGCCTGGACCTGCTGGCACTGTTCACCGGTTCCGAAGGTTTGCTGGGGGTGATCACCGAAGTGACGGTCAAGCTGCTGCCCCGGCCCCAGGTCGCCAAGGTGCTGCTGGCCAGTTTCGATTCGGTGGACAAGGCCGGGCGAGCGGTGGCCGACATCATCGCCGCCGGGATCATCCCCGGCGGCCTGGAAATGATGGACAACCTGGCGATCCGCGCCGCCGAGGACTTCATCCACGCCGGCTATCCGGTGGAGGCCGAAGCGATCCTGCTGTGTGAACTGGACGGGGTCGAGGCCGATGTCCATGACGATTGCGAACGGGTCCGCCAAGTGTTGGAGCAGGCCGGCGCCACCGAAGTGCGCCAGGCGCGGGACGAGGCCGAACGGCTGCGATTCTGGGCCGGGCGCAAGAATGCCTTCCCGGCGGTGGGTCGCCTGGCGCCGGATTATTACTGCATGGACGGCACCATCCCGCGACGCGCCTTGCCCGAGGTACTGCAGCGCATTGCCAGCCTCGGTGCCGAGCATGGCCTGCGCGTCGCCAACGTCTTTCACGCCGGTGACGGCAACATGCACCCGCTGATCCTGTTCGATGCCAACCAGCCCGGCGAACTGGAGCGCGCCGAAACCCTGGGCGGGAAAATTCTCGAACTGTGTGTCCAGGTGGGCGGCAGCATCACTGGCGAACACGGTGTGGGCCGGGAAAAAATCAATCAGATGTGCACGCAATTCAACAGCGACGAACTGAACCTGTTCCACGCGGTAAAAGCAGCGTTCGATCCCCAAGGCCTGCTCAACCCCGGCAAGAACATCCCGACCCTGCACCGCTGCGCCGAATTCGGTGCCATGCACATCCATGGCGGGCAACTGCCGTTTCCCGAACTGGAGCGTTTCTGATGAGCCGCGAAGCCGACCAGGACGCCAGCGACCTGCTGCTCGAACAAGTCAATCGCGCCCGGGCCAACGCCACGCCGCTGCGTATCCAGGGTTCGAACAGCAAGGCCTTCCTGGGGCGCGAAGTGGCCGGCGAAGTGCTGGACACCCGCGTCCATCGTGGCATCGTCCACTACGACCCCACCGAACTGGTCATCACGGCCCGGGCCGGCACCCCGCTGCGGGAACTGCTGGCCGCCCTCGACGCCGCGGGGCAACGGCTGCCCTGCGAACCGCCAGCATTTGGCGATGACGCCACGGTCGGCGGCATGGTCGCCGCCGGGCTATCGGGGCCGCGTCGCCCATGGGCCGGTTCGGTGCGCGACTTCGTTCTGGGCACGCGCCTGATCAGCGGCCACGGCACGCTGTTGCGTTTCGGCGGCGAGGTGATGAAAAACGTCGCCGGCTACGACCTCTCGCGCCTGTTGGCCGGCAGTTTCGGTTGCCTGGGGGTGATCACCGAAGTCTCCTTGAAGGTCCTGCCCAAACCCCGTCACAACCTGAGTATCCGCCTGGAACTGGACAGCACCGAGGCCCTGGGAAAACTCGCCGAATGGGGCCGTCAGCCGCTGCCCATCAGCGCCGCCAGCCATGACGGCGACTGCTTGCACCTGCGCCTGGAGGGTGGCGAAGGCTCGGTCAGCGCCGCTCATCAGCGTTTCGGTGGCGAGGTGCTCGACGATCAATACTGGACGGCACTCAATGAGCATCAGTTGGCCTTCTTCGATGAAGGCTTGCCGCTGTGGCGCCTGTCGTTGCCCAACCATACCGGGCCGCTCGCCCTGCCCGGCGCGCAGTTGATCGACTGGGCCGGCGCCCAACGCTGGTTGAAAACCGAGGCCGACACGGTGCAAGCCCTGGCCCATGAAGTCGGCGGCCATGCCACCTGCTATCGTCAGGGTGCCAGCGACACACCGTTCCAGCCGCTGGCCCCGGCGCTGCTGCGCTATCACCGGCAACTCAAGGCCCAGCTCGATCCCCTGGGGCTGTTCAATCCTGGTCGGATGTATCCGGAGTTCTAGCGTGCAGACTCGGTTTAGTGAGGAAAGCAAAAATCTGCCCCGTGCCGAAGAAGCCGAACGGATCCTGCGCAGTTGCGTGCATTGCGGTTTCTGCAACGCCACCTGCCCCACTTACCAATTGCTCGGCGATGAACTGGACGGCCCGCGCGGACGCATCTACCTGATCAAGCAGGTGCTCGAAGGCCAGCCGGCGACGGCCAGCACCCAACTGCACCTGGATCGCTGCCTGTCGTGTCGCAACTGCGAGACCACCTGCCCGTCCGGCGTGGATTACCACAACCTGCTGGACATCGGCCGGGCGGTGGTCGATCACGCCGTACCGCGCCCCGCCGGCCAACGTGCGCTGCGCCTGGGGCTGCGCAGCCTGGCCGCCAGCCCCGAGCGGTTCAAGGCCCTGCTGCGCCTCGGGACGGTCTTTCGTCCGTTGCTGCCGACGAACCTGACCGCCAAGTTGCCCCGCCCTTCCCCGCCTCACGGCGAACGCCCACCTCTGCGGCATCGGCGTACGGTATTGATGCTCGAAGGTTGCGTGCAACCGGGCCTGTCGCCCAACACCAATGCCTCGGCAGCGCGGGTGCTGGATCGACTCGGCATCAGTGTGATCCCCTGTGCGCAGGCCGGCTGCTGCGGCGCGCTGGATTATCACCTCGACGCCCAGGCCACCGGGCTGGACCGCGCCCGGCAGAACATCGACGCCTGGTGGCCGCACTTGGAAAACGGTGCTGAAGCCATCGTCCAGACGGCCAGCGGCTGCGGCGCGTTCATCAAGGACTACGGGCACCTGCTGGAACATGACCCCAGCTATGCCGCCAAGGCCAGACAAGTAAGCGAACGGGCATTGGACCTGGTGCAAGTGCTCGGCAAGGAACCGCTGGAACAGATCTGCGCGGCCAGGAACCAGCGCATTGCCGTGCATTGCCCCTGCACCTTGCAGCACGCGCAGAAACTCGGCGGCAGCATCGAGGCGCTGCTGACGCGGCTGGGTTTCAACCTCACCGAGGTGCCCGACGGCCATTTGTGTTGCGGCTCGGCCGGCACCTATTCGCTGACCCAGCCCGCCCTGGCGCGGCAATTGCGCGACAACCGCCTCAATGCGCTGGAAAGCGGCCAGCCGGAGCTGATCGTCACCGCCAACGTCGGCTGCCAGAACCACCTCGACGGCGCCGGTCGCACGCCCGTGCGGCACTGGATCGAGCTGGTGGATCAGTCCCTGGCAGAATGAAGTCCTGAAGATTCTTCGTTTGCCGGGGCCGGCGAAGGCTGCGATCTTTCGTCCAACTTTCCCACAGCCCTCGCCAGGAATTCTTACGATGAGCTTCGTCAGCCCCGACCTGATCCGCCAACGCTTCTCCAGAGCGATGTCCGACATGTACCGCGACGAGGTGCCGCTGTATGGCGCGCTGATGAAGCTGGTGGAACACACCAACGCCCAAGTGCTGGCC
The DNA here is from genome assembly GCF_052114545.1 of Pseudomonas sp. KB_12. Lineage (NCBI taxonomy): Bacteria > Pseudomonadati > Pseudomonadota > Gammaproteobacteria > Pseudomonadales > Pseudomonadaceae > Pseudomonas > Pseudomonas sp. KB_12. The sequence continues at coordinate 159,387 of NZ_JBFREY010000007.1, read as the reverse complement.
GAAGACCCGGTCCTGGCCGCACACCTGCGCAGCACCGGCGAACTCGAGCGCCTGGACCTGGAACGCCACGGCGCGATCCGCGTCGGCACCGCCGCCGAGCTGGCGACCCTGGGGCGTCTGTTCGCGGTCATGGGCATGCAGCCGGTGGGCTACTACGATCTCACGCCTGCCGGGGTGCCGGTGCATTCCACCGCCTTCCGCGCCGTGCACGAAAGCGCGTTGCAGGTCAGCCCATTCCGGGTGTTTACCTCGCTGCTGCGCCTGGAACTGATCGAGAACGCCGAGCTTCGGGCCTTTGCCGAATCGGTGTTGGACAAACGACAGATCTTCACCCCCAGGGCCCTTGAGCTCATTGAACTGGCCGAACACCAGAGTGGCCTGAGCGAGTCCCAGGCTGAGGACTTCGTCCTACAGGCTCTGGAAACCTTTCGCTGGCACCACAGCGCCACCGTCACCGCCGAACAGTACCGGCAACTGAGCGCCCAACATCGCTTGATCGCCGACGTGGTGGCGTTCAAGGGCCCGCACATCAATCACCTGACCCCCCGTACCCTGGACATCGACATCGTCCAGGCCCGGATGCCCGTGCACGGCATTACCCCCAAGGCCGTGATCGAAGGCCCACCCCGTCGCCAATGCCCGATCCTGCTGCGCCAGACCAGTTTCAAGGCACTCGACGAACCCGTCGCCTTCACCGACCAGCCACAGTCTCAAGGCAGCCACAGCGCCCGCTTCGGCGAAATCGAACAACGTGGCGCGGCCCTCACGCCCAAGGGCCGCGCGCTCTACGATCAATTGCTGAACGCCGCGCGCGATGCGCTGGGGGAGTTTCCCAACGAAGCCAACGCCGAACGCTACAACCAACTGATGGCCGAACACTTTGTCGAATTCCCTGACAACCACAACGAACTGCGCCGACAGGCATTGGCGTATTTCCGCTATTTCGTCACGCCCGAGGGCCTCGCCGCCAAGGGCACCCTCGAGCAAGCGGCCTCCCTGGAGCACTTGCTCGAGCAGCAATACCTGCGCGCCGAACCTTTGGTGTACGAGGACTTCCTGCCCGTCAGCGCCGCCGGTATTTTCCAGTCGAACCTTGGCGATGCCGCCCAGAGTCATTATGCCGGCCAGTCCAATCGCCAGGCCTTCGAAGAGGCGCTGGGACAAGCGACCATCGATGAGCTGGGGCTGTACGCCCAGACGCAACAGCGCTCCATCGATGAGTGCAGGGCTGCATTGGGCGTGTAGGAATAAGCCGAAGGACAAAACGGCAAAAAACTGCCTGAGAGGCGTGCGCGCGGCGCGCCTTTCTTGGCCAGCCGGCTCGGGTATCGCGGTATCTGGTCGGGTCGCGAGGAGCTGCAATGGGCCGGGCAAGCCTTTGAGCGCTTTCTCGCTTGCCTGCAGGGAGGCGCTTGCCGATATCAGATCAACCTATTGATATATATAAGTTTTTAAAAAATGGCATAGCTCTTGATATCCGTGAGGCCACCTCGGGCGACTCCCGTCCCAGGCCCTATCGTTATCCAGGAAGGAGAGCATCCATTGGCTACCCCCGCGTACATGTCCGTAAAAGGCACTAAACAAGGCCTGATCACTGCCGGTGCGTTTACCGCCGATTCAGTGGGCAACACCTACCAAGAGGGTCATGAGGATCAGGTCATGGTGCAAGCTTTCGAGCACCAAGTGACCATCCCTCGCGACCCTCAGTCCGGTCAGCCAACCGGTCAGCGCATACACAAACCCCTGATCATCACCAAGGTATTCGACAAAGCTTCGCCACTGCTTCAGGTCGCCCTAACGAGCGGCGAACGCCTGGAGGAAGTCAAGATCCAGTGGTACCGCACTTCGGCCGCAGGCACCCAGGAGCACTACTACACCACGACTTTGGAGGATGCGATTATCGTCGATATCAAGGACTACATGCTCAACTGCCAGGACCCAGAAAACTCACACTTCACCCATCTGGAGGACGTGCACTTCACGTATCGCAAGATCACCTGGACCCACGAAGTCAGCGGTACCTCGGGCTCCGATGACTGGCGTTCGCCGGCTGCTGGTTGAATCGGAGGCAGCCACTCACGCATCGGCCAACTCTGTGGGTCGATGTGCAGTTGAAAATAATCGATAGTTATTGATTCAGGGTGGTGTTCGCCCAGTGCGATGGCCTCGGCAATCCATGCACTGGTAAAGAGCCTGACACTGGGCGAACGCGAATAATAATAATGGAACTTTCAGAATATGTCCGCGAGCCCGTTTAAATAATTGTTTAATATTGAAGCCTTTCATATTTCTGTAGGAGCTGGCGAAGCCTGCGATCTTTTGATCTTTCGCTTGGGACTCAAGTGTCTGGGGCAAGATCGAAGCCTCGTTGCACTCGACAGCTCCTACGCAGCGTACACATATTTTCTTCGCATCCAGCGGGATGCAAGCTCCCTCGCCACAGTGTTTGGATGGCAACTCCTGCGCTAGCGGCGTAAACACTTATACAAAACATGGACAAATACAAAAAAGTTATCCATGCAGGAAAATTAAACAGGCATTAAAAACTTTTTTAATGCCTATCGACGTGACAAACCTCAACCACGCCGACCGGTTTTCTGCGCATCGGTATCCCCTGCCTCGGGGTCGCCGCGCTGTTGTTTGCGCTTGGCCGGGTCATTGGGCCGCAAGGCATCGTTATCGCGTTCCACTTCACCAGGCAATGCCGGGGCGTCGGGGTTTTGCCGGGTTTGATCAGGGCGGTGCTGCATGGCGAACTCCTTGAGTCTTTAGGCCTGGGATCAGGCGTCGGGGTCGGCGACTTCTTCAGCGACGTTGGCATCCGGAGAGCGCTGGTGCAGTTGCTCGGCCTTGGTCTTCAAGACCTGCCACTGCGCCAGGTCGATGGCGCCCTGACCGAACAGGTCATTGGCCACCCGCATCAGTTCGGTGAAGTGAGCATCGGGGGACTGCTGCCAGTAGGCCTGGTCGTCGAACAATCGCTGCCAATCGGCCAGCGACGCAAGTTTGAGGTCACCGCTCATGACGGGCTCCTGCGAGACATTCATAAACTATGAGGGCCGGTGTTCGCGGGGAGTTCCGACGATTCTCAGTAGCCGGTCATTTCCAGGTAACCGGTGCCGCCCTGGCTGCCACGCAGTCGAACCGGTCCTTCCCAATAGGGAATGCGCAGGTTCATCCAGGCATTGGGATTGAGCGCGTGGAGGGTGATGTCGAGTTGTTTGCTGGGGATCTTGATCGCCCAGCCGACTGGCATAGAACGTCCGGCGACCTTGGCAGTGTCCTGGGGCACGAGGCTAATTTCCCCGGCGTGCAGGGTTTGCGCTTGGCCCTGGGCGTCGATCCAGGTGCCCGTGAGGTACGGCGCGCCGTCCTTGTGGCGCATGCGGTAGAGCATCAGATGCTCGCCGTTGTCCAGGTGCAGGGAAAACCAGTCCCAGCCGGTCTGGTTTGCGGTCAAGGGCTGGCTGCTCCATTCGCGGTCGAGCCAGGCCGGGCCGCTGACCGCGTAACGCTGGCCATCGATTTCCAATTCACCGCTGGCCTGGAAGAACGGCTGGCTGTAGTAGTACGACGCCTGCCCCTGTTCGGATTTCTGGCTGAAACCTCGATCGCCCTGCAACACCAGCGGCCGGCTCGACGTCAGCCGCAATGCATAGCTGAAGCGTGGGTCGCGCGCCTTCAATTGCATGTCCGCCAACGGCTCGTCCCCTGAAGCCTGGGTACCGAATTGCCAATCGTCGATCCAGGCATTGAAGGGCACCGCCTGCACCCCGGCCTGCCCCACCCCGCCTCGTGCGTAACGCTCGGCGGCATGGTGCACGGTGGCGGAGGTGACCGCCGCGTGGCCGAGCCAGATCGTCTGGTTGCGCCAGCCACCGGCCTGGGGCGCGGCATTCAAGGCGCTGCGAAACAACGTCCATTGCACGCCAAACTCATGCCCCTGGGCGTCCTTGAGATTGGCGGTGACGTACCACCACTCGATGCGAAAACCTTCATGAAGGCCATGGTCGGCGGGGAAACTGAACACCCGCCCAGGCACAACCGGCGTGAACGCGACAGCCTGGTCGCCGAGGCCGGCAAAGCCCTTTTGCGCTGGCGCGGAGTCGTCACAACCGCTGAGCAACGCCAGCAGCAACAACACGCCGACCCTAATCTTCATGGGCAAAAGTCCTCAGCAAATCCGCCGGCTGCGTGCGGTACAGCGCATACAGCGGCCAGGCCGATGCCAGTAGCGTGGCGAGCATCGCCAGGGCCAGCAACTGCACCAGTTGCAACGGGAACACCCGCAACGGCAGGCGCCAACCGAAGGCCTGCACGTTGATCACCGTGTCCAGGCACCAGGCCAGGGCGATGCCCAGCGGCAACGCCAGGACCAAGGTCAGCAGCGCCAGCAGCCAGGTCTGGCCGAGGTTGAGCAGCATCAACTGCCGACGCGTCACCCCCAGCGCCCACAGCGGCGCCAACTGGCCGAGGCGACTCTGGCTCTGGGTCAGCAGGCTGATGAACAACGCCACGCCGGCCACCGCCAGGGTCAGGCTGTTGAGGGCGGCGGTGGCGGCGAAGGTGCGTTCGAACACCTGGGTCGACCAGCCCTTGAGCCGGGCCTGGTCGACGATGCGGCTGTCATCCAGGCTGAACCGGCCTTGCAACGCTGTCAGTAGCGCCGGGATCGCAGACGGTTCGATGCGCAGATTGAAACGGTTCGGCGTCAGGTTCGGCCAGTGCGCCAGCAAGTGATCGACGTTGACCAGCACATGGCCCTTGGGATTGCCGTAGTCGGCGTAGATGCCGACGATGCGCAGTGCCCAGGGCCCCCGCGGCGTCGGCAGGGTCAACTGATCGCCGATACTCACCTTGAGACGCCGTGCCAGTTGTTCGCTGAGCATGAGGGTGTCGGCGGCGGCCAGTTGCTCCCACGGCTTGTCGCCGGCCGATTCCAGCAGCGGCCAATGCTGTCGATAGTGGGGGTGATCGATGATGCCGTGGATATCCGTCGGCCAGCCCTGCAACGGGACCGAGACTTGCCAGAGGGGAACGACGGCAGTGATCGCCGGTTGTTGCTTGAGCCAGGCGTGCAGTTCGTCTGCCTGGGCCGGGGTTTGCGGGTTGATGTACAACTCGGCGGTCAGTCGTTGTTCGAGCCAATTGCTAAAAGTCTGGCGGAAACCGGCGGTCATGCTGCCAGCGCCGATGTTTGCCGCCAGCGCCAGCAACAAGGCCATCAACGCCAGGCTCAGCGTCGGCAATTGCTGGCGGCAATCGGCAAGAAACCACTGCCCGAGCACCGAGCGGCTGCGGCTCAACAACCGCTTCAGCGCACTGTTGAGCAACACCGGCAAGACCAGCGCCGCGCCCAGCAACAAGGCGGTCATCAGGACAAAACCGCTGGCCAGGCTATCGCCCCAGATCAACGCCGATGCGACAATCAATGCCGCCACCGTCGCCACCCAACCCTGGCGTCGCAGCCAGCGGGCATGGGCCTGATGCCAGGCCTGGGGATTGGCCAGCGCCAGCAAGGGCAGGCGCGCCGCCCGCAACAGACTGTCAGCGCCGGCCAGCAGTGCACCGAGCAGGCTCAGGCCGACACCGCTGAACCACCACCACGGGCTGAGGTTCAAGTGCCCGGCCACTTCGGCGCCATACAAACCTCGCAGGCTCGCCGCGACATCGGGCAACAACAGGCTCGCCAGCCAATAGCCGCTGAGCACCCCGGCGATCCCGCCCAGCAGGGCCAACGCGCCCAGTTCGATGGTCAGGCTGGTGACCAGCACCCGCGCACTGACGCCACAGGCGCGCAGGGTCCGCAACAGACTGCGGCGTTGTTCCAGGGCCAGGCCGATGGCCGCGTGAACGATGAACAGCCCCACCACGAAGGATAAAAACCCCAATGCATCGAGGTTCAGGTGAAAACTTTCGGTCAGGCGCGACAGATTGTTTTCTTCATCGGCGTGCTTGAGTTGCAAGCGACCGTTGAACGCTTCCGGTAATGCGGCGCTGAACGTGGTGGGCAACAACAGTCGCGACAGTTGCTCCGGCAACCCGAGTACCTGCTGGGCAAAACCGATGTCCATCAACAGCACGCCCGGCGCCATGTCCTCCTGGGCATGCAGCGGTGGCAGGGATTGCCCATCGACGCTCCGGGGTCGGTCACCCTCGGTCAGTCCCAGGGCTTGCAAGGTTTGCGGGGCGATCCAGGTGCGGCCGGGGTCGGTAAAGAACGCCACCACCTCAGTCATCTCCCGCGCCTGCCCCGCCAGCGCGGCACCGGGCGGCAGCGACACCGGGTCGATGCCCATCAGTTGCAGGCGCTGATCTTCGTGGTCCTTGAGCAGCACCCGAGCCTGCAACACTGGCGACACCGGCCAGCCCTGGCGCCGCAGCTCGACAAACCATTGCTGGGGAAAGGTGCCGCCACCGGGCGCACTGAGGCTGGCCTGGGGTTCGCCGCCGATCAATTGGCTGGCCCGGGCGTAGCTGTCCCGGGCCTGACTGTTCAGGGCTTGCACGCCGGTGAGCAGGCTGGTGGCCAGCCACAGGCCAGTCAGCACGCTGAAGAATTGCACCGGGTGTTGGCGCCAGTGGCTGAGCAGGGCCTTGAGGGTCTGGCGAAAAATCATCACCCCTGGGCCACCTGCGCCAACTGCCCGCCGTGCAACACCACGCGCTGGGCCAGGCGAGCCGCCACCCGTGGACTGTGGGTCACCATCAGCAGGCTGGTGGGGCTGCCCTCCAGCAGTTCCAGCAGCAGTTGCAGGACTTCGTCGCTGGTGGCTTCGTCGAGGCTGCCGGTGGGTTCATCGGCCAGCAACAAGGGCGGTCGCGAAGCCAACGCCCGCCCCAGCGCCACCCGCTGTTGCTGGCCGCCGGACAGTTGCTCGGGATAACGCCGCAGCAGCGCTGAAAGCCCGAGCCGCTGCACCAGATGGGCTTGCCACGCTGCGTCATAACGGCCGCACAGACGCGCCTGGAACGCCAGGTTGTCCTCCACCGACAAGCTGCTGATGAGGTTGAACTGTTGAAACACCAGGCCGATTTCCGTGCGTCGCCAATTCGCCAACTGGCTTTCACTCATGCCATCGAGCCGATACTTGCCACTGCGAATGCTGCCGCGATCGACTTTGTCCAGCCCGGCGACCAGGTGCAGCAGAGTGCTCTTGCCGCTGCCTGACTCTCCCATCAGCGCCAGGCTGCTGCCGGGCATCAGGGTCAGGTCGATGCCTTGCAGCACCGGCAACGGGCCCTGAGGCGTGGGGTAGCTTTTGAAAACATCGCGGACTTCAAGCATGAAAAGGCTCGATGGATGAACGTGGGGGTCAGGATAGCGGAGTTGAGGGACGGTCCCCACCCACGGGTTTTCTCATCGCTCGTCGGGTTGGGGGGGTATATCCATTTCTGCGGTAACGGCCGCTTAGGGTTCCGCCCTTACGGCGGGTCACTTTTGGAAGAGCGCCAAAAGTAACCAAAAGCGCTTTGCCCCACCACTCGGTGCCTCGCCTAGGCTCGGCATGCCCTCACTCCGGCATTGCTCCGTGGGCCCGCCGCGAAGGGCCATCCATGGCCCAGCGTGGCTATCCCGGCATCCATGCCGGGATGCCCACTCCACAATGCCTGCGTTCGGCCATCGTGGTTAACGGGGCGCCCCAGATCAACGTCCACGCCGAGGCGGCCTTATAGCCGACCTGGTTCTTGGTGGGACCGCGTTTCTCCTGTGGGAGCGGGCTTGCTCGCGAAGGCGGTGGTTCAGTCACAGGGATGTTGGGCTTGCCGACCTCATCGCGAGCAAGCTCGCTCCCACAGGGAATTCTGGGTGTCCATGAGTCTTGTGTTCACCGCAGGCCCGTTGTGGGAGCGAGCCTGCTCGCGATAGCGGTGGTTCAGCCACATAGATGCTGGACATGCTCCGGTTCTTGCTTTGCTTTGGCTTTTGATCTTGGGCGCCCCGTTAACCACGCTGGCCGAACGCAGGCATTGATCCGTGGGCACCTCGGCATGGATGCCGAGGTAGCCGCGCTGGGCCATGGATGGCCCTTCGCGGCGGCCCACGGAGCAATGCCGGAGTGAGGGCACACCGAGCCTAGGCGAGGTGCCGAGTGGTGGGGCAAGCCTTTTTTGCTTACTTTTTTTGGCGTCTGAAAAAAAGTGAGTCGCCGTAAGGGCGAAACCCTAAGTGGCCGTTACCGCAGCAATGGATATGTACTCAATCAACAAGAGCTCAGCGCCAGTCAATGCCCCGCCGCCATCTCAACCTGGCCGGACTGCGGTGTCACGATGTCGCCCAAGTCGATGTGTTTCCAAGCCGGTTTCGCCCCCAACCGCGCATTAAAGCGATAGTTGAAAGTGAAGTCGTCATCGGTCGGTTGGCTCAGGGATTTCCCATAGGCCGATTCAACCCCGGCCGGGTCGTAGCCCATCAACTGCAGCAGCGTCGGGAAGATGTTGTAGTGGCTCGAACGGTCCTTGTTCCGGGCCCAGGCATCGCGCCAATCAAGGGTGTGCAATTGGCTGCCCTGGATCACCACCAACGGCACCAACCCCTCCTCCGCCACCGGGTCACCGCCGCAATGGGTGTTGAGCCCGGGGTTGCCGCGCTCGTGCAGGTCCTGGCCGTGGTCGGAGGTGTAGATCAGCACGGCATGGCTCAAATCGCCCTGCTGGAAGATTCGCTTGAAGAACTCGCCGACGTTCCACAGCAAGGTGTTCTGGTAAGCGTTGCGGTACAGCAACCAGTCATCTTTCTGGCCGTTGAAGCCATCGCGACTGCCGGTGTCGGCCACTTCCTGGAACTGCCCTCGCGGCAAGGCCGGACGGTATGCCATGAAGTCGTCGGGGTATTTGTCGTGTACAGGGAAATGCGCCCCCACCTTGTTGATCACCACCAGTTCGGCCTGGTTGTCACCCAGCAGTTCGATCAACTTCGCCGCAGCGGCCATGTCGCGGTCGCGCACGCTGGCCTGGTCGAATTGGACGAATTCGTCGATGTCCTGTTTTTCCAGGCTGGTCATCAGGTTCTGCAGGTTACCGCCGGTGCGCTGGGCGTCGATGTAGACGGTACGCAAACCGGCCTTCTTGGCGTACTGCCAGATCGACGGTCGGGTGCTGTTGATGCGCATATAGTCGGCGCGCGTGCCGCCGTAGCGCAGGGTGACGTTGGTGTCGGCGCTGCAATTGGCGACGGAGGCCGCGTAGCCGAAATTGAAAATATCCACGCCCTCGGGCGGCGTCTTCAGGCCGGTGTGCACGCCGAACGGCGCGTTGATATCCAGGTAATTACCGCCAACGCTTTCATCGATGATCAGCACGATATCCTGCTCGATCAAAGACGATCGTCGCGCCATGGTGACCGGCTCCCGAGGGCCGATGGTGTTGTGCAAGGACTCGTAGGCAAACAGATTCAAATAGGCCAACGGCGTGTACATCACCGGCAGGCCGCGCGCGCCCTCGCCGGCCCGCACGAACAACACGCCGCTGAGCAACAACACACCCAGCACCGGCGCCGCTATTGGCAGATAACCGGGCAACCGCACCGCCCGCCGAGGTTTGAGCGCGATGCCGAACAACAGCAACAAACCACCTATCACCACGCTGATAATCACGTCGCGGTACTGATAGGCCGCCTCCTGGATAAATCCCCCCGAGTACACCAGCGAAACAAACTGGCTATAGGTCAGGTAACTGTCCGTGACCCGGGCGTACACCTCGAAAAACACCGCTGAAACAAACATCGCCAAGGCAAACACATGCCGCACCAATGTCTGGCGTATGTAGGCAGTCATCCACAGCGCCAGCACCAACAGCACGAACATGGCGCCGAACAGCAAGGTTGCCAAGCCCAAGCCCAACGCGTCGAGACGGTCGAGGTAATAGTCGTACCCCTTGAGCAGGTACAGAACCAGCAGCAGTTCCTTGAGGTAACGGACCATGTTTTCCTCGACCAGATCGCCGTGTCAAAAGCACTTCGTTCCTGCACGTTAGCAGCCGATTTTCAAAGCGCAAGAAATGCTTGATCTCACCAAGCGTCAAAAAATAGTTACCCCAAAAATGACACGAAAACCCGTCACAAAATGTAAAAATCTATGGATTACTACCGTTTATCGCTTTGTCAAATTCCCGTGAAGCCCAATAAAACAGCCACTTTACTAAGACAGTCAAGGACTTGATATCAAAATGCCCGACTTCACTTGAATTGCCAACACTGACAACTGTCATTTTGCTGACACGCTTTTCTGAAGCCTGCGCTATACCCCTCTAAACAGTTTCATCCGAGTTACATCATTCGGTTTGCGAGGCGCGCCAAGAATGGACGTGAGCGTATTTGGTACGGGGTATGTCGGGCTGATCCAGGCCGCCGCCATGGCCGACGTCGGGCACCGCGTTTTGTGCATCGACATCGACCCGAAAAAAATCCAGCAACTGCAACAAGCCGTACCAACCATCAGCGAACCGGGGCTGTCCAGCTTGCTCGAAGACAACATCAAGGCCGGACGCTTGTCGTTCAGCTCCCAGGCCAGCGACGCGGTCAACCATGGCGAACTGATTTTCATCGCCGTCGGCACCCCCGCCGATGAAGACGGCTCGGCAGACCTGAGCCATGTGCTGGCCGTCACCCAGCAAATCGCCGACTTCATGGACAGCGACCGCACCCTGGTCATCAAGTCCACGGTGCCGGTGGGCACGGCCGACAAGGTGGCCGAATGCGCCCGCCAGGCGTTGGCTCGGCGCGGCCTGAAACAGTTGAACGTGCGGGTGGTGTCCAACCCCGAGTTCCTCAAGGAAGGCAGTGCGCTGGCCGATTGCATGCGCCCCGACCGGATCATCGTCGGCACCGCCGACCCGCTGGCCCGCGACCAGATGACGGAGCTCTACGCGCCCTTTTGCCGCAACCACGAAAAACTGATGTTCATGGACAACCGCAGCGCCGAACTGACCAAGTACGCCGCCAACGCCATGCTCGCCACCCGCATCAGCTTCATGAATGAACTGGCCAACCTCACCGAACGGCTGGGCGCCGACATCGAAGCGGTGCGCAAAGGCATCGGCTCGGACCCGCGTATCGGTTACCACTTCATCTACCCCGGCTGCGGTTTCGGCGGTTCGTGCTTTCCCAAGGACCTGCGGGCCTTGCTGCACACCGCCGAACAAAGCGGCATGCCATTGCGCTTGTTGCGCAGCGTCACCGACGTCAACGACAGCCAGCGACACATCCTCTTCGAGAAACTGGCGAAACAATTCCAGGACGGCCTGGCCGGCAAATCGATTGCCATCTGGGGCCTGGCATTCAAGCCCAACACCGACGACATGCGCGAAGCCCCCAGCCGCTACCTGATGGAAGCGCTGTGGCGCGAAGGCGCCCGGGTCCACGCCTATGACCCGGAAGCCATGTCCGAATGCCGGCGCCTCTACGGCTATCGCAAGGACCTGAACCTCTGCGCCACCCGCGACGACACCCTGGAAGACGCCGACGCCCTGGTGATCTGCACCGAGTGGAAGAATTTTCGCGTGGTGGACTTCGACCTGCTGGCCAGCAAGTTGCGCGCCCGGGTGATCATCGATGGCCGCAACCTGTACAACCCCGAACACCTGGCCGCCGCCGGACTGTTGTATCGCGGTATCGGGCTGCGGCACACCGTGCCGGGCACCCCGCTACCCGGGCCGCAAGCATGAACATCCTGGTCACCGGCGCGGCCGGTTTCATTGGCGCCCACGTCGTGCTGCGACTGCTGCGCGACGGCCATCGGGTGTGCGGGCTGGACAATTTCAACGACTACTACGACCCGCAGCTCAAGCACGACCGCGTGACCTGGGTAAACGAGCAAGCCGGCGCGTTTCCCCTGGCGCGGATCGACCTGGTCGACGCGCCGGCCATCGATGAACTGTTCCAGGCCCGGCGCCCGGACGTAGTGATTCACCTTGCCGCCCAGGCCGGCGTGCGCTACTCCCTGGAAAACCCGCGGGCCTATGTCGACAGCAACATCACCGGGTTCCTGAACATCCTGGAAAGCTGCCGCCGGTATCCGGTCAAGCACCTGATCTACGCCTCCTCAAGCTCGGTATACGGCGCAAACCCGCGCACGCCTTATTCGGTGCAGGACAACGTCGACCATCCGCTGTCGCTGTACGCGGCCAGCAAAAAAGCCAACGAACTGATGGCCCACAGCTACAGCCATCTGTTCGGCATTCCCAGCACCGGCCTGCGTTTCTTCACGGTGTACGGTCCTTGGGGCCGCCCGGACATGTCGCCGATCCAGTTTGCCCGCGCCATCGTCGAAGACCGTGTGCTGCAGCTGTTCAATCACGGCGAGCACCAACGCGATTTCACCTACATCGACGACATCGTCGAAAGCATCGCCCGCCTGATCGACCATGCGCCCCAGGTCACGCCCCTGTTGGATCACGAACAACCGGACCCGGCCACCAGCCGTGCGCCCTGGCGGATCTACAACATCGGCGGGCAACACCCGGTGGCGCTGCGCACCTATGTCGCACTGCTGGAAAAGCACCTGGGACAAACCGCCCGCATCGAACTGCTGCCCCTGCAAGCGGGGGATGTGCTCAACACCTGCGCCGATGCCAGCGACCTGGCACGGGCCACCGGTTTCAAGCCGTGTATCGAACTGGACGAAGGCCTGGGCCGCTTCATCCAGTGGTTCCTCGATTACTACCCACGGCCTGCCCACGCACCGCTCGCGACTGAACGCTTGCGGCCCAACCTCAGCGGAGGAATCCATGACCCGACATGAGCAAGTCATCGAGATCAACGCCCCTGGACGCGACAAGCGCGTCGATCCGGAGCACCGCAGGCGCCTGGACGCGGCCATCCACCGCCAGGGCCGTGGTTGGTTGACCGGTCGCGACAGCGGCCGGCCCTGGACGGTCTCGCGCACCAATCGCGTAGTGGCCTGCCTCGGCGCGCTGGCGATCCTGGTGCTGTTATGCCCGCTGCTGCTGGGCCTGGCGCTGCTAGTCAAGTTCTCCAGCCCCGGTCCCGTGCTGTTCGTGCAGAAGCGCACCGGGTATCGCGGCCGAGTCTTCGGCATGTACAAGTTCCGCACCATGGTTGCCGACGCCGAGGCTCTCAAGGAGTCGCTGCGCCACCTCAACAAGCACGGTGCCGATGCCATCGACTTCAAGATCGACAACGATCCGCGCATCACACCCATCGGCCGGTTCCTACGACGCAGCAGCCTCGACGAACTGCCGAACCTGATCAATGTAGTGACCGGCGACATGCGCCTGGTGGGCCCGCGGCCGACCTCGTTCAACGCCTACCGCTACAAGGACAACCATCTTGTGCGCCTGAGCATCTACCCCGGCATGACCGGCCTTTGGCAGATCTCCGGACGCAGCAATATCGACTTCGACCAGCGCGTGGAATTGGACCTCAGCTATATCGCTGAACAAAGCCTGTGGCTGGATTTGAAGATCCTGATGATTACCCCCTTCAAAGTTTTCAGCGGCCACGGAGCGAGTTAAATGGACGGTTCAACCAATACCCTCACCATAGCAAGCCCGAGCGAGACCAACCTGACCTCGACCGTGCTCGACCCTTCCCTGCGGATTCTTCTTCTGACGGCCGCCAACGCCGGCACCGGAACCAGCACCAGCGCGATGGCGTTGGCCGCTCAACTGGCGCAGATGAGCAGCGGTCGCGTACTGCTGGTGGATGCCAGCCAGTCACCGCGCAACCTCAGCCAGCAACTGTCGTTGCACAAGGAGCGCGGTTTTACCGACCTGCTGTTCAACAGCCTCGCCCCGCCCTTGTTGCAAGACTGCGTGGTGCAGGCATCGAGCCTGCCCTTCGACGTCTTGCCCCATGGCCGCCTCGGTCGCAATGCCGAACGCTTGAGCCCCGAGCGACTGCGCCCACTGTTCAGGCAACTGGCGGCGCAATACCGCTTTGTGGTGATCGACGCCGACGCGGTGTATTCGGCCAGCGACACGCTGGTGCTCAGCACCCAGGTCGACGGTGTGGTGCTGGTGGTGCGTGGTGAAGAGACTCGCTGGGAAGTGGCCCAGGCCACCCGCCAGCGCCTGTCCCAGGCCGGCGCGAAAGTGGTGGGCAGCGTGTTCAATCGCCGCAAGTACTACATGCCCAAGTGGCTCTACAACAACCTGTAAGCCTGCAAAAGGATGACGAGATGAACGCCAGAATGCTTGTCCTGCTGTTGCTGCCGCTTGCCGGTTGCTCCAGCAATACCGATACCCACTCGATGCCGGTGCAGATCCTCACGGCCGCGCCGGCCAACGCCCAGGCCACCGACATGCCCAAGGTCGAACAGACCCTGCGGCCCCAGGACGTGCTGGATGTGATTTTTCACATCGACACCACCTCTTCCCAGGCTTATCGAGTGCAGCCGGGCGACCAGGTTGCACTGAACTTCACCGCCGCCAGCCAGCTCAACGGCACGCAACAGGTGATGCCCGACGGCAGTATCGAATTGCCGGGCGCCAACACCTCGGTGAAAGTCGCCGGCCTGACCACCGATGAGGCGCGCCTGGCGGTGCAGCGTGCCTATAACCAGAAGATGCTGTTCCAGCCCAACCGCAACCAATTGACCGTAATGGTGACCAGTCCGCTGTCCGGCGAGACGAACCTGCGCAACACCCTGACCCACCCGGCCACGGGCATGAGCCGGGAAATCATAGTGGGCCGGGATGGTTACGCCAGCTTCCCGGAAATAGGCTCGGTGCCGTTGCAGGGCATGACTGTTACCCAACTGGAGGTCTTTCTCAACGAGCGTTATGCCCAACTGCCCGGCCACATGACCGTGGACGTGCTGCTCAAGTCCACCGCCGGCAACGAGATCTATGTCCTCGGTGAAGTGGCCCAACCCGGTTCCTACCCGATCCGCCGGCCGATCTCCGTTCTCGAGGCGTTGACCCTGGCCCGGGGCACGAACGTCAAGGCAAGGCTCGACTCGGTGGTCATCATGCGCCGCAACGGCAATATGGTCGAAGCTCGCCACTACGACGTGGAGAAGGCCTTGAGCGGCGACGCGTCGCAGATCGCCTACCTGCAGCCGGAAGACATGCTTTTCGTGCCCAAGACCAAGCTAGCCAGCGCCGGCGAACTGGCCAGGCAACTGGCCGACGTGGTGCTGTTCCAGGGGGTTGGGGTCAGCTTCGGCTACCGCCTCGACAACAAAAGCAGCAACAGCAACTGACCCAGGTGACCGATCATGAACCCCAAGGAAAACTATCTGCATGAGTTCTTCAGGATCTTCTTCGCCAACAAGCAGTGGGTGAAGCGTATCTTCCTGATTTTCGCCGTGATCGCCCTGGTGCTGCCGTTGATGCTCAAGCAGAGCTTCGATATCACCGCCCAGGTGATCGTCCAGTCGAAAAAACTCTCCCAGGGCGACGCCACCACGTCGCTGAACCAGGAAAATGCCACCTTCATCCCGCCGTCCCTGGCGGACATGGAAACCGAGAGCAATATCCTGCGCTCGCCGGCGTTGATTCGCGAAACCATCAAGACCCTGCGCGACCAGGGTGAATACACGCCCAGCCCGGGCATCTTCAACAAATGGGTGAGCGATCCCTTCAAGCGTTACATCACCCTGCCCCTGCGCGAGTACGTCATCAACCCGTTGCGCGACGGCCTGGGGCTGGAGGTCGATCCGGTGCGCGACACCGTGCTCGATACGCTGACCGACGAGGCCATCGAAAACCTGAAGATCGAGACCCTGCCCGGCTCCAACGTCATCTCCATCGTCTACAGTTTCGGCGACCCCGCCCAGGGCACCCGGTTCGTGGCGCAACTGCTGCAGAACTACCTCACCGGCCGCCAGGACCTGCAATCGATCGAACTGCCACAGGCGTTCTATGAGCAGAAAAAGCTTCAGTACCAGACGCGCCTCGATGGCTTGGAGGGCAACCGCCTGACACTGCTTGAAGGCATCGGTTCGTCCGATCCCAAGGAAGAGATCACCTTCCGCCTGAACGCCATCAACACCGAAGAGCAGGCCTTGAACTTGTTTCAGGACCGTTTCCTGCAAAGCCAACGCTGGCTCGATTACCTCAAGACCAGCCTGGCGACGGCGAACAGCTCGCGGTTCAACGACTACACCTTCCCGTTCACGTTCACCACCACCGTGGACAACATTGCCTTCGAAGATCGGGAAATCAGGCAGATGGGCGAGCAATTGACCAGCCAGGTCAGCCGCTACATGAACGACCTGGCGATCTTCCAGCCCAGCAGTGAACCCATGCTGCTGGCCCGGGAGCAGATCGTGCGCACCCGCCAGCAATTCCTCAAAGTGGTGAACAACCGCATCCAGGAACGCACCACCGACCTGGCGGTGGTCAGCTCGGTGATCAACCAGAAGGTCGAACGTATCGCCGCCTTCAAGGAGCGCATCCACCAGTTGCAGGAAACCCAGAGCAAGCTGCGGCAGATGGACACCGAGATCAACGCACTGCATGCGGCCTTCTCGACTTATGCCCAGCGCTTCGCCGAGGCCAGCACCGCGCGTTCGCTGGACAACGATCTGTCCAACGCCCGGGTCCTGAGCCCGCCGTTCGAACCCACCGCTGCGGCGTTTCCCAAGCCGGTGCTGATCATTGCGTTCGGCTTGTTCAGCGGCCTGCTGTTGGCGATCGCCCTGGTCTATGTACGTGAGTTCTTCGACCATCGCTTCAAGCACCCAGCGCAAATCAGCCACCAATTGGATCTACCGGTGCTGCTGGTGATCAACGAACAATCGCCCGAGCAGATCAACCCGCACCGCAACTGGAGCGTGCCCAGCCTTGTCCATTGGGTGAAAAATTGAACGCGCCGTTCGGCCCGTCCCGCCAAGACAGCCCCCTGTCGATCATTCATCTGCTCGACAGCGGCGGCTTCTATGGGGCCGAGCGGATGCTGCTCGATCATTGCCTGGCAACGCCCGGACAGCACCAGGTGCTGTTCCTGGCGGCACCGCCGACCTTGATCACGCGCTTTCGCCAAGCCGGGGTCGATTGCCGTCACTGCGCCAGTTGGGCCGAGCTGTTGCAACACCTGCGCGAGCGCCGGGACGAACGACCGCTGCTCAACACCCACAACTTCAAGGGGCTGCTGTTCGGCTGGTCCGCCGCCACGTTGCTGCGCCTGCCGCTGGTGATTACCCAGCATGGCTTCACGCCGCGCAGCCCCAAGCAGCGTTTCTATACCTGGCTGAGCCTGCAACTGTGTCGCACCGCCTCGGTCAAGCGCGTGGTCTGCGTGGCCGAAAGCATCGCCACGCTGCACCGCCGGGCCAGCGTGCGGGCAGAAAAACTCGATGTCATCCCCAATGGCCTGCCAGCGCCCAGCACGCCGTTGGCCCATCGTGACGACAAGCAGCGCTGGCGGGTCGGCTACGTTGGCCGTTTGAGCAGCGAGAAAGGCCCGGACCTGTTCCTCGACGCCATGATCCCACTGTGCCAGAAGCATTCATCGCTGCACGCGGTGATGCTCGGCGACGGCCCGGAACGCCAGGCGCTGCTCAAGCGCATCACCGACGCCGGACTGCCCACGCGCATCGAATTGCCGGGTTATCAGACCGACATGAACGCCTGGTGGAGTCGCCTCGATGCCTTGGTGATCAGCTCACGCACCGAAGGCACCCCGATGATTCTGCTCGAAGCCATGCAGGCCGGCGTGCCGGTGGTGGCATTCGGCGTCGGCGGCATTCCCGACGTGTTGCAGGACCGCCACAACGGCCTGCTCGCGGCACCGGCCAACAGCGAGGAACTGGCGGCGCAGATCGAAACGCTGTTCAGCGAACCGCCCTTGGCGCGGATCCTCGCCGACAACGCACGCCGCACCCAACAGGACCGCTACGACCTGCGCACGCTGGCCGAACGCTGGTCACAACTCTATATCCGCACGGCTCGGGAGGCTCGGCCATGATCGTCCCGCTCTCGATCGTCAGTCTGCTGGGGCTGGTCTGCCTGGCATTGCTGGCCAGTCCTTATCCGTTCCTGGCACCGGGCGCGGTGCTCGGCCTGGTCGGCGTCACGCTGCTGTATCGCAAGCCCGCCTGGGGCCTGCTGGGCATTGCCGCGCTGGTGCCGTTCGAAGGCCTGTTCAAGGACAGTGCGTTTTCCGCCAGCAAGTTCTTTGGCCTGGCGCTGATCCTGATCCTGATGTTGCAGTTGGCCCTGCACCAGATTCCCGCGACGCGCTTGCGCAGCAATATCTGGAAGCCCCTGATCGGCTTCATGATGCTCTATGGCCTGAGTCTGTTGATTTCAGAAAACATGGACCTGTCCCTGACGCAACTGCGTGAACTCTCAGTAGGGCTGATTCTGTTCGTGATCACGTTGCTGATCGGTCGCGAGCTGAACCTGGAGATACTCGCCCGCCTGATGACAGTGAGCGTCGCCACTACCTGCGTACTCGCGATGTTTTCGGCCAAATACCAGGATCAAGGCCGCGCCTCGGGTTTGCTGGAAGACCCGAACGCCTTTGCGCTGTTGATTGCGTTTACCGTACCGCTGGCCTTGTTATTGACAATACGCAGCAAAAACCTGTTGCACCGGTTGTTCTGGGGTGGCGCTCTCATCCTGTTGCTAGGCGGCATGACCAAGACCGAATCGCGTTCCGGGCTGGTCGTGCTGTTGCTCAGTCTGATGATCGGGTTGTATCACTATCGGGCACAGCTGCCACGCATACGTCCTCGGCACCTGGGGTTCGCGATGCTCGGCGTGGCACTCATGGTTCCGGCGACAGTCGCCTTGATGCCTGCTGGCTACGTGGCACGCATCCAGTCATTGAGCATCCTCAGCTCCGGCGCCAACGCCAGCAAGGACGGATCCCTGGGGCGCCGCGCCTCGTACATTATCGTGGGCAGCCAGATGATCCGCGAGAACCCGATACTCGGTTCAGGCCCAGGGACATTTCCGGAGCACTACGCCCCCACCGGCTACGCCAAGGCGTTCTCGGCCAATCGCAAACGGGGGGATCTGTACCGCCAGGCCCATAACACTTACTTGGAAATCTTCAGCGAAATCGGCGTGCCAGGCGGCTTGATGTTTGTCGGTACGATTGGGCTGGGCCTCTATAACCTGATGCGCGCGCGCCAACTCTGGCTCCAGCGCCGGGACTGGGCCCAGGCCGACCTGTTGACGCACCTGGGCATGAGTTTCCTGTCGCTGGCGTTGTTCCTGATGTTCCTCAGCGCGCCGAACCACAAGTTGCTGTGGATCATGCTCGCCTTGACCAGCATATTGCGCTACGACGCCGAACAGGCCGAGCCGCAGGAGGCCCGTTCATGAGTTGCGTGAGCGTCGTCATCCCGATGTACAACGAAGCCCGGCACATCGGCCGTACGCTGCAGGCGGCGCAGGAAGCCGCCCGCCAGGCAGGCCTGGCGTGTGAGTTGATCGTGGTGGACAACGGCTCCGACGACCACGGCCCGCGCATCGCCAACGAGCTGGGCGCGCGAGTGCTGATCGTACCTGGCGTGCACATCGGCGCCCTGCGCAACCGTGGCGCGGCGGTCGCCAGCGGTGAATGGCTGGTGTTCATCGACGCCGACATCGAAATGCCCGCCGACGGGTTCAAGCGGCTGATCGAAATGGAAGGCTGTCAGGGCGATGTGCTGGGCCTCGACCTGGACACGCCCGGACCGGCGCCATGGTTCGCCCGCGCCTGGCAGCGCCGCAGCCAACGTCCGGGTTCGCGCCCCTTGCACCGGGTGCAGTGGCTGCCCAGCGCCAACCTGCTGATGCGCCGAAGCTGGTTCGAACAGGTCGGCGGCTTCGACGAAACCCTGCGCACTGGCGAAGACAAGGATTTTTCCCTGCGCTTGCGTCAAGCCGGCGCGCAATTGTTGCTGGTCAATGAAAGCGTGGCCCTGCATTGGGGCTACGAAGCCAGCTGGCGCGAGTGGATGAGCAAGGAGCTGTGGCGCCAGGGCAGCCACTGGCAGTTGTTGCGCAGCCATGGGCCGAGCCTGCGCCTGTTGCGCTTCCCCGCGCTGTCGATTGGCGCCTGGGGCCTGGACGTCCTGGCCCTGATCGCCCTGCTCCAGGGTCAGGCACGCCTGGGCCTGACCCTGCTGTTGCTCAGCACGTTGCCGGCTCTGGTTCTGAGCCTGCGCCAGAGCCGGCGTGATCCGCGCCTGACCTTGCAATTGTGGGCCTTGCACGGGGTGCGCCTGCACCTGACCGGCGCCGCACTGCTACTCAATATTTTTCAATGGAACGTCAGGAGACCTGCCCGTGGCTGAATTCATTTACTGGTCGTGCCTGTTGCTGCCGGTGTACGCCTACCTCGGCTATCCCTTGATGTTGAGCCTGCTGGCGCCGCTGTTTCCGGTGCGGCGCTACGGCAAGGCGTTTCCGATGGACGTGAGCATCGTCATTGCCGCCCACAACGAGGCGCGGCACATAGAGGAAAAGTTGCGCACCTTGCTGGCCCAGGATTATCGGGCCCATTCATTGCGAATCATCCTCGCCAGCGACGGCTCCACCGACGACACGGTGGCCTGCGCCCGCAAGGTGATCGACCCGCGCATCACCGTGCTCGACCTGCCACGCCAGGGCAAGGCCGCTGCCCTCAATACCGGTGTCGCCCACAGCAGCGGCGAGATCCTGGTGTTCACCGACGCCGATAACCAATGGGCCAATGACACCCTCAGCCATCTGCTGGCGCCCTTGGGCGATCCGGAAGTCGGCGCCTGTGCCGGGCACATGGAAATCCCGGTGCCGGGCAAGGGCCTGAGCCTGGGCGACAGCCTGTATCGCCATTACGAAGGCTGGTTGCGTCGGGTGGAGAGTCGCACCGGTTGCATGGTCTCGGCCGACGGCGCGCTGTTGGCCCTGCGCCGGGGGTTGTTCCACCCGATACCGGCCCAGGTCAACGATGACTTTTTCCTCAGCACCTGCGCGCCAGCTGCCGGCAAGTCCATCGTCTATGCCCCCATGGCCCGGGTGACCGACCAGGGCGTGGACGAAGCCGACAAGCAGTTTCGCCGTCGCCAGCGGGTCACCGTCGGCGGGTTGCAGAGCCTGGCTCAGCGCCGTGAGCTGCTCAACCCGCTGCGCCATGGGCTCTACGCCATCGGGCTGATCAGCCACAAGTTGATCCGCCGCCTGGCGCCGGTGTTGCTGCTGCCGCTCTTGCTGAGCAATGCCTGGCTGTGGAACGACCATACGTTCTATCGCCTGAGCCTGGTGGCGCAATTGCTCGGTTACGCCATGGCGCTGATCGGCTTGATGGACGCGCGCCACCGCCTGCCCCGGCCCTTTCGCCTGGCCGCATTCGTGCTGGTGACGCTGGCGGGCATGAGCATCGGGCTCTGGCGGTTCCTGCGGGGCCAGCGCTATAGCCAGTGGAACCCAGAGCAGAATCGCTAAGGAGTACGGCCGATGTCGATCAAACAAGTCTTCAAGCGCACCGGCGGCTGGCTGTACCTGAACACGTCCCTGGGTCGCCATCCCTTGCGTGGCGCCGGCGTCATACTGATGCTCCATCGTGTGCTGAACAACGACCGCGCCGCCGAACTGCCCCACCGTAACGAACTGTGCGTGGGGCCCGAAGCGTTTGAACATTTGCTGATCTGGCTGCTACGGCATTTCGAGTGCGTGCCGCTGATGACCTTGTTGCTGGCCGATCCTGAAAACGTTCCGAACCGCCCGCGGGTGGCCCTGACCTTCGACGACGGTTGGCGCGACAACGCCATGAATGCCTTTCCGTTGCTGCGCCAATACCAGGTGCCGGCGAGTATTTTCCTCTCCACCGATTTCATCGGCAGTCGCCAGCACTTCTGGTGGGAAAGCATCGGCGAAACCCTCTGGGGCAGCCATGGCCAGGTGGCACGGCGCTCATTGATCGAGCACTTGCAGCACGTCGGTCGACCGTTGCCGGTGCTGCTCGATGACATCGACGACGAGCGCCGCAGCCTGGCGCTGCTGCATTACCTGCAAAGCCTCAAGAGTCTCGATACCCACACGTTGAGCGACCTTACCGACGCCTGCCCACAGGGTTCCCAGCCCCAGGCCCTGGACTGGCCCCAGGTGCGCATGCTCGAAGATTCCGGGCTGATCCGCTTCGGTCCCCATGGTGCCAGCCACGCGATCCTGACCGGGCTGGATGACCAGCGCCTGCACGAAGAACTGACGCGCAGCTGGATCGCCCTGGAAAACGGCTGCGCCCACCCCTTGCCGGTGTATTGCTACCCCAACGGTGACAATGACGCCCGCGTGCGCGAGCAGGTGGCAGCCCACGGTTTTACGTTCGCACTGGGCACCGAGGCCGGACTGTATCGTCATGACGGCGACCCTCTGAACCTGCCACGTTTCGGCGTCAGCCAGAGCAACGCCTGTCACCCTGAATTGTTGGCCTGGCGCATTCGCCGAGGAGCCCGCTCATGAATCGCGCACATTATCTCAAGCTCTTGGCGTTGAGCATGGGCACTAGCCTGGCGATGATAGGCCTGCGCCTGTTGCGCAACGTGTTGCTGGCACGGATCCTGGGGCCCAGCGAACGCGGGTTGTTGGCGCTGCTCAGCACCCTGCCGGACCTGATCAGCGCTACCACCAGTGGCGGCCTGAATTCCGCCGTGGGTTATCAGGCGGCGCAGCATCGCTCGATGAGCCTGTTGCTCAGCCACGTGCTGGTCTTCGGTTGTCTGCTTGCAGGGTTGCTGACGCTGCTGGTGGTGGCGCTGGTGCGTGAGTTCGGTGCCGAACTGGACGTCACCACGCAACTGGGACTGCTGGCCTGGCTGCTGTTGCTGGCCGTGCCGCTGGCGGTGCTCAAGAGCGGCCTGCTGACGCTGCACAACGCCTCCGGCGGCGTCGGCGCGTTCAACGCATTGCGGCTGATGGAATCCCTGGTCCCGCTGTTGCTGTTCGTGGCGCTGTTCTGGATGTGGAAAGACACGGCACTGGAAGCGGCTCTGATCAGTTGGCTGGCGGGCCTGAGCCTGGTAGTACTGGCGGGCTGGATGTGGCTGCGCCGAGATCATGCGTTCACTCTGCGCTGGGATCGCACCGTCCAGAACGAACTGTTGCGTTACGGTGTCCGCAGTCATCCGGACCTGTTGTTCCAGCAACTGATGCTGCGCTCGGATTACCTGTTCATCGGCGCACTGCTGGGCAGCACGGCGCTGGGGCACTACGCCATGGCCAGCGCGGCGGCCGAACTGCTGCATATCGTGCCGGAAGCGGTCACCACGCCGCTGATGAAACGCCTGCTGCAGCAAGACACAGACATGAAGCGCCTGACCCCGTTGGCCTTGCGCCTGACCGCCACGGCCATGCTGGGCGCCTGCCTGAGCATGGTACTGGTCGGCGAATGGCTGATCGTCACCCTGTTCGGCGTCGCCTATCAACCGGCGTACCCAGCCCTGCTGGCGCTGCTGCCAGGGGTGTTCGGGTTGTGCTTTGCGAGCATCCTGCGCCTGGACCTGCTGGGCAAGGACCGCCCCGGCACTGTTTCGCTGCTGATGGGCGTAGGAGCGCTATTGAACCTGGGGCTGAACCTGCTCCTGATCCCACACTACGGCATCGTCGGTGCCGCAGCGGCTTCCTCTATTGCCTATCTGGGCGTGACCCTGGGGCTGCTGGTGATGTATTGCCGTCTCAGCGGCGTGGCGCTGTGGCAAACGCTGATTATCCTGCCCAGCGATTTACTGCCGATGCGCCAGATGCTGTTGGGGAAATCGGCATGAGTGTGATTGCCTGCCAAACCGCCATCGCGAGCAAGCTCGCTCCCACAGGGGGCGGTGATGCCCTTGTGAAAGCACTGAGCCAGCTTGCAGTGAGGGTGGATGAGCCGCCCTCTTCGCGAGCAAGCCCGCTCCCACAAGAGCCTTGTGCCGAACACACCCTCCACAACCACCACCGATCCCCTGTGGTAGCGAGCTTGCTCGCGAAAGCGCTGGGTCAGCTTGCATCGATGTTGAATGGGCCGACGCCTTCGCGAGCAGGCTCGCTCCCACAGGGCCACGGTGCCGAGCGCAATATCTGCGACCACCACAAATCAACTGTGGGAGCGAGCTTGCTCGCGATGGGGCCAGTGCAGCGTTGGTGGAAAGTGACTGCTGGCCTGTGCCTTTGGAGCCTGGCCTTTTTGGCCCAGGGCGCGGCGATGGAGTGGACCGGTATCCGTGACGGCAGCCTGTACCTGCAAACCGACCGCCCGGACTCTGTCACCGTGCGCTGGGTGCCCGCCTGGCAAGCCGAGGCCAATGCCGAACACCTGTATCTGCTCGACGGCCACGGCCGATTGGCGGGCGAGCGCCTGGTCAAGGCGGATCAGACCCGTGGCGAACAGCAATGGCCGCTGCTGCCGGGTGCCACCAGTTATCGGCTGGAAATTCCCGGCTACAGTTTCCGGCGCTATAGCGTCGAACACGACGCGCGCACCCGTGCCCTGTTTGCCCCGGCCAAGGTGCATTTCAGCGCTGAGACCCACGATGGCGATGAGCTGTATTTCAAAGTCGCAGCCGGCGAACAGGCCGTGCTGGCAGGCAAGTTCCATGGCGGCGTACGTGCGCTGCAAGGCCGGCGCGTCGACGACGGAAAGCAGGTGCAACTGAATCTCAAGCCATACCGGGCCTATTGGCAATTCGATCAGGTGGCCCTCCCGGTGGCGGACGTGGACCAAATCTGGCGCCTGCATCTGCAAGGCAACGGCAAGGCCGCGTTCTGGTTGGACGGCACCGCCAACCTGTTCGCCCAAGATCCGGCGCACCTGCAACCGCTGCGCCAGGATCCGGGGCAGACCCACCTGAAGTTGTACACCGAGGCGCTCGGCAAGACCCCCAAGCTGGGCATATACCTGCCCTATGAGTTACTGCCGCCCTCCAGCTACGCTGTGCTCGATGCGCTCAAACCCCAGGCGGCAACCCTCTACAGCTTTGTCGATGTCATGGCGGCCAAGGTCAATCATGAAGATGCCTTCCGGCGCTTGTACCGGGACCGCTTCGGCATCAGCCAAGACCTCACCCTGCTGGCCGGCAGCCAGCGCCGGGCGGATCTGCAGGCCGACCGGACCAGTCTCAGCGGTTTGCAAGCCTGGCTCATGTCGACCCGGGCTTCGGGCGACAACGGCATCCATTACCTCAGTTTTGCCGATGAGCCAAACCTGAACTACCCAGACTTCGCCAGTTTCCAGCAACTGTTCCAGAGCATGGCTGCCCAGGTCCGCGCCGATCCTGCCAACGCACGCGCCGGTGTCCGCATCGCCATACCGGCCAGCTCGCGGTTCACCAACGGCCCCTTAGCCGACAACGCGGCTGACAGGCGCGGGATCGACTGGGCACGGCGCCTGCTCGCGACGTCCGACGACCAGATCGACGCCCTGGCCTGGCATGAATGGATGGTCCGCGACCTGCTGGCGACCCGGGTCTACCGCGACAGTGTCCGTCAGGCCGCCAACCTGGTGGGGCTGGACAGCCAGGGCCGGCCCCGCAAGGCTTTGCTGTTGGACCAGACCAACATGTCCAGCGGCTCGAGCCTGAGCCCTTACGACCAGGAAACCCACTACGCCGCCTTGTGGTGGACGTCGGTGGCGATCAACGCCTCCGCGGATGGTTGGCTCGACATGCTCAACTGGTTCATGCTCGCCGACGAACCTGAATACCCCAAAGGCATGGTGCGAGTGCTGGACAATCAGCGCTTCGAACTCAAGCCCGTGGGCTTGGCCCAGCAGTTCATTCAGCAGCACTGGCTTGATCAGGTACTGCGCCTGGACAACGATGCTTTTGAAGTCGATGTTCTGGCCATGGCCACCGGCAAGCAACGCAATCTGCTGGGTGTGAACAAAAGCACGCGAGCCCATCAGGTCAGCCTCGACGGCGCGGTCTGCCCTCAACCAGGCATGACCCTGATGTATTTCGGCCCGGACAACCGCAGCCACAGCGTTGCGTTTGATTGCAAGGCCGGCCAGGTCGGGTTTCTCCTGCCAGGGGAAACCGTGTTCTCCCTCAGTTGGACAGCACCCCTTCCCCCCCAACCTGCCACCCGTCAGGAGGCACCATGAACGCTCTGCAAAAATTGCGTGATCGCATTCAGAAAAAAGGTCTGCGCGCCGTTCTAAAGCAGCTGTGCAGGCGCTACCTATTTTCCCACACCCGACTGGTGTGGCTGGAGCACGATGTACGGACCCCACTCCCCCCACATAACCTCAGGCCCTACCCACCGATGCGCTTGGAGCACATCACGATCAGCAATGCCGATGCTTTTGCCCGGCACTTCGGCGACCGCGTCGAAACCATGCGCGAGCTGGCGGTCGAAGGCTACACAGGCTTGATGTACCTGGATGATCAGGGCGACACCGTGGGTTTCGCCTGGGCCAGTACACGGGACTATTTCGACCGCCATTTCTATCACTGCAACTTTCCGATCAAGCCTGGCGAGTACTTTCAGTTCGGTGGCGAGGCGATCCGTGAATACTGGGGTTCCAGTATATCGGCGGACATGCAGTTGGAGGTGTGGAAAGTCATGGCGGACCACGGTTGCAGCACAATGGTCGATGTCTGCGATTTGCAAAACATCCAAGCAATCAAGATGCATATCCGCATGGGCTTCCAGGAGCGCGGGCAGATCACCCACCTATACCGCTTGCTCGGTCGCTGGCGGCTTCTGCGCAACACGTCATACACCGGCACGGTACTGGACGCCTTTCGTAAACCGGCCCAACCGGCCACCTCGACTTCAGCGGCCTGATCTCCATGGCGATCCGGTTCCAATGGTGTCGCTCCCTGGGCGCGGCGGACTTTCCTGTATCAGCTTATGAACAGCTGCGAACCCAGGTGGCCGACGCAACGCCGTTCAACACCCTGGCCTGGCTGCAAGCGGCGGAATTCGCCCTGTTGCCCGAAGAGCAATTGCATGTGCTGCTGGGCTGGCAGGACCAGGCCTTGTGCCTTTGCCTGCCTCTGATATCAGGACTTGAACGTATCGGCGGGCTGCGGTTCCGGGTGTTGCATCATTTGGGTTATCCCATGGCCGACCGCATCGCCCTGCTGGCACGCCTGGACGCCGAAGGCATGGGTCAGGCGCTGATGCAGATCCGTCAACACTTGCCTCACGCGTTACTGCAATTGAATGAAGTGATCGAGCCGGTCGGTGAGCAAAGCGTCCTCAGCGCCTGGATGGCGCTGAGTTCCACCGGAGAGCGACGACTCAGTTGCCGGGTTCCGGTGCATCTGATCAGCGACAGCGACCATCAGGAGATCTCTGGCGATCCACGCTATAAGCTGCGCCGGGCACGCAAGCGGATCGCTGCTTGTGGTGCCGAGATCCGCCGAATAACGCCAGATGCCATCAGCATGGGGCAATTGTTGCGAGCCCTGGCCGATGTCGAGGATGTCAGCTGGAAAGGCGAGGAAGGTGTCGGTATTTTCGCCGACCCCGGGCGCCGACAATGGATGAACCTCGCCTTCACCGCCCTCGCCGCCCAAGGCCTGGTGCGGGTGGTGATGCTGGAACTGAACGGCGAATGCATCAGCTATCGCCTCGGCCTGCTGGACCAGGGACGGCTGTACGACTACAACCTTGCATTCCTGCCGCAGCATGCCGACCTGGGCAGCGGCCGGGTGTTGCTCGAGGAGTGGATTCGCTGGGGGCTGGACGAAAACTGGCGCTGGATCGACGCATCACGGGTCAGCCTGGAGAACTCCAACCATCAGTTACACGAACGCATGACCGGCCAACTGGAACACTGGCGCTGGAGTTTCTATTCATGGCAGCCCGGTGGCTTGCTCCTGGGATTTGCCTTGCGACTATGGAAAAGCTTGAAGCCATGGTTTGGCAAACGCCGAAGCAAACCGACCGCGACGACGGCATCGTCCCCCCCTAAAAACCAGGAGAAGACAGATGCCGCGTCAAGTGATCGTCAACGCTGACGACTTCGGGCTCAGCTTCAGTGAAAACGCGCTGATCCTGCGGGCCTTTGAGACCGGCGTGATCAGTTCGGCCACGGCCATGGCCAACATGCCGGGTTTCGAGCAGGCGTGTGAAATGGCCCGGCAACCGCTGCTCAACGGCCACGTAGGCCTGCATTTCAACCTCAGCTACGGCCCGCCGCTGGGCCAGACGATCACCTCACGAGCGGTTTTTTGCGACACCAATGGCCAGTTCGACCTGAACCTGTCGCGTTATTGCCTGCGCCTGGGCTCAAAGGATCTGGCGGCAGTGGAAGATGAACTGCAGGCGCAATGGCAACACTGCCTGGACCACGGCCTGCGTCCCAGCCATCTCGATTCCCATCAACATGTGCACAACATCTGGCCCATCGGCGAGCTGGTGGCCCGCTTCGCCGCCAGGCAAGGTGTGCCCATGCGCCTGGCGCGCAACCTGGGGGCGAACTTGACCCTGCCCAAGCGCATCTTCAAGACCCTGTTCAACCGGCGCATGCACAGCCTGTGCGGCGCGACAGCGGACTACGTCTGCACCCCGGCCGACCTGGACTACGCCGCGCCACCGGCCTATGGCTCGCTTGAGGTCATCGTGCACCCGATGCAACTGGACGGGGATTTTGGCGATGCCAGCCTGAGGCCAGGCGAGTCGTTGACCCAAGTACTGCACAAGCGCCTGGCGGGTGTGCCCAAGGTCGCGTACGGTCGGAGCGCGCAGGTATTGACGCTGGTTGAGTATGGGGATGTGCACTGACAGGGACGCGGTATATACCTGTGGCCAGGGCGTTTGCTACCTCGCCACGACCGTCCGAAATCCCTGCGCCGCTTCCGGAGAATCTGCTACAAGGCATCTTCTGTTTCGAGTAGCGAATTGCGTCGATGCCTTTACGTTTATTCTCTCGCCTTCGGCGGCGCTGGCTGGCCTTCCTTGTCATGAGCGCAATGGTGGTCGGGCTGCCGGTGGGCTGTGCAGTGCTGCAGCACAAGGAACGCGAGCTGGTCTTTCGCATCGAGCCGGGGACGGCGAGCTGGTTCAGTGGGCTTCCCAGCGGTGTGCAGGAATTCGATCTCAAGCCCAAGAGTTTCAAGACCGGGGAAAATATCCACGGCTGGTGGTGGCCGGCCGAACGCAAGAATGCGCCGGCCATCCTGTACTTGCACGGTGTGCGTTGGAATTTGACCGGCCAGTTGTTTCGTATCCAGCAACTGAGGGCGCTGGGTTATTCGGTGCTGGCTATCGATTATCGTGGCTTTGGCAAAAGCCATGGGGATCTGCCGTCGGAAGCCAGCGTCTATGAGGATGCACGCATCGCTTGGGAACGCCTCAAGGTACTGCAACCGGACCCGGACCTGCGGCTGATCTACGGTCATTCTCTGGGCGGTGCCGTCGCGGTGGACCTCGCTGCGCAGTTGGGCCAGGAGGCCGCGAAGAATGGCGCTGCCCAGGTCCGAGGCCTGGTCATCGAATCCACGTTCACCTCCCTGGGCGATGTCGCCACCGCGATGGCAAATACGTCCCTGCCGGTGCGCTGGTTGTTGTCGCAAAAATTCGATTCCATCGACAAAATCGGCGAGATCAACATGCCGCTGCTGGTGGTCCATGGCTCTGCCGATCGCTACGTACCACCACGCTTCAGCGAGCAACTGTTCAACGCCGCCCGGGAGCCCAAGCGCCTGCTGCTGGTGCCGGGGGCGACGCATAACAACAGCATGAGCCTGGCGGGTAAAAACTACCGGCAAGCGCTGGACACGTTGATGAAAAACAAACCATCGCCCATCCAGGTAAGCTCGGCCAAGACCGGCTAACGCACAAGCCCCCCGACTGATACCCAGCACCTTCATTGACGGTCACACCGCTATCGCGAGCAAGCTTTGCTCCCACAGATCTCCCCCACACAGTTCTTTGGTTGTTTACAAGATCAGTGTCCCCACAGGGGATTTGTGGCGTATGCGAGGTCCGTGAACGACGCGGAAAAACTTGTGGGAGCCGAGCTTGCTCGCGATAGCGTCAGCCCAGTCAACATCGCGGCAAGCTGACCCGCCGCTATCGCGAGCAAGCTCGCTCCCACAGGGGATTTGTGGYGTAYGCGAGGTCYGTGAACGACCCGGAAAAACTGTGGGAGCGAGCCTGCTCGCGATAGCGGTACAAGCGCACGCAAAAAAAAACGGCACCTTTCGGTGCCGTTCGTTTTCACGCTCGGGGCTTTACTTGCGTGCTGCCTCCCACGATTTCAACAGCTCGGTGTAGCTCACTGTTTCACCTTTAGGCTTCTCGTTCGCCAGTTTCGGCTTCGGTGCACCCGGTTGATCGAACCAGTATTGCGCGTCGCGCTCGGGGTTCATTTTCGGGGCGCAGGTGGCTTGGGCCTTGGAGCGTTCCAGGCGCGTCATGATCGCATCCTGGTCCTTGGCCAAGCCATCGAGGGCCTGCTGCGGGGTCTTCTCGCCACTGGCGGCTTCGGCGATGTGGCTCCACCACAGTTGCGCCAGGCGCGGGTAGTCCGGCACGTTGGTCCCGGTCGGGGTCCATTGCACACGGGCGGGGCTGCGGTAGAACTCCACCAGGCCACCGAGTTTCGGCGCCAGGTCGGTCATCGCCTGGGAGTTGATGTCCGACTCACGAATCGGCGTCAGGCCAACGATGGTCTTCTTCAGCGACACGGTCTTGGACGTCACGAACTGCGCATAGAGCCAGGCCGCGAGTTTCTGTTTCTCAGGCGTAGACTTCATGAATGTCCAGGAACCCACGTCCTGATACCCCAGCTTCATGCCCTGCTCCCAATACGGACCACGCGGCGAAGGCGCCATGCGCCATTTCGGCGTGCCATCGGCGTTCACCACCGGCAGGCCCGGCTTGGTCATGTCGGCGGTAAACGCGGTGTACCAGAAAATCTGCTGGGCGATGTTGCCTTGGGACGGTACCGGGCCGGACTCGGAGAAGGTCATGCCCGCCGCTTCCGGCGGCGCGTACTTCTTCAGCCAGTCCACGTACTTGGTGGTGGCGAACACAGCTGCAGGGCCGTTGGTGTCGCCGCCACGGGTGACACTGGAGCCGACCGGATGGCAATCTTCGACGCGAATACCCCACTCGTCCACCGGCAGACCGTTGGGCAGGCCCTTGTCGCCGCCACCAGCCATGGAGAACCAGGCATCGGTGAAGCGCCAGCCCAGGGACGGGTCTTTCTTGCCGTAGTCCATGTGACCGTAGATACGCTTGCCGTCGATTTCCTTGACGTCTTCGGAGAAGAACTTGGCGATGTCTTCATAGGCCGACCAGTTCACCGGTACACCCAGCTCGTAGCCGTATTTCTCCTTGAACTTGGCCTTCAGCTCCGGGCGTTCGAACCAGTCGGCACGGAACCAGTACAAGTTGGCGAATTGCTGGTCGGGCAGCTGATAGATCTTGCCATCCGGCGCAGTAGTGAAGGAGATGCCGATGAAGTCCTTGATGTCCAGGGTTGGCGAAGTGTAAGCCTTGCCTTCGTTGGCCATCAGGTCGGTGATCGATTCGGTCTTGCCGTAGCGAAAGTGCGTACCAATCAGGTCCGAATCGTTGACCCAGCCGTCATAGATGTTTTTGTCCGACTGCATCACCGTCTGCATCTTCTCCACCACGTCGCCTTCTTGCAGCAGGTCGTGGTTCAACTTGATCCCGGTGATTTCGGTGAAAGCCTTGGCCAGTACCTTGGACTCGTATTCGTGAGTGGTGAGGGTTTCCGACACCACGTTAATACTCATGCCGCGAAACGGCTCGGCGGCCTTGATGAACCACTTCAGCTCTTCGAGCTGCTGCTCGGCTGTCAGGGTCGACGGCTTGAATTCACTGCCTATCCATTTTTTAGCGGCGTCTTCATAGGCGTCGGCCCAGGCCGCAGCACTCAGCCCGCTGAGTGCCAGCATGGCTGCCAATGAAACGCTATGTCGCAGCTTATTGTTTTTATTGAACATAGAGACCTCCTGTTTGGGTTTAAGAGCCTGATCGGCGAACCTTCGCGACTAGCCCCACCGCATCACTGCCAACAGCCACACCCAAGACAACGCGAACGCTATCCAGATGCTCCAGTCGGTGGCGCCGATTACCAGCAGGTGCAGGTAGGCGCTACCGAGAAGACCGATAAACAACCGATCGCCACGGGTCGTGGTAATCGGCAGGAAACCACGCCGAGGGATGCTCGGCGAACGCAACTCCCAGGTGGTCATGCCTGCCAGGAACAAGGCGATAACCCCGAAAAATGCCGCCGTGGGGGCGGTCCAGTTCATCCATTCCATCATCGACTCCTCAGACCCGGCCCAGGGCGAAGCCCTTGGCCACGTGGTTGCGAACGAACCAGATCACCAGCATGCCCGGCAGGATGGTCAACACCCCCGCCGCCGCCAGCACGCCCCAGTCGATACCGGACGCCGACACCGTACGGGTCATGACCGCCGCGATCGGCTTGGCATTCACCGAGGTCAACGTCCGGGCCAGCAACAGCTCGACCCAGGAAAACATGAAGCAGAAAAATGCCGTGACACCGATGCCGGAGCCGATCAACGGAATGAAGATCTTGGTGAAGAACTTGGGGAAACTGTAGCCGTCAATGTAGGCGGTCTCGTCAATTTCTTTCGGCACCCCGGACATGAACCCTTCGAGGATCCACACCGCCAGCGGCACGTTGAACAGGCAGTGAGCCAGGGCCACGGCGATGTGGGTGTCGAACAACCCGATGGACGAATACAGCTGGAAGAACGGCAGCAGGAACACCGCCGGTGGCGCCATGCGGTTGGTCAGCAGCCAGAAGAACAGGTGCTTGTCCCCCAGGAACCGGTAGCGGGAAAACGCATAGGCCGCCGGCAACGCGACCGCCAGGGAAATCACCGTGTTCAGGCTCACGTAATACAGCGAGTTGAGGTAACCGGTGTACCAGCTCGGGTCGGTGAAGATCACCTTGTAGTTGTGGAAGGTGAAATCCTGCGGCCACAAAGTCAGGCTGCCAAGGATCTCGGTGTTGCTCTTGAACGACATGTTCAGCAGCCAGTAGATGGGCACCAGCAGGAACAGGATGTAGATCAAAAGCGGTATCAGCTTTTTCTTGCTCATTGTGCGGGCCTCAACGGTTGGCGTCGGCGTGCGTCATGGCGGTATAGAACAGCCAGGACACCAACAGAATGATCAGGAAGTACACCAGGGAAAACGCCGCCGCCGGGCCCAGGTCGAATTGGCCGATGGCCATCTGCGTCAGGGTCTGGCTGAGGAACGTGGTGGCGTTGCCCGGCCCGCCGCCAGTGAGTACGAACGGCTCGGTGTAGATCATGAAACTGTCCATGAAACGCAGCATCACGGCGATCAGCAGGACGCTCTTCATCTTCGGCAACTGGATGTGCCGGAATACCGCCCAGCTGGAGGCCCGGTCGATCCGCGCGGCCTGGTAGTACACGTCGGGAATCGCCCGCAGCCCCGAGTAGCACAACAGCGCCACCAACGACGTCCAGTGCCAGACGTCCATCACCAGCACGGTGACCCAGGCGTCCATGGTGTTGGCTGCATAGTTGTAGTTGATGCCCAGGCCATTGAGGGTGGAGCCCAGCAAGCCGATGTCGGCGCGGCCGAAAATCTGCCAGATGGTGCCCACCACGTTCCACGGGATCAGCAGCGGGATCGCGAGGATGATCAACACCAGGGATGACCATTTGCCCTTGGTCGGCATGGTCAGGGCGATGGCGATGCCCAGGGGAATTTCAATCAGCAACACGCACGCCGAGTAGATGAACTGGCGCAGCAGCGAATCGTGCAGCCGTGGATCGAGCAGCACCTGCCTGTACCAGTCGGCGCCGACGAAGTAGCGGCTGGACTGGTCGAAGATGTCCTGCACCGAATAGTTGACCACGGTCATCATCGGGATCACGGCACTGAAAGCCACCAGCAGGAACACCGGCAATACCAGCCACCAGGCCTTGTTGTTCTGCACCTTGTTCATGGCTGCACCTCACTCAACGGTTCCAGCAAATACTCATCGGCATAGACCATCAGCCATTGGGCCGGAAAACTGATGTACGCCGTGCCTTCGGGCACGGGCTTGTCTTCGGCCAGGCGCACTTTCAGCGGTGCGCCATCGAGGTTGAGGGTCAGGATCTTGTAAGTGCCCAGGTCTTCGACGTGGACCACGTCAGCGCGCATCGCATCGTCGTAAGGGCCATCCCAGACATGCACGAACTCCGGGCGGATACCGACCTTCAGGCTTTTGCCTTCGGCTTCGGCGACCCGACGTTGCAAGGTTTCCGACAGCGGCAAGTGCGTCGAGGCGAAGCCGACGCCACCGGGCTGTGCCGTGACCTCGATCAGGTTCATCCCCGGGCTGCCGATGAAGTAGCCGACAAAGGTGTGGCTGGGACGCTCGAACAAGTCCCGAGGCGTGCCGAACTGCACGATCTGGCCGCCGTACATCACGGCGATCTTGTCGGCGAAAGTCGAGGCCTCCAACTGGTCGTGGGTGACGTAGACCATGGTGATGTTGAACTGCTCGTGGATCTGCTTGAGCTTGCGCCGCAGTTTCCATTTCAGGTGCGGGTCGATCACCGTCAGCGGCTCGTCGAACAGGATCGCCGACACATCGTCACGCACCAGCCCGCGGCCCATGGAGACTTTCTGTTTTTCGTCGGCGGTGAGGTTGCGGGCCTTTTTGTCCAGCAGGTTCTGCAGGTCCAGGACCTCGGCGATTTCCTGCACCTTGGTGTAGATTCTCGCCTCGGCCATGCCCTGGTTACGCAGCGGGAACGCCAGGTTGTCGAACACGGTCATGGTGTCGTAGACCACCGGGAACTGGAACACCTGGGCGATGTTGCGCCGTTCCGGGGTCAGCTCGTTGACGATCTTGCTGTCGAACATCACCTGCCCTTCGGAAGGGCTGAGCAATCCGGAAATGATGTTGAGCAACGTGGACTTGCCGCAGCCCGAAGGCCCGAGCAGCGCATAGGCGCCGCCCTGCTCCCAGATGTGGTTCATCTCGCGGATAGCGTAGTCCTCGGGGCCCGCCGGGGTGCTGGTGTAGCTGTGGGCGAGGTTCTGCAAACGAATTTCGGCCATCAGGCAACCCTCGCGATACGCTGCCCTGGGGCTTGGACCAGCTTGCCCTGGGCGTCGAAGACAAACAGTTTATGGGTCGGAATGTAGATGCGGATCGGCGCATCCACGTCGTACTCATGCACCCCTGGCAGGTGCAACACCAGCAGGAAATGCTCGTTGCGCACGTGCAGGAAGGTCTCCGAGCCACTGATCTCGGCCACCTCGACGGTCACCGCCAGTTCGAGGTCGTCGTCGTTGCTCGGCACCAGGGAAATATGGCTGGGGCGCACGCCGAAACGGAACTCACCCTCGCCCACCGGGCGCAGGTCGACGTTCAGCGGGAAGTGCACGAAATTGGCGAAGCTCACCTCGTTGCCGGCGATGCGTCCCGGCATGAGGTTGATCGGGGGTTCGGAGAACAATTCGGCGGCCAGCACGGTTTGCGGCTGGTGATACACAGAGGACGATTTGCCGCTCTGGATCACCTGGCCCTCATGCAGGATCGTGGTGGTGCCGCCCAGGGCCAACGCCTCGTTGGGCTCGGTGGTGGCGTAGACGGCGATGGTGTGGCGGGCCTGGAACAATTCGCGCATTTCCTGGCGAAGCTCTTCACGCAGCTTGTAGTCCAGGTTCACCAGCGGCTCGTCGAACAGGATCAGTTCGGCGTCCTTGACCAAGGCCCGGGCCATGGCCGTGCGCTGCTGCTGGCCGCCGGACAACTCCAGCGGATGACGCTGCAGGAATTTCTCGATGCGCAGCATCCTGGCGGTTTCCAGCACCTTGCTCTGGATCACCTCGTTGGACACACCGGCCTGGCGCAACGGCGAGGCGATGTTTTCGAAAACGGTCATGGTCGGGTAGTTGATGAACTGCTGATAGACCATCGACACGTTGCGCAGCCGTACCGGGCGCTTGGTGACGTCGACGCCGTTCATCAGGATGCGGCCGCTGTCGGGCTTGTCCAGACCGGCCATCAGGCGCATGAGGCTGGTCTTGCCGGACAGCGTGCGGCCCAACAGGACGTTGAAGGATCCGGGTTCGAAACTCAGATTGGCATCGTCGATCCAGGTCTGGCCTTCGACGGTGCGACAGATGTGCTCAAGCTTTAATGACATGGCTCGGCCTTTTTATTATTGGAGTCAAGCGACCCGAGTTAGAAAGCGAAAGCCGTGCCAGAAATCACAACCCCTTGATTAGCCTGAAATTTCCACTTATCTGCAGGAAAAATACGTTCATTGATGAACACAAGTGAACAGCCATGAATGAACAACTGAACAACGCCCGGGTTGACAATGAACAATTTTGAACAACACTGAAAGAACGTTTTCGGCTAGCCTGGCCATGCCCTCTGTGGGAGCGAGCTTGCTCGCGATAGCGGTGTGTCAGCCAAATCAATGCTGCTGATCCACCGCTATCGCGAGCAAGYTCGCTCCCACAAGGGTTTGTGTATGAAGTGGTATTCAGGCCTGCCCCAGCACAAGGAGTCTGTGCGAGACTTGCCACAACAATAAAAACAGCTCCTGCGAGAGTGCCCCATGGCCGCACCTGCTCCAGCCTTGTCCCACGAGGCCATCATCCAGGCCTCCTGGTCCCGTTGCCGCGCCTTCGGCCTGAACCATCAAAGCGTGCCGGCCTTCGACCAGTTGCCCGCCCAAGGCATCGCCCAGTTGCTGGAGAGCCAGCATTCGCTGGTGCAGACCACCCACCAGGAAGTCTTGCCGTACTACGAAAACATCCTGAGCAACTCCAACTGCCTGATCATGCTGGCCGACAACCAGGGCCAAGTGCTGACCTCCTGGGGCACCCAGCGCTTCATCGAACCGAAACTGGCCCATGGCTTCAGCGCCGGGGCGAGCTGGATGGAGCGCTGCACCGGCACCAACGCCATCGGCACCGCGCTGGCCTGCGAACAGGCTGTGCACATCGAACACGATGAACACTTCCTCAAGGCCAACCGCTTCATGACCGGCTCCGCCGCGCCGATCTTCGATGCCGAGCGCAAGGTCATCGCCGTGCTGGACGTCTCCAGCGACAGCTACCTGCCGCCCTCCCACACCCTGGGCATGGTCAAGATGATGAGCCAGACCGTGGAGAACCGGCTGATCCTCAACCTGTTTCGCGGTGAACACTTCCAACTGACCTTCAACACCGGCCTGAACAACCTCGACAGCCAATGGGCCGGGCTGCTGGTCTTCGATGAGAGCGGCCAGGTCCTGTCCGCCAACCGTCGGGCCGACAACCTGCTGGGCCTGAGCCTGTCGCGGGTCAGCATCGAAAGCCTGTTCAAGGTCTCGCTGCTGGAACTGCTGAACCAACCCGACGGCCTGCCGTTCGCCCTGCAAGCGTCCGGCAGCAATCGTTTCCAGTGCTTGCTCAGGCGCCCGAGCCAGGTGTCGATCAAGGCTCGCGTGTTCACCGAAACAGCACCTGCGCCGGCCCCCGCCAGTAACGCTATCAGCCTCAACACCCTGCACTTCGGTGACAGCCGTGTGGAGAAGGCTGTGCGCCAGGCCGAGCGTTTGCTGGAGAAGGACATTCCGCTGCTGATCCACGGCGAGACCGGCGTCGGCAAGGAAGTCTTCGTCAAAGCCCTGCACCAGGCCAGTTCGCGCTGCAAGCAGCCGTTCATTGCCGTCAACTGCGCAGCGATCCCCGCCGAGTTGGTGGAATCGGAATTGTTCGGTTATGAAAAAGGCGCCTTCACCGGCGCCAACCAGAAAGGCAGCATCGGCCTGATCCGCAAGGCCGACCGGGGTACGTTGTTCCTCGACGAGATCGGCGACATGCCCCTGCCAACCCAGGCCCGGCTGCTGCGGGTCTTGCAGGAACGTTGCGTACAGCCGGTGGGCAGCGCCGAGCTGTTCCCGGTGGACATCCGCATCATCTCCGCCACCAACCGCTCGCTGCGTGAACAGGTGCAACTGGGGCGGTTTCGCGAAGACTTGTACTACCGCATCGGCGGCCTGACCCTGGAGCTGCCACCGCTGCGCGACCGCAGCGACAAACAGGCCCTGTTCAAACGCCTCTGGGAACACCACCGCGAACCGACCCAATGGGCCGGCCTGAGCCGCGAGGTACTGGACCTGTTCGAACGCCATCCATGGCCGGGCAACCTGCGGCAGGTCAGCAGCGTGCTGCAAGTGGCCCTGGCGATGGCCGAAGAACAACCGATCCGCCCGGAACACCTGCCCGACGACTTCTTTGTCGACCTTGAAATGGAACCGGTGGAAACGCCTGAGCCGCTGACGGTGGACCTCAACGATGCCGAGGACCTGAACCGTCAGTTGCAGGCAGTGGGCGGGAATATTTCACACCTGGCGCGACGGCTGGGGGTCAGCCGCAATACGTTGTACAAACGGCTGCGGCAACTTGAAAGCTGATACGAAACTTGTGGGGGTGGGCTTGCTCGCGATGGCTGGACTTGCTCTTGTTGATTGAGTACATATCCGTTGTTGCGGTAACGGCTGCTTAGGGTTCCGCTCTTACAGCGGCTCACTTTTGAGAAGCGCAAAAGTAAGCAAAACGCTTCATGCCCCACCACTTGGCACCTCGCCTAGGCTCGGTGTGCCCTCACTCCGGCATTGCTCCGTGGGCCCGCCGCGAAGGGCCATCCATGGCCCAGCGCGGCTATCCCGGCATCCATGCCGGGATGCCCACTACGCAATGCCTGCGTTCGGCCAGCGTGGTTAACGGGGCGCCGAGATCAACGTCCACCGCGAGGCGGCCTAGTAGCCGACCTGGTTCTCCCGGTCGTACACCCGTCAAATCTGTTTGAGCAGGACCTGTGGGAGCAAAGCTTGCTCGCGAGGCGGCCTGACAGCCGACCTGGCTCTCCCAGTCATACTCCAATCCAGTTGTGGGAGCGAGCTTGCTCGCGAAGGCGTCGGCACAGCCAACATCATCGCAAGCTGACCCACCGCTATCGCGAGCAAGCTCGCTCCCACAGGGGATTTGTGCTGAATGTGATGTTCGAGAAGAACTCGGAAAAACTGTGGGAGCGAGCCTGCTCGCGAAGACGGCGGCACAGCCAACATCATCGCAAGCTGACTCACCGCTATCGCGAGCAAGCTCGCTCCCACAGGTGTGTTGCTTAACTGATTGGCATTACTCCGACTTAGTCGAACGCGCCATTGAGCACTTCATAGATGATGCCAGTGGCGATCGCTACCAGGATCAGGTCCGTGCCGACCTGCTGCCACTCATAACCGTCATAGTGCGGCAACCGCCCCAGGAGTCGCCCATCGAGCTTCTTGGCGATTCCGGGTGGCAACGGCTTGCCCCGTGCAAGATTTTTCTGGATGCCTGGCGGCAGCGCCGGGCCGGGGCTCCAGTAATCGCGATAACCGCCAATCACACCGAGGATGCCGCCGCGGTCGAGGCTCGGGCCGTTATGCCAATCGCCGCCACCACCGCCACCGCCTTGGTTGCCTTTGCCTCCCTTATTGCCGGGATTTCCTTGACCGCCCTTGTTGCCCTGCCCGCCTTTGCCTCCTTGTCCGTGGCCAGGACCTTGATCGAATTGAGCATTTCCCTTGCCGTTGCCCGGGTCCGCGACAACAATGCCAGGGCCAGCCGCCAGGGCGAAACAGGTCACTGCAGCAATCAACGAGCGGGATTTGAACATGGCAGGTTCTCTCAAAAAAGGGATGTCCCCTGTAAAGATATAGAGACTAACGGTGATATTAGTTCCATATCACACTGCGCGCCGCTTGCCTGGACCGGATACACCTGAACACAGCAATCAAGGAGTTTCATGCGCAAGGATTACCTGGCTTTTTTCGTCTCGATGTTCCTTTCCCGGTTGGCCGACCAGATTTTGCTGTTCATCGTCCCGCTGATTGTTTTCCAGACCACCAACAGCGTCGCCTGGGCAGGCCTGGCCTTTTTCGTCGAGTCCTTGCCACGCTACCTCTCGTTCCCGATCTGCGGCGCGCTGTGCGACAAGTTCTCGCCGATTCGCATCCTGCACATCAGCCAGGTCTATCGCGCCGTCGCCTGCGCGGTGGCGGTCGTGCTCCATGGCGTCTTCGGCGGGATCTATTGGATCGTCGCGCTCTCGGCCCTGTGCGGCGTGCTGACCACCCAGGGCATCATGGCCCGCGAAGTGGTGATGCCGTACATCTTCAAGCACTACACCTACAACAAGACCCTGTCCTACTCGCAAATCGCCGACCAGACCGGCTTGGTGCTGGGCCCACTGATCGCTGCGCTGCTGCTTGAGGTGTGGGCGTGGCACTGGGTGGTGCTGGCGATTGCCGGGCTGTTCCTGCTGGCAGACCTGGCGATGCTGTATTGGCAACGCGTCAGTTCGGTCACCCTGGAAACCTTCGCGCAGCATCACGACCTCTGGCTGAACCCGCTGCGCATTGCCTTCGGCCACATTCGCAACCTGGCGGAACTGAAAAAGATCATCAGCCTGGCAGTGGGCGTCAACCTGATCATCGGCGTCACCCTGGCCACCTCGGCGGCCATGGTCATCGGCCATTACGGCGCCGGCAAGGATGACTACGCAGGTTTACAGGCAGCCGGTGCCGTCACCACCATCCTCATCCTGTTCTTCCTCGCCCGGGTGAGTTTGCCCTTGAAACTGCTGGGTGCCCTCTCCTACACGCTGATCGCCGTCGGCGCCTTCATCACCGCACTCAGCCCGAACACAGGGGGCTACGTCGTCGGTTTCTTGCTGATTGTCGGTTTCGACAAAATGTTCAACGTCTACTTCCGCACCCTCCGCCAGCAAGTGATTCCGCCCCAGGACTTCGGCAAGACCGTCGGCGTCATCACGCTGCTCAACAACCTGTCGCAACCGCTCGCGGGCCTGCTGGTCGCGGTGCTGGCCGCGCCGATTGGAACGCAGCAGGTGATTGTGCTGCTGGCGGTTGCCACCAGCCTGATCGGAGCCGGGGTGGTTGTGGTGCACAGGTATTCGACACACCGGTCGAGCATCTACAGCGCCGAGAGCGACTGACCCTGCCGAGGAGCGGTTTGTATTATCAGTGACTTATTATTGAGGCATGGTTGCAACGTTGCCGGCGTCAATGCGCGTCTGCCCCGCCATTCGTCACCTGTCGAGTGTCGGGGCCAACAGGCGGCCACGTCTGGCTCAGGGTTTGCACTGGCCTGTCTCAGCAGCCAAGAACGACGTAATTCTGACGCGGCGGCAAATTAATCAATGCTTGGTCAGCAAACGGAGATGTACCGTGTCAACTCTCAACGAAATCGCAGCGAATCACGCGAGAATGGCAAAGTTAAAGGAAGAAGAGTCGATGCGGCTGAGTGCGCTTCAGGGTCAGCTGGTGGGGAGTTTTGAAATTCCACCCATCGAGGCCCCCCAGGAGATGTCGCTGCACTTTATGGCAGGGGTACAGGATCACTCGTTTGGGGAAGCGGCGGCGCTGAGTTTTTGACCTGGGTGTTGATGGGGTTTCGTCGCTCGCTTGTTCGCGG
This sequence comes from Pseudomonas sp. KB_12, assembly GCF_052114545.1. Taxonomy (NCBI): domain Bacteria; kingdom Pseudomonadati; phylum Pseudomonadota; class Gammaproteobacteria; order Pseudomonadales; family Pseudomonadaceae; genus Pseudomonas; species Pseudomonas sp. KB_12. Next base: position 118,065 of record NZ_JBFREY010000007.1, on the reverse strand, counting down.
GCGACTCGACCTTTCAGAACTGCCTGGCTAAAGCCGCTGCAAGTATGCCGGCCGCAATTGCCGGCAGCGGTTTTTTCAGTGCCAGCATGACGATTGCCGTGGTCAGCAAAGCCAGGCGTGCGCCGTTGTCACCTTTAACCGCCAGCGGAGCCAACACCGCCACCAACACCGAACCGGACATGGCCGTGATGAACTGCTGCACCCGATAGTTGATCGGCACGAACGACATCACGAAAACACCGCCCCACCGAGTCGCCAATGTCACCGCGGCCATTATCAATATGACCACCAGGGTGCCGTAACCCGCCGTTTCAATGCTCATTGTTTTTTCTCCATCCACAGCGCGCCCAGAATGCCCCCCGCCAAAGCGCCGACCACGACATGACTGTTCGCCGGCAAGTACCAGTAAGCCAACAGCGATGAGCAGGCCGCCACGGTCCAGATGATGAACATGCGCAGGTTTTTCTTCCCGCCCACGACCATCGCCAGCAAGAAACAACCCATCACCATATCGAGCCCGAAACTGACCGGGTTCTCAATGGCGCTGCCGAAATGAAGCCCCAGCCAACTGCCCAGGATCCACGCGACCCAGAGCGCAATGCCGCCGCCGAATAAAAGCCCGAGCCCCGGCTTGCCACGACTGAGCGCCTGCATCGCCATGGCCCAGTTGGCGTCCGAAACAACCAGCATGACACCGTAGCGTTTGGCAACGGGCAGCTCCCGCAGCCACGGGTAAAGCGTCGCGCCCATCAACAAGTGCCGGGCGTTGATAGCAAAGACGGTGATCATCAGCGGGACGACCGGCACTTGCTGGCCCCACAGGTCCAGCGCGGCAAATTGAGAAGCGCCGGCAAAGACCAGCGTGCTCATGAGCACGGCTGATGTATCACTCAAGCCCGTTTGCGCAGCGGCCAGGCCGAACGCCACTCCGAACACAACGACGAAAAGAGAGATGGGGATCAGCTGTTTGAAACCGTCGTAGATGTGATTCAACGTCAGCGCGTGCAGGTGGGGTTCAACATTCGACAAAACAGGGCCTCTTCTGAATATCTGCGATGCAAAAAACGAGAGTATGGGGCTGAATCTGCTTGTCGAACACTGTTTGGCGGGGCAATGGGCAACTCAACCCACCGAGATCAGGTCATAGGACAGCTTGCTGATCAGAATCACCAGCAGCACCAGGAACAGCGCGCGGACAAAGGGCACTCCCTTGCGCACCGCCAGCCAGGTGCCGGTCAGCGCGCCGAGGATATTGAATAGCGCCATCGGCAGCGCTATCAAGTAGAGCACGTTGCCGCTTGGGATAAAGAACAGCAGCGCCGCGACATTGGTGGCGATATTCACCAGCTTGGCCGACGCCGAGGCGTGCAGGAAGTCGAAGGCGAAGCAGCGAATGAACAGGAAGATCAGGAAGCTGCCGGTACCCGGTCCGAACAAACCGTCGTAGAAACCGATGGCGCCACCGATCAGTACCGCCAGCAGCTTCTCCTTGGTGCCGATGCGCATGGGCTTGTGCAGGCTGCCGAAGTCCTTTTTCCAGAAGGTGTAGATCGCCATCAGCATGATTAGCACCAATACCGCCGGGCGCATCAGTGCCTGCGGCACGATCGATACCGTCGCTGCGCCAGCGAAGGCCATGACAAAGGCCGCACCGGCGGCAGGAACCACCAGGCTCCAGTCGATCACCACCTTGCGCACGAACGAGCGCGCAGCAAAGGCCGTGCCGCAGGCCGCCGCGACCTTGTTGGTGCCGAGCAGCGCTGCGGGCTGGGCGCTGGGCAGCACATTGAACAGTGCCGGGATCTGGATCAGGCCGCCGCCGCCGACGGCCGCATCGATCAGGCCGGCGGCGAAGGCGAAGACACATAGCAGGACGATATCGAACATTGAATCAGGCTCTGGCGATAAAGGGGTGGGTGGTCGAGAGCGGGAGCAGACGCTCGCGGTCGTTGACGCCGAAGACCCGCAGCATCCAGCGGTCCAGGCCGTCGTAGCGCGGCGTGAAGCCATCGCGCGCGTGCAGGGTCTGCTGGTTCTTGAAGATCAGCATGTCGCCGGGCTGCAGCAGTACCGAGCGGACCACGTCGGGGTGATTGGCGGCGGCGGCGAACAGTTGCAGGGCCAGTCGCGAGTGCTCGCAGTGAGCGCTGACGCTGGCCATGTTGTAGCGACAGTGCAGGCCGCCGCTGCTGGGCCGGTAGAGCAGCGGGACATGTTCCAGGACCTTGCCCTGGCGGGCGAACGAGTCCGGCCGGCGTACCGAAAAGCTCGGGCGCAGCAGCTCCTGCTCGACGAAGTCCGGCAGCATGTTGAGCACGTCGGCAATCGCGACGATCCGCGTCGGCACCGTCAGTTCACAGCGCAAGCCGGTCAGGCTCAGGTACTCGGGACAGGCGGACAACTGCTGCACGGCCTCGCAGCTGAGCGGCAGGTGTGGATTGTCGACATGCATGCCCAGATCCAGGCGCGAGCCGTAAGAACTCTTCTCGGTTTCCCGCTGCTGCTTGGGCGAGACATGGCGAAATACGCTGTCCTCGCTCTCGCCCTGGTAGCCCACCGGGCAGGTGCCGAGCACGGCGAGTACCGCGAGGATCGCCCCGGCGACCACCGGCAGTTCGGCAAGATCCGGGTTGCCACCGTAGGGCGTCGCCGGCAACTGCTCGTCGACCGGCAGGCCACGGATCACCAGCGCCACCTCGTCGCAGTGCTGGAAGTCACGCAGCAAGCGGGATTTTTCCGGAGCCAGCAGTTGTTCCAGGCAGCGTCCGAGGGCCGGCATCTGCCGCAGGCCGCAGGCGCTGTCGCCGATTGCGAAATGCCTGAGTTCGTTGTGGAATTTTCTTTTCTCTTCGTAGGAAAGCTGTAATTCGACCAAGGGCTGTTCTGTCGAGAGGGGGGCTTTTGGCACCAGCCATTCGTGGGTCGCTTCGCCCGCAAGGCCGGTTGCTTTTCTGAGTGTTTCATCCAGCGTCGACATATCCATCGCTCCTGTTTATCTACGTCCTTGTGCCGAGAGCAGGAAGGCTAACGGAAGGTGCTTTTTTGTGTTGCAATGTCATATTGTGAAAAGCGCAATGAGGTAGCCGGTGGCACTGGATATGTTGGCTGATCTTGAAGCCTTTGCGACGGTGGCCCGCAAGCGCAGCTTTGTCGTCGCAGCCCGCAGCCTGGGGCGCTCCCCCAGCTCGCTGACCCGCGCCATTCAAGGGCTGGAAGAACGCAGCGGGGTCAAGCTGTTCAATCGCTCGGCCAATGCCGTGACGCTGACCGAGGCCGGCGAGCGGCTAATGCCCCACGCCTACAGAATGCTGGATCTGCAACGTGAGGCGGACGAGGACCTGGCCGGGCTTAGCGGCCTGGCCACCGGCTGGATCCGCTTTTCCGCACCGGAATCCTTGGCCCACACGGTGGTCCCCAGGTTGATCACCCAGTACAGCCAGCGTTATCCCGATGTCAGCGTGGATGTGATCTTCACCGATGCGGCGGTCGATCCGGTCAAGGGCAAGCTGGACTTTTCGATTCGTGGCGCCTTTCCACAATCCAGCGACCTGATCGGCTACCCGCTGTGGAGCTATTCGCGCTACCTCTACGCCAGCCCTGGCTACCTGGAGCGATGCGGGCTGCCGGCGTCCATCGAGGCGCTGGAACAGCACGCATTGATCCTGCACACGGCGCCGCGGATTCTCAAGGAATGGAATTTTCGTGGGCCGGGCCAGGCCGGCAGCTTTCGCGTGCACCCCAAGTTTCGCTTCAGTTCCGGCGCGGCGGTGTTCCAGGCTGCGCTGGCCGGTGCCGGGATTGCCCGCCTGGCCGACTGGCTGGCGGAGCCGGAAGTGGCGGCGGGACGCCTGGCGCGGGTGTTCCCCGAGTACAAGCTGACCTCCAGCACGGGTGAAGACCCGCGCATGCATGCGGTCTATCCAGCCGGCAACCTGCCGTTGCGGGTCAAGAACCTGCTGGACATGATCCGTGTCTACGGTGACAGCGTCAGCCGCTCCTGAAGGTCGGCCGGTGCCCCCGTTGAAAAAATAGAGTGAAGCACGTCACAGACCAGGCGACCGCTCAAACGGCAAATGCGGAATGTTCCACACCAAGGGCCATAAAACGGCAAAATAAGCACCTCAGGCGATTCACTCGCGCCCTTCGTCAAAGATCAAAGCAATCAATGCGCTGGAAACAGAGCACAGGATTTCTTGGAAGAAAGAAAAATTACTAATGGAAAGCAGGAGCCTTGCAAAATGAGCACAACTGAACAAGTACAAAGCACGGGTAAATACAGCGCCAAGTGGCAGGAACGCTTTGACTTCTTTGAAACCTATGGCGCACCAAACGACCCGCGCTACAAGGAAGCCGTCAAGACGCTGCCTGGCGTCAAGAAGAAAATCCTCATCAACGCCAACGTGATTGCGTTTTTCTTTGGCCCTATCTACCTGTTCGTCCTCGGTCTCTGGAAGAAAAACCTCGCCCTGCTGGGTATTTTCCTGGCGATCAATATCGCATTGAGCGTGATTTTCGCAATCCTCGGCATGGAATTTCCCCGGCCGTTGAGTACAGGCCTGAGCATCGCCCTGTCGATGATGTACGCACTCATGGCCAACTACGCCTACTACCTCAAGGAAGTGAAAGGCGAGCAAGGCTGGAACCCGTTCAAAGGCATGCGTCTCTGATTGCAGGCTTGGGTCATCAAGAGCCCGCACCTCATCATGAGTGTGCGGGCTTGTTGTTTCTGAGTCGTGGGAATCTGGATAACCCAGCCTACGGACCTGCGAAGTCTTCGGGCGGGCCCGATTAGTTCCGAGTCGGTTCTTCAGCAAACACGGTATACGGCAGCAATAGCGTATCGGCGACCAAGCTGAACGGCAGGTCAATCAACGCCAATGGCACCAAGGCACGAAACACTCCGGCGTTTTCATCCGTTGCGGCCTTGATCACTTCAATATCGGTGGAGGACCCGCAATACGGATGGGGACCACAACGTGGACGATCATCGAAGGTTTCAGAGAGCGTCGAACAACCTGCCAGCAGCACAACGGCCAATATGCCTAGGAACAATTTCATGCGATCACTCACGAATACGGGCCGGAAGAAGGGCGATCCGCACTCTACTCCAAGCCCTGTGAAACGGGCGACATAAGTTACATGTCTTGCATCAGTGCGCCGTACTCCCATCAGAAACAACGACCCGAACGTCAGTCACGGCCCGGTAGCGCCAGACCTTTATCAAGGCACTGTCACTTGGCGTCATGCGACCGATGATGGCTGTGACCTCGGAAGGACTGTTCACCGCCGCACCGGCGATCTCCAAAATGATATCCCCTGCCAAGAGCCCCATTTTCGCGGTATCGGCACCTGCTTCCGGGCCAAACACCAGCACCCCTTTCTCGGAAGGCAAACCGAAGCTTTTTACAACAGCAGGTGTGACCACGCCGAGATGCGCCCCTAGATGTCCAGCCGCAACGGGCACGGGAGCGGTAATGCTTTGGGCAGGTATCGGGGCAGGCGCGGCCGTCGCAGTGGGAGCAGGACTGGCGGTAATGCTTGGCTGGATTGCGCTGCTGCGGGAGCAGTCTCGCTGAGCGACCACTTGATGAATCACTTGCCTGATTTTTTCTGTTCGAGGCGTGGGGTACTGATCATAGCTGTCCCGAGTAATCAACAACGTATTGCAGTCCATCGCCTCATAGGTCGCAGGAGACTCGGTAGCACGATGATATTCGGCATACTTCGCCTTTTCCTCTGCTCCCATGGGCAGAAAGATACAGCCCACAAGCAACGGGGAGACGGCTGCCATTAGCGAAACAAGTCTGAGCGACATAGCCATCCCTGATGGTGGAGTTTTTGAGTTGGGATTGAAAGCTACTGTTTTGCCATGAGTCTGTCCAATCCACCCTCTACTCCTCTCCACAGCCAGGCATCTGGGAAACTGGGCACAGACCACTAGAAACTGAGTAAATGCCCGCGGCCCTCCCCAATCCTGATTCTATCGAGTGCCCTGCCTAAAGCATCCAAGGCATCGACTACTCTCACCATTTTTCAGTTGCAAACGCGTTGAGCTATTGACCTATTCAACGACCGAACGGCTGTTGCGCCAGAACAGGTACGCCAACCCCACCGGCGCTACGAAAATCGCGAACGACCAGCACATGGCCATGGTGAAAGCCTTCATCATCAGCATGAACAGTGCATTCACGAAAAAAACATTGTTGCCCATGATGTAGCCGACAACACTTTCGTAGACGAACCGAGAATACGGATAAAGCAACGTGTTGATGATCGCCAACACGATCAACCCAGGCTTCGCACCGATTCCTGCGGGGCTGTTGGCCGCCAGGGAGATGATCATCACTGTAAACACCAGCCCAAAAAGAAACTGGCGAATGTAGTAGCTGGTCGTAAGACCACCAAAAGTCTTGGCGAAAAATGAGCGCATAAGAGATCCCTCTGGAATGCTGATTTAAACGAGGAGCTCAACCGCGAATGCGGCGCTCAATGAAGTCATAATCTTCCTGGCAATCGCCGGAAGGGTCTGACGCCAGACTTACGTAGTGCACCGTGTCGACATCGATCAACTTGTACGTGTAGACATCTGGCATACGCACGCCATCGGTTCTCAATTCATTCTTGCCATTGGCAGCGGACCAGGTGCCATGTTCGGTTTGAATCGGCTGAGCCTGCTGGGCATCCCGGAAAAAGGTGATGGTGAAACGACCGTCGGGCTTGAAGTCATTTTTCCAGGAGAGGAACTGGCATTTGCCGTTTTCTGCCCGCAGGCCTTTCCATGAACCCACCAAGGATGGGTCATTGGCCGGCATGTTGGCGGCGCAGCCACCTAGCGTTGCAGCCAGGACGACAAGAGCCAGGGAGAAACTCCGTTTCACGTAGGACTTCCTTATTCAACTGAAATGCAGCGCGTTGCGAATACCCCGCGTCGAGCCGAATTGTAACGACTTTCGGCCAGGAAAGGCTCATCTGGTGAGCTGCCCCTAGCTCAAATGTGAGCAATGGCGTTCTTGGTGTAGCCTTTGTCGGACGATGACTTTTCTACAGCAGGGAGAGCTGATGAAATTCCACCCATTTCGATTAGAAGCTCGAGACTTAAGCTTGGCCCTTTTTGCCGTCAGCCTCATGCTGCCAGCCATCAACACTCGAAATGAAGTATGGGAATTTGAGAGCGTCACCTACGGCTACGAAGCGCTCTGCTTCGGATTTCTAGCACTATTGCATGGCAGTGCCGCTTGGCTGGCCAATCTATTCTTCATCGTGGCATTTTTCTCAGACAAAAGGGCGAGACGACGCCTGATCAGCGCCTTGTGCGCCACACTCCTCGGTCTGTCGTCGTACCTGTATACGAACATGTGGAATGATGGAGACGGACGCGTGACTGTCACGGGCTACAGCTACGGATTCTATGTATGGCTGCTCTCTTTTTTATGGCTGGTGCTATTAGCGACTCGAAAGACAATAAGGGACAGCCAGGCAGGTGCCAACCTGGATTCCCGTTAACGTTCCGCCCGTACACGTTCATGCCAATGACTCAGCGGGTGCTAGAGGCAGCCCCCTGATCGGCCTGCGCCGAAAGCGGAACATCAAACACTCGATCAAACAACCATTGAAAAACCAGCGCGTAAAAAAAGAAAAACACGAACAACCCCAGGTTGGTCACCAGCGCCAGCCACAGGCTGATGCCCAGCCACGCGCCAATCACCGGAGTCAGGATCAACGTCAAGCCGCCTTCAAACCCCAGGGAATGGAGCAGTCGTCGCAGCCAGTTGCGATGGCGGCTGCGCTGGCGACGTTCCCACCACTCGAACAGGCCATTGAAAAGCATGTTCCAAGCCAGCGCGACGGCGGAAATCACCAGCGACAGCAGGGTTGAATAGCCCATGCCCTGACCGTAGGTCAGCGCCAGCGCCGGTGCCACGAACAGCACACCGCCGGCTTCGTAGAGGATGGCCTGAAGGATTTTACGGGGCGTGCCTTGCATTGCTGGGCTCCTGGGTTGGGCTTGGGAGACCACAGCCTGGCAAGTTGAGCATCCGCGCACAATTGAGCTAAATTGAGCCACGCTCAACCTGAGTAACCCACCCGCATGTTCGCCAAACTGCCCCTCACCGCCTTGCGCGGATTCGAGTCCGCTGCACGGCTGGGCAGCTTCAAGGCAGCGGCCCAGGAACTGAACGTCAGCCCGGCGGCGATCTCCCATCAGGTCAAAAGCCTTGAAGCCTTCCTTGGCGTGCGACTGTTCGAACGCTCCAGCCAAAGCGTACGCCTGAGCGCCGACGGCGAGCGCCTTCAGCCTTTCATGCACCGCGCCCTGCTTGATATCCAACATGGCCTGCAGGTGCTGTCGCCGCCCTGTGCTGCACAGTCGCTGGTGGTGAGCACGACGCCGGCATTCGCCAGCCTGTGGCTGATACCGCGGCTCGGGGATTTTCATCGGTTGTACCCGGATATCGACGTCAGGCTGCATACCAGCAACGACGTGGTCGACCTGCAGCGTGACGCCAGTATCGATCTGGCGATCCGCGCCCTCTTCACGCCTGACCCACAGTTGTTCGAACAGCCTTTGCTGGACGAGTACTTTGGCGTCTATTGCCGCCCCGGCTGGCAACCGCCCGCCGCGGGCTCGCCCGTCGAACTGATCGACGTGCCGTGGCTGAGCAGTGCAAAGGTGACGGTCGACTGGCCTGCGTGGTGCGCCAAGGCCGAGACCCTGGGCTGGCTGGAGAACGCGCGTTTCCGGCGTTATGACGAGGAACAGCACGCCCTGCAGGCGGCGATCGCCGGGCACGGGCTGGTGCTCGCCAGCAATGTGCTGGTTGCTGAGGCTGTTGCGCGTGGAGAGCTGATTGAATATCGCCCTGAGGTTCGCTTGGCGGGTGCGCAGTATACGGTGGTGTGTGTGCCGGGACGGGAGCGGCAGGCGACGGTGCGGGGGTTTAGTGAGTGGTTGTTGGGGCGGAGTATTGGTTGAATCAGTTCTGCCTACGTCCCGACGAATCGGGACGCTTGCAGCCTAGGGTGCGTTGTTAGCTAGTAGTTTAGACTCTGCGAGTTTCTGCCCACGCCCCCCAGTCCCCAAAACCACTAGGGCTGTAGAAAAAAATACTTGTAAGGTGGCACAACGATAAAACCTTTCCTTTTGCTAGCTCTCAAATTACTTCCGATCATATCATGCATATCCACTAGCACACGCGCCGAACTACCATAGTTTGAATGCCCAAGAAGATCATCAACACCTCCCGCACGAGTTATATCAACAGAGTCAATTCCGGGAAAGAAAAACCCTTCAGGGCCACTAAAGCCAAGCATTCCTCGATCAGCAAGATAGGTGCTAGAGGAAGCTTTTAGCGCCTTATCCTCCGACGACATATAGATTGTCGCACGGCCAAACTTACTAAACGCGGCCTTATATTTTAGAATAAACGTCTCCCTGGGAAAATCAGGTGCAGCCAGTATGATATTACCCAGCTTCTTATCAAATAGTTTTGGATGAGTAGAATAGAGTTTAGCCAGTGCAGGAATGACTACTTTTGACCCCATGCTATGAGCCAGGACATGAACTCTCTTTCCCTGCGTAGAAGCCACCAGCTTCAACATGAATTTTTCGAAGTCATCAACAGAGTCCAACGCCCTACCAAAATCGCGATTGTACTTTAACGGATCCCCAATAGAAGGCCAGCTGAACACCACCGGTTGCAAATCAGGATTAATATCATAAGAAACTTGAGCTGCACGCTTCACAGCGTCTTCAAACTTCACATTAAAGCCATGTACGAAAAGCAATACATCACCGCTTTTAAAACCTTTCGCTGACTTGAACTGCTTGAAGAAGTCAGCCTCAGTCAACGTTAGCGACTGATCATTAAGCAAGGTGATAATTGGATCATCCTGCTCATCCACGACCCCAAGCTCCATTAACATCTTAAATGCAGGACTATGTGAATCTTTAAAGCTTCCTACATCCCGTTTAAAAGGAATCAGAACGGTCTCCTGACCATAAGACAGGGGGTCATCGGACACATTCAACTCAGGTAATAGACTGCCATCCGGCGCTTTTCTTCTATTTGTTGCATAGCTGACCTTCACTGGCGCAAAAGCTTCAGTCCTGTATTCCGGCGTGGGATAAGGTAACTGCTCAGAACTGGAAGTTGGAGCCGGATACGAAACTGAAGATGCACACCCGGCAAAAAATACGCTGAATGATAGAAGCCAGATACCACCCAACAACGAAAACTTCATTATTTTTCCATCCTTTGATTTTGTTTAACGCGAGCACCAAAACAGAAAGCAATCCACATTTTTTCAGTAAAAGACCGCCTACCTCAAACCTCACAAAAACGAATAGCGTCAATTTGCCACCAGTCAAGGAATTTGGCGACCAATATTTTCCAAGACCTGGGTCACGGTGCGGATGCGGTAATCGGCGGTTTCAGAAAGGAGTCTAAAGCAGAAACCGCAAGAACGATCAAATCCTGTCCCCATCCATTTGCTAACGTTGCTTCAGCATTCATGGAGATTCGTCATGCTGAGTATCGAAAGGGCCCTGTGGTATATCGAGCTGGAGCTGGGATCCCAACTCGATCTGGGACGTGTCGCGCGCCATTGCAACATGTCTCCCTTTGTCTTGGCCCGTTTGTTTGCCCTGTCGACGGGCTGGTCGGTGATGCGTTACATCCGCGCACGCCGTTTGAGCCAAGCGGCATCGACCTTGCGTCAAGGTGCGCCGGATATCCTGCAAGTAGCGCTGGATGCTGGCTACGGCTCCCATGAGGCCTTTACACGCGCCTTCTGCGATCTGTTTGGGTTCACTCCAAAGCAGGTGCGTGGGCACGAGGATGAACATCTCTCACTAGTGGAGCCTTTACGCATGAAAGAAAGGAAGCTCGTAACACTCTCTGAACCTTGCTTTGAAACGAGAGCAGAGTTTTTCATCGCAGGTCTGGGGGATCGTTTTACCTTCGATAAGAACGAAGGCATCGTCGGCTTGTGGCAAGCGTTCTCCCCCTACCTGGGACAGGTACCCAATCAGGTAAACAACGGGAGCTACGGCCTGTGCTGTAATCCTGAACCGGATGGTAGTTTTGAGTACATCGCCGGCACCGAGGTGTCCTGCGTCGAAGGTCTTCCTCCGGCCTTTCGGTATTTCAGGGTGCCGCAGCAACACTATGTCGTGTTTCGGCACCAAGGCCATATCTCGACGATCCATCAGACTTTCTTCACCATTTTCAATCACTGGCTGCCTGAATCCGAATATGAGCTTGCCGACGCGCCTGAGTTCGAACAGTACAGTCCTGATTTCGAACCCTCCCGAGGGAAGGGTTACGTGGACGTGTGGATACCGCTTGCAAGACGCCAAGCATTCCATGCCATGAACTCATAAATCAGACCACTAAGCACGGAGCCCGCCCCATGAGTTTTAATTGGCACAGTGATCCGCTCACAAGAGATACGACCGTTTGCAAGCATTACCGAAACACACAGAATGTCCGCAGATTCATGCTGGAGCACTGCGGCGGGAAGTTTAAATTTGACCGAGACTTTATGGCCTGGATACGTGATGGCGTCCCTAAAACGCTCGGAGAAGTCGTCGATGAGTGGCTGCAGCGCAATCGCGATGGCCATTGAACAAATAATCTGGTGAGAAATGTGATTAATATTCGTGAAGCAACTACAGCCGACCTAGATGTTCTACGTAAAATCGGCTGTGAGACCTACCAAGAGCACTTTTCGGACATCTGGTCTCTCTCTGGCATGCAGGTCTTCCTTAATCAAGACTTTTCTCCTACCTCGCTCGGCAAATCACTCGAATCCCCCGCTTGCCATTTGTGGCTTATAGCCTCTGACGAAAGCGGTAGGGTCGTAGGCTTTTCCAAAGTTAACTGGTCAACGCCTGCGCCTTTAACTGGCGAATTGGGCGCGGAGCTTCAAAAAATCTACTTTCTTAAGTCCGAAGCAGGACGAGGATATGGGAAACAACTCTTGCACTTCATTTACCGCCGAGCGATAGAGCACGGAGAACGCTTGCTGTGGCTTGACGTACTCAAGACCAACTCAAATGCGCGGCGATTCTATGAAGGTTTCGGTTTCCAAGAAATCGGTGAAATCCCTTTCAAAACTGACCGAGTTGAAATTGGAATGGTAGTAATGGCATGCGAACTTTCCCGATAGGCATATTCGATGACCTCCCTGTCGGTTGGTTGGTTGTCATAACCACAACGCAGAAAAAGCCAGATGGCTTACCGGACACGTACGGTGATCCGGCCTTGAGCACGCGATCCTCGACCGGCTGAGCACAAAGCTCACCGGATCGTGCTGAAGGACGAATCGAAAAGCTGGGGACCCCGATTCCAGGCTCAACAGAGGAAATCGCCCCACCCTTTCCTTCCGCTTAGGGAAGAGGCGGATTCGCAGCGAAATCCGTAGGGATATTGAGAAAGGAATGCCAAGCATCTACAGCGTCATGATGCCGCTGGGCAGCATCCTCCCAAAAAGGACCGGATACCTCTTTCGCAGAAACCAGCATCATCATTTTTATCGTCGCAGCGTCCAGCTCTTTGAGAAGCTCATGGGATGTGGCCCTGAATTCTTCGAACGACGTCATTCCATTTACCTCGGGCGGTGTTCACCGCAATTGAGAAATACATATTTCTCAATGAGTGGAGTTCCCCGGGTGGCAGCAATTCAAAAAGGTCGGACCGCCGGTAAATTCATTTCGAAGCCAACCTTTAACCGGTTCCAATCCTGGTTGTTATACGTCAAGTGCAATGTAGCTGGATTCCTGCCTCCCCTTCCGCTCTTGGAGCTTTCCCACATATCATGAAGCGGGAGACTTATAAGTCGCTCGTCTTCATTATTCCGCCTCTTGCGCCCGCAGTCGTCTCCCAATCACATCCATGACATCACAACCATCGCGTAACGATGTGGTCAGCAATTTACAAAAAATCAGTCAGCACCACCGTGTCGATTGATGATCATCGCGACCGCTTGCACTGGAGAGACCAGGGCTGTGTCTATGCAAAACGTAGCTTCATCCCACGACTCATATTCGTGATCCAGTACCGACTGCCAGGTGGGTGGCGTCAGCCCGGAAATATCAACCATCCTTGTTTCGACCCGGCGCCGATGCTCATCTTTATCGGAGCAAATCACTTGGATGTTTGCCAATCGACTACTCGCCTGTGAGGCGATTTCGCTCCACGCGATTCGGCTTTCGAGAACGGGATTGACACAATCAACGATGACTGTGCGGCCCAAACGAAGATTACTCAGGGCAAGCTCATTAGCCACCATGTAACCACTGCGCCCCACATCTTGCGCAAGAGCTCCCGAGTTTCGAATCGCCTGCTCAATCGTATCGATCCGCAGGTACACGGCGCCTGTTGTAGCGGCGAGATCATTGGCGATAGTCGTTTTTCCGGTGCCGGGAAGGCCGCTGAAGACGATGAGCATTCCATGTCCTTCGATTAGTGAGCTAATCCAGTGTAGACAGCAGCCGGTTATGCGGTAGCGATTGCTCGATCCCGCTCGCTCGCCGCGTCGACAGCTGGATCAACATTTCTTTAATGAAACCAGGGACAGACACGATATTAAAATTCGTACTGAACGCAATCTTTCACATCCCTTTCACAGCCGAGCGCCTATGGTCATCTCAGCTCCTAGTGAAATCCTTTTAGCCCGGCCTCCCCAGTCGGGCTTTTCTTTGCGCGCCAAAGATTCGCCGACGCCTGGAAACCGGCGACAATCCATGATTTTGAGTTTATCTGCAATCAGCTACCCAAACGCTTGCTATCGACTTAACTAGCGGAGTTTCTATGAAGATAGCCCGCTCTTTTTGCCATCGATTTGCTGCTTGAATGCTTCAAGTGCGCAAACAATCAGTGGGCGGATCATTGGATCATTTGCGATGGTCTCCGCACTCAATTCCGTGGAAAGCAAATTTACGGATATTGATGCTTCCTCCACGATACAAGCCGACATTGTTTCCAGAACCAGCCGCAGTGCCGCCTGCGCGTGCGAAGCCCGAGGTGAAGCGTTGAAAAGCGCAACGGGTTTGCCTGGGAACTCCTCAGAGCTAACGAGCCAGTCCAGCATATTCTTGAATGAGCCGGGAATTCCGCGAGCATACTCAGGGCAAGAGATCAGAACGCCGTCCGCGTGGGCGATACTGGAGCGTAAGCTCATGATGGATTCAGGAGGAGTTTGCGTGAAGTCCGGGTTGAAATGAGGTAACTGGCCAACCTCGTGATAATGCGTTATCGACAGCCCTTTGGGACAGAGAACCTCAGCTGCACGCAATAGCAATGAGTTGGAGGAGGCCTCGCGAAGACTCCCTGAAACTGCAAGCAAACGCACCATGTCAACACGCTCCCTGATTTTGTAGGGCGGGGAGTGTCGCATGAGGGCCACTTACTGCACCATCATTGGCCCTACCAGCAGAGTCACCAGGTTTCGCAGGGATGACCAGATGGCTTTCCAGACGCTTATGGGAAAAAGAGCCAGATTTATTTTTATGGTCAGCCGTTTGGGCCTGCCCCTTTTCCTTCACGCTTCAATGAAGAACCCTACGACTCTCCCCAATCCTGATCCTGTCGAGCGCCCTGTTTAAAGCATCCAAGGCATCGAGCAAGGCTTTCGCCTCAGCCTCCCGACCATCGCCCCAGAGGCGTTCGGCCATTTTGTTCAGTGCCTGGATGGAGCGCTCAATGTCAGCAGCAGTCGCGGCTTTGCTTTCCTGATGTTTCTTTGGCATTGATTAAACCTCCCTCGGGGCGTAGCTCATCGGCTTCAGGAAAAACTGGGGACAAGCCACAGTTTTGAGCTCACTTACAATCAGCCTGCCCCCTCGATCCTCTCCGCCCTCGCCTCATCCACTCGCATCATAGAAGTGGTTCAGCACCATCAGCTCAAACACCGCCACCAGCGCGCAGAACGCGATGAAACCGGGGCTGAAGACCCGCTTGGGCTTGGATGGGCCGTCGCCCAACCAGGTCGCGTCGGAGTAAAAGGAAAACACTACGAGAAATACCAACAACGCATAGGTCCACGCCTTGCTCCAGACTCCCTGTGTTTTCCATTGAGTCATCCGCGCTCTTCCGCAACCCTCTTTATTCGTAGACTCATGACGCCGGTTAGCCAGGATCGCATTACTTGGCTTTTGCGCTCTTGATGTCACTGATGATTTTCTGGGAAATAGCCTGGACCTGCTCTTTGGTCATAGCCGACATGACACCTTCCCAAGCCGACGAGGACGTGTCATAGGTGCGAGTTCCAATCAGGCGACCCGATTTCAAGTCCGAGTAGTCTGCACTGGAATTGACCCACGCATTTCCCACCATGACCCCGGCTCCGTAGCGTGCGCCTGGAGTCAGGTAACGGAAATTGGTTACGTTGATCTTGATACCGACACCGTCCTTGCCCTCGAGGCTTGATGCCTGAGCCTCTTTAAGGCTGTAGCCGGCGCGAGTTGCTTCGACTTGCAGGGCGTCATTCCACTCTTGCTTCAAGCGAGGCCAGTCCTCGTTTTGTTGAACCTTGCTGTTGCCTTGAAAGTTTACGATCAGGTTCTGCTTGGCTGACTCCTGAATGACGAGCGTTTCAGTCCCGCCGCTTTTTACAGAGGCAGCGCATCCGCTCAACATCAAAACAGCTACAGCGCAGGACAGCGCAATCGAAAGCTTGGATGTGTTCATTGAATTTCCATATCCACAAAATAGGTTGAGAGAGGAGTTAAATATCCCGCCGAGCCAGATGGGCCCACATGCTGGACGCGCAGAATTTAGCACCATTACTTCGCTGCTACGAGCCAAGGACGGGCCAGCAAAGACTGGGACAGACCAGGTGCGTGCATTAATCTGGCGGCCTCAGAATCGGGATTTGTCACTTCTTATCGGCGCGAAACCAGCCCTTACACAGGCGCCTATGGGCAGGTAACAGCCTTTCGAGACTGCTTCTTGGTCCACAGCAGACGACCATTGATTCTTCCCTCAGACCATGACTCGGTAACCAGAGCGCAATTGCCGCTTAGGTTCTCCACAAACGTCCTTGGATAACCTTCAGGCTCATCTCCACCCAGACGCATCCAATTTGGATCTGGCGAGGTCGCTGATTGATAAGGCATGCAGGCTGCCAGTGTGACCAGCGAGAGCGCCAAAACTACCTTTTTCATTTAAGTCCCAATCAATTAACGAGTATCTGGGCAAAACGCGGAGTGTAGATTGACTGGATGTTTTCCCAACGCGAGCTACGACGGGGACTTGCTGCAAGTGCCGCTATGGAACCCACCTCAATCGGCGGAAACCAGAAAGCTGGGGACGGACCGCGATTTGAGTTCACGTGTAATCGGACCGCCTCATAATCGTGGTCTGCCTGCGTTTTCCTTGCACTCGCTGCCCACAAGACCATTGTCGCGATTGACGATGAGGAGATAGAGACAGACTCCGATTTGAACTTATGAGCACTTTCCAGCCCACTGTAACGCCACCCTAGCGATGCTCGCTCCCTGCGGGCTCGGCTCGTGAAGAAGGCACGGAAACGACGGCAAGGGTTTAAATTGGACCAGGCCATATCCAAGCGCGCCTGCACCATCTCATTCTTCGCCTGAACGATCTGCCCTGCCAAACTTAGCGCCCTCCTTTTGAACTCCCTGTGAAGCGCCTGCTCCTCGGTCTCTTTTCCCAGTGGCTTAACCTTCATCTCGGAAAATGTGAAAAGCGTTTTGTCGCTGAGCACACAAAACGTGCCGCGACATTTTTGTATTTCACCCTGAAAGACAAAATCGACCGAAATGAACGCACGTTCGTCCATGTCTATGTAATACAGCGGCTCACCCAAGAGGTTTCGAACTTTTCCGTCCTGGTGAATCCGGCCAAAGGGCGCCCCATCGCTGCCCCGGCCTTTGAAGACCAGGTAGCGGCCGTTCGTGTAGTTGTACGGCATTAACGGTCCTCATTCCGAATAGACATCGGAACACATGGTTTGGCCATTCGCTGTTCCCATCCGTGGCCCTTTCACGCAACGCTATCAGGTCAGGATTACCGATGCTCAATTTATCCTGGCGACTGCTCGCCGAACTGCTGGCGCGCCCGGCAATTGCCACCCGGGTCATCGAGCGTGCCCAGCGCCCGCCCTGTGAGGGGACTACGCGGGCGCTGGGGACAGACCACGATCCTTTTCAACCACACGAATCATCGGCACTTTTCCAGCTTGAGATGGGGGGGATGGCATGGTCAAATAACTGATAGCCTTTTGACATGGATATTTCAGTTGAAGCAGTACCGCGGACCCATCCTCTTTTTTTCAGCAATGATCTCACTCTTTGTGCTGCTTCAACTCTGGCATGCACGGTCTGCTTCGGAAGACAAAAAGGAAGAGCGAGAACGCCAGCTTAAAGGGATCGCGCTCATCATGAATGCACAGTCCCCGAAGATGATCGATGACGCTCGCCTTGATTCGGTAACCTATAAGGACGAGATCATGCGTATTTCCTACACGCTTACAAAAGTCTCGAAAGATGAAATCGATTCCGACGCATTTACGAAGGACAAAAAGGCCCTTGCGGCCTCTGTATCCTGCGATGAAAAAGGTCTAGGACAGTTCGTGAAGTCGGGGCTCTTGATCAAATACGCAATCAATGACTCAAGCAGTGCTCCGATCACTGACTTTCAGATAGACAAGTCCGATTGTCTTTGAAGGTCAGCCCTGAATAAGCCCGCCTCTCTCGCGGGCTTTTTTATGCGTGCCGTACCCGCCCTCTCGACGTTTCCGCGCAGTCCGTAACAAGCCCTCGAATACATCCCACTGATTCCTTTTTGCTGCTACGCAAAGACTGGGGAGAGACCACGGTTTTGAGTTCACTCATCATCAGATCGTGGTCTGTCCTCGTTTCCCCCCAGCACCCCGGCTTGAGAATACGGGGGGACGACCAGAATCAGCATCTTGACTTCCAGTATCCAACTGGATACGGCCCACTCATAAATAGCTCATCCAGCAAACGCAGACGTTCACTGCTTGGCATTCATCGGTCCGTGATCTGCGAGCAAAAATCGCTATCGCCCGCCGCATTGATCGCGCCGCAGCACCTGGGCGATGTGAAACCTGTCGGTGATGGTATTTCAGAGTTGCGTGTGGATGTAGGCGCTGGCTACCGGGTCTATTTCACCATGCGCGGTGGAGTGGTCATCGTGCTACTGGCGGGTGGTGACAAGTCTTCACAGAGTGCTGATATCCGGCGAGCGAAGAAATTGGCAAAGGAGATTTGAACATGAGCCAACACCTGACGACATTTGACATGGCGGCACTACTCGATAGCGACGAAGCCATCAGTGAATACCTTTCCCAAGTGCTGGCTGATGGTGATAGCGAGGAGTTTCTCCGAGCGATCGGCTATGTCGCCAAGGCCCGAGGCATGGCGCAAATCGCTAAGGACTCTGGCATGGGGCGAGAAAGCTTGTACAAGGCGTTCGCACCCGGATCAAAGCCGAGATTTGATACCGTACTCAAGGTCATTCATGCGCTAGGCATTGATCTTCATGCGCAGCCTGGGCATGCAGCTAATCATTCACCTGCCTGACGAACGTAGACACCGGGGGGACAAACCACGATCTTGGGTTAATTTGTAATCGGACCGTCTCATAACAGTAGTCCGTCCCCCGTTATCCTTTTATGAAACGGGCGGCTTATAAGTCGCCCGTCTTCATTATTCCGCCGCCTGCGCCCGCAATCGTCGCCCGATCACATCCATGACATCACAACCATCACGTAACGATGTGGTCAGCAATTTACAAAAATCAGTCAGCACCACCGTGTCCGAGCTGATGTCCGAGCGAAACGCGATATTTTCCAAGACTTGGGTCACCGTGCGGATGCGGTAATCGGCGGTTTCGAAAAGGACGTCCAGAGGCGCTTCGGTGTCGATGAGCAGGGTCGCGGGGATGCAGTCTATGCCAGTGATGGGCATGTATCGGGTCATGAGCAGTACCTTCATTCAATTGATAAGGACTACCACTCAAACGTCGCCAAACGAATGGGGTGGCAGCTGTGCTCGGGTTGGCGAACCGGGAATGAAAGCGAACCGGCAGACTCGAAAGTCTCCCGCACACAGCTGCCATAAAGCAGTCCGCAACTGCAAAAAAGCCCCGCAGTGTAGCAGGAGCTTCTGCGTTTCATTCAATCGAGTCGCCAAACCCGAATCGCCATCTGGGCGACAGAGAGACAATAAGTTGCCCTTCCAGATGCTGCAATGCGCTGGTTTCCGAGGTTTGTGTAGGAATTTGCGTCAATGCCGCTCGCGGCGCGAGTTTGAGCCCTCATAAGCCGTAGCGGAGGGACAGACGCAAAAAATAAACTTGCCCCTTTTTCACAAAGATGGATCCAATATGAAAACAGTGATATCAAAAGGGTGTGGCAATACGCCACTTAACTAAATGGTGTGGAAATGGTCTGGAAAAGTGATGACAACAAGAAGTACCGCGGCAAGATTGACCAGATCTACGTTTCTCTCACCGAATCATGGGAGGTCGAGTACTACATCGATCATTACTTAAAAACCCGTGGTCGCAGCTTGTCCGACGAAAACCGTAGCAAAGTGGCCCACAAGCTGGAGGGTTCCCCTGGACGCGCACCGCACATGCGCTCCGACCTCAACGCTTGGCTGGATAAAGAATGGGGGTTGAAAGCCCAATAATAAAAAGCCCGGATCTTTTGATCCGGGCTTTTTCCATCAGTCCTCTACACGCGCAGGAATGACAGGATGGGATAAATATCGATGGACCGATTGGTGGCTGTCAATACCTGATCACTCGGCGGCATCAGAAATCATCAGCTCCTCGAAATCGAAGATCTCACCAGCGATGCAAAGTGCCTCGTTCACCAAGCTATCCAGGAGAAAAGGGGGACGGATTTATTTTCTAGCCGGCAGCTAGTTGATCCAAGCGAGCTCTTTCGATGGAAGCTCACGGCGCAGCGAAGCAAAAAAGATCTGTCCCCTTTTTCCACTTTTTCCGGTCACGGTATCCGAAAGGTGACGTGGAAGTTGAAGCTGACCTACCGGCGCTAGACACGGTGTAGGCTTGGATGATTAAGCGAGGAGCTGCTGCTTCAGGTTCTGCGCACTCACGTCATGGTTCTGGACGTAGACCTCTGCTACCCAGCCTTTCGTAATGTTGCGGTATTGGCAGCTGCCCATAGTGTAGCCGTCCGACCAGATCAGTTGGTCGCCCAGCTCGACGTCGTGCGAAGAAAGCATTTCAATGATCGTATAACCACATTGCTCTTCAACCCAGACGCCGACCATTCCTCGTCTCAAATTTATAGCGCGAACAACGCCCTGTGTTTGCATTATGTACTCTCCATGACTCACCTCCATGCCGGTCACCCGTAATACCCCATCCCAGACCAAATTGCCACAATCGGTCATGGAGGGGGTGCATGACTGGAGAAAACTATGGAATATCTCGCCAGAATCAACCCGCAGTACTTCGGAGAAAAGGGGAAAAGGGGACAGATTTATTTTCTATCCGTGTCCCGTAGATTTGATTATCTTCCGATGTGACGCTTCGTGTTCAGCACTTGAAAAGTACATTGCACCGGGTACACCACCCTTCAGCTGCGCTCCGGTTCATTGGAAAACGGAGGAGAGGATGACTTGTATCGGCAACCGTCAAAACCAGTGAGAATCCTATGAATCTACGCCGAATCTCGTCGGCTGGAACGCTCATGCCCGCCCCATCGACTATTTGAAGAACCCCGCCCGACACCCTGCTGTCAATCCGTTGCCACTCACACTGCCAGCCTGTTACCCACGTGAAGTCTCGAATTTGATAGTCGCCGGTGGCGCTTTGGCATTGAGCGAGTTTCTTGTTGGAGAGGTCAAAGGCAAGAAATATGGGGCTTGGATAGCCGAGCAGCTGAGTATCGTCGAGGCTCAGACCTTCTTTTAGGTTGATGGATGCTACAAGTGCTTTTGCTCGTCGCTTGCGCCGTATCAAGTGCCATATGGCGAGGCAAAAAATAGAAACAGAAGCCAGGAAGAGCTGACGTCCTTCGGCTGAAAGCTTATCGGGCCAAAACGCTATCATGCCCCACAAGAGTCCTATCGTCGTAAGCCCCGATAACCAGGCGGCGGGGATCACTACACTGTTAGCGAGGCTAGCTCCGAGCGTCCTCAAACAGCTTGTCATAACTGCATCCAATATCATTCATAGAAGAACTCGTAGGTTATCACTCACAGAGCGCTGACTTATGGGAAAAGGGGAGGGATTTATTTTCTAGTCGGCTGTTGATCCAAGCGAATCCATTCGACGAAAGCTCTCAGCGCAAAAAATAAATCTACCCCTTTTTTCGTCCTTTTTTCCCTTCTCATTCGACTTGACCAGCACACGAGGTAGTGAGCACCAGCAGAGAACGGCCAGAAGTGGTCACCTGAAATGCCCCGACCTTCACATCGCCTTGGAAGAGATCGCATGTGCCAACCCAAAACGTGCCTTGAGCAAACGCGGCTAGGCGCGTTCACGTCGCTATAGTCGACTCTATCGCCGACCGTACTTCCAGGAGCCTTTCCCAGTGTCTGACATGTCGACCAACTTCGCTTACACAAAACGCTTCAACGCCGTCCTCGCCTACATTGATGAGAATCTCGAAGGTGATCTGTCGGTGAATACGTTGAGCCATGTGGCGAACTTTTCGGCATTTCACTTCCATCGACAATTCACCGCGTTCGTAGGCGTGCCTGTTTCACGTTATGTGCAACTGATGCGATTACGACGCGCGGCGCATCGCCTGGCCGCCGTCGCTGATTACTCGGTACTGGAGGCCGCACTCGGTGCCGGCTTCGAAAGTCCGGAAGCATTTAGCAGGGCGTTCAGGCGGGCGTTCGGTATGACGCCGAGTGCGTTCAGGAAGGAGCCGAACTGGCAGGTCTGGAATGCGGTGTTCGCAATCCCTCATTTTTCCAGGACTATCATCATGCAGATACGAATCGTGCAATTCCCTGAAGTCAGGGTCGCAGCATTTGAACACTGCGGGCCTGCCGGGCTCGTCAACGAGAGCGTGCGCAAGTTCATCGAATGGCGTAAGCAGAGCGGACAGTCGCCGGTGGCGTCGAGTCGCAGCTTTGGCATTCCCTATGGCAACCCCGATACGACACCTGCACAGGCATTCCGCTTCGCAATCTGCGGCGAGATTCACGAGGCCGTGGCGCCGAATGAGTTCGGCGTGCGCGAAATCGTCATTCCCGGCGGTCGCTGCGTCGTGGTACGACATGTGGGGTCACCGGATCACATCGGCGAAACGATCTATCCGATTTACCGCGATTGGCTTCCTGCCAGTGGAGAGGAACTTCGTGACCAGCCGCTGTTCTTCCATTACCTGAGTATCTATCCCGAGACACCGCAGGATCAATGGCAAACTGATGTGTATGTTCCGCTGCAATAGCGGGGCAAGCAGTTTTCGATACTGAACTGACGTCGGATGGAAAAGGGGACGGATTTATTTTCTAGCCGGCAGCTAGTTAACCCAAGCGAATCCATTCGATGGAAGCCCTCAGGGCAGCAAAAAATAAATCTGTCCCCCTTCCCTGAAGTCTCCTACGTGAGGACTGAATGGTCGGACGAAGCATGGCATCGGAGCGGTGAGCGTTGCCTGGCTTCTATCCTTGCCTTAGCTGTCTTTATCACCTCAACTGCTTGAACATCCAGCATGGACAAAAATCCAGTACCGAGTAAACCTAACAAGTAGTAGCGTTAAGCCTCTATTCGCCCATTCGGGAAAATGGCTACGGAGCTAGGAAATGGAATTTATAGAACGCTTGAACGCAATGTCGGCGAAGGTGAATCAGTTAGCATCAACAATCCAAACTGAGGAAGCAACTAAGACCGCTTTTGTAATGCCATTCATTCACACAGTGCTTGGCTATGACGTTTTCGACCCATCCGAAGTCGTGCCCGAATACATATGTGACATTGGTACAAAAAAAGGCGAAAAAATTGATTATGCCATCCTAAAGAATGGCCAGATTCAGATTCTTATTGAAACTAAAAAAATTGGCGAGTCGTTGAACATAAATCACGCGAGCCAGTTGTTCAGGTACTTCCATGTCACTACCGCCAGAATATCAATCCTAACTAACGGCAGATTCTACAGATTCTTCACCGATTTAGACGCCCCCAATAAAATGGATGAAAAACCATTTCTGGAGATAGACCTTTTAGATATCGACGAACACGTGATACCAGAACTGCAAAAGCTCACAAAATCAGCATTTGATGTTGAATCAATCATTAACGCTGCAGGTGAATTAAAGTACGTAGGACAGATAAAACGGGAAATGGCCTCTCAGTTCACCCGGCCCGACGATGATTTTGTGCGCTTCTTTGCTTCTCGGGTTTATGAAGGTGTGATCACTCAAAAAGTAAGAGAGCAGTTCGCGCTTCTTACCAAAAAAGCCGCATCTCAGTTCCTAAACGATCAAATTAACGATCGCTTGAAATCCGCGATCAGCGGCGTTCCGCTACCGACTCCAGCTGAACGGGTTGTATCCGAGAGCCAGCCCGACACAAATGATACGCCAGAGGATAGAGTCCTTACTACGATGGAAGAATTAGAGGGCTTCCATATCATAAAGGCGATAGTGCGCACAGTAATCGACTCGAAACGAATCGCACACCGAGACACCCAGAGCTACTTTGGAATCTTATTGGACGATAACAATCGAAAGCCAATCGCAAGGCTCCACTTCAATAGAACCCAAAAATATCTAGGCGTATTTGACAAAGACAAAAATGAAACTCGTCACCCTATAAACTCACTCGATGAAATCTATGAGTTTTCGGACTCCTTAAAGGAGACGATCACCTTTTATCATGGGCAGGCTTGAAATACCGAATTCCAGTCCTTTGCCTAAAAACCCAAGGACTGGAATATGCGAGCCTCACCGAGGATTGTTTTAGGACCAGAATAATAACCGTGGTCTGTCCCCGTTCTCCCTTTATCCGCCGCAACGCAAAAGCCCCGATCCAAGTCGGGGCTTTCTCGTTTCTGCTAGACGCAAAACCCCCTCGACGGCGGGCTGTGCTTATTAGTTTTTGCAAAGCACCTGCGGAGCCGCAGCATGCGTCAGCTTTTGTGGGACCACAATGGAAGTGCCAGGCACCGCGCTCAACTCGAGAACCGCCAACATGCAAATTAGCGCTGGCTCGCCATCTTCGCTTGGTCTGCTATCCACCCCTACCACCGCTTCGTAGTCTTTCCCTGGTTCCAGCTTGTAAACGAACGCCTGGCCACCACAGGTCCGGTAAGAGCTGCCGTTGCCCGCAATGGTCGCGCCCTGGGTCGCAATCTGGAATGGCAAATCCGTCCTGACGCGATACTCGGTTACGACCTCTTTGTAAGCCCCTTCCCCCATCCGAATTGCAGGGATGTACTGGATAAGACTGGGCCAAACTCTTTTCGGTATGCCAATGCTCGCCGACTTCAGGGGATACTGCGGATAGTTGATGCTCGCTGTACCGTCCTGCCCGAAACGTCCGGCTTCAGCCATCTTATGCCGGGTAGCAGGAGCACAACTGCCAACGACGCTATCTCCGTACACATCAGAGTTCGTGATAAGGCGAACACGCGCCACTCCCTCTGATTGAGCAGGCTCTTCGTATGGAACTGAAGGTATTCCAGAGCAACCAGCAAGTGCTAAAGCAAGAAAAGTTACGGAAGTGACAACCCGCATGACCATGTCCTTATGTGTACGCCAACAAAAAAGGGCCCACCTTTCGGTGAGCCCTTCTAGACCGCCCAGCAGAGCGGATTTTGTTTGGTAGGCGCGATTGGACTCGAACCAACGACCCCCACCATGTCAAGGTGGTGCTCTAACCAACTGAGCTACGTGCCTGCTGTGAGGCGGCATTCTACGGAATTCCGGAGGGGTGTCAACACCTTTTTTTCACCTAACCCTATGAATATGCAAAATATTTAATTTCGCCGATGCGACGAAGATTTGGCGGTGGCTGGCGGCCGATTTTTATCTCGGGTAGGATCGCTGCATTCGTAAAAAATATAAAACAGAGGTTGCAGAATGGCGAACACATCCTATCCAGCGTCCTATTACGCCGCATCGGCCAACCCGGTTCCTCCGCGCCCTGCCCTGCAGGATGACGTCGAGACGGATGTTTGCGTGATCGGCGCTGGTTACACCGGCCTGTCCTCTGCGCTGTTTTTGCTGGAGAACGGTTTCAAAGTCACCGTGCTTGAGGCCGCCAAAGTCGGCTTTGGGGCTTCGGGTCGTAACGGCGGGCAGATCGTTAACAGTTATAGCCGCGATATTGATGTGATCGAACGCAGCGTTGGCCCTCAACAGGCGCAGTTGCTGGGCAACATGGCGTTCGAGGGCGGACGGATCATTCGTGAGCGGGTGGCGAAGTATCAGATTGAGTGTGATTTGAAGGACGGTGGTGTATTCGCCGCCCTCACCGCTAAACAGATGGGCCACCTGGAGTCGCAGAAGCGTTTATGGGAGCGTTTCGGGCATACCCAGCTGGAGTTGCTGGATCAGCGGCGCATTCGCGAGGTGGTGGCTTGCGATGAGTATGTGGGCGGCATGCTCGATATGAGCGGTGGGCATATTCATCCGCTCAACCTGGCGCTGGGCGAAGCGGCGGCTGTGGAGTCGCTGGGCGGGGTGATTTATGAACAGTCGCCAGCGGTGCGCATCGAGCGTGGCGCGAGCCCGGTTGTGCATACGCCACAGGGCAAGGTCAGGGCCAAGTTCATTATCGTGGCGGGCAATGCTTACCTGGGCAATCTGGTGCCGGAGCTGGCGGCCAAGTCGATGCCTTGCGGTACGCAGGTAATCGCCACCGAGCCGCTGAGCGATGAGTTGGCGCATAGCCTGCTGCCTCAGGATTATTGCGTCGAAGACTGCAACTACCTGCTCGATTACTACCGGCTGACGGGCGACAAGCGCCTGATCTTCGGTGGCGGCGTGGTGTATGGCGCGAGGGATCCGGCGAACATCGAGGCGATCATTCGGCCGAAGATGCTCAAGGCCTTCCCGCAGCTCAAGGATGTGAAGATTGATTACGCCTGGACCGGAAATTTCCTGCTGACGCTGTCGCGTCTTCCGCAGGTCGGGCGGCTCGGGGATAACATTTATTATTCCCAGGGCTGCAGCGGCCATGGCGTGACGTATACGCACCTGGCGGGCAAGGTCCTGGCTGAGGCGCTGCGTGGTCAGGCTGAGCGTTTTGATGCGTTTGCGGACCTGCCCCACTACCCTTTCCCTGGCGGTCAGTTGTTGCGTACGCCGTTTGCGGCGCTGGGGGCTTGGTATTACGGGTTGCGGGATAAATTGGGGTTCTGAAGCCGCCAACAACAAGGGCTGCTTCGCAGCCCAGCGGGAGCAAGCTCCCTCGCCACGGGCTTGTTCCAATCTTTCAAATCCCGAAAACAAAAAACCCCGGTCTTTCGACCAGGGTCTTTGCTATCGACTAGAAGTAGCTTTGCAGCTTTCTTCTTAGCTTCAAGGCGTTCAGTGGGCCTCGAAGCAGATATGGCGCAGCGGACGGGACTCGAACCCGCGACCCCCGGCGTGACAGGCCGGTATTCTAACCGACTGAACTACCGCTGCGTATCGCTATGGACTTGCGTCCAGTTAACTCGTCTGATCCAAACCCTTGGGCTTGAATCTCGAACCAGGCGAACCTGCTTCGGAAAATATGGCGCAGCGGACGGGACTCGAACCCGCGACCCCCGGCGTGACAGGCCGGTATTCTAACCGACTGAACTACCGCTGCGCGTCGGTGGAGGCTTTTGACAGCTTCCGTCTTGCTTTCGCAAAACTCTCGTAAAACATGGTGGGTGATGACGGGATCGAACCGCCGACATTCTGCTTGTAAGGCAGACGCTCTCCCAGCTGAGCTAATCACCCTTTGCTTCGTTGAGGCCGCGAAATTTACGCAGGTACCGAAGCTAAGTCAATAGCAGGGTTGAAGTTTTTTCAAAACAGTTTCAAACGGCACCCGCAACTGCACTTACGTATAAATCATTTTCTTGGTCATGCCGCCGTCCACCACGAACTCCTGACCCGTGACAAAACCGGCATTGCGCGACAACAGCCACGCCACCATCGCCGCCACGTCCTCTACCGTGCCTACCCTGCCCGCTGGATGCTGGGCGTGATCGGCGTCGGTCAGCGGCTCTGCGCGACGCTGAGAGGGATCACGCGCGTCGATCCAGCCAGGGCTGACGGCGTTGACCCGGATCTCCGGCCCGAGACTGATTGCCAGGGCATGAGTGAGAGCCAGCAAGCCGCCCTTGCTCGCCGCATAGGCTTCGGTGTCGGGTTCCGATTGCGCGGCGCGGGTCGAGGCCAGATTGACGATGGCGCCGTTGTGAGCGCGCAGATACGGCGCGCAGTGCTTGGCCAGCAGCATCGGCCCACCCAGGTTCACCGCCAGGACCCGATTCCAATAAGCCAGGTCCAGGCTTTCCAGGGTGATGTTGTGCGGATCAGCAATGGCCGCGTTGCACACCAGCGCGTCGAGCCGCCCGAACTGCCCGAGCACCTCGGCGATACCAGTGGCGACCTGCGCCTCGTCCGCCACGTCCATGGCGATGAACCAGGCATTGTCGCCCAGGGTCTTCGCCACCTTGGAACCGCGCTCGCGGTCCAGGTCGGTCAGCACCACCTGCCAGCCTTCACAGATCAACCAGGCAGCGATGCCCAGGCCGATGCCCCGTGCGGCGCCCGTAACCAGTGCAACCCGGCCATGAGTGCCGCTCGGCGGCGTAGCCAGCTCGATCACAAGGCCGCCAACCCGCGGGCCAGGTCGGCTTGCAGATCGGCCACGTCTTCCAAACCGACCGCAACGCGGATCAGGCTGTCACGAATACCCGCCGATTCACGTTCCTGGGGCGACAGGCGACCGTGGGACGTGGTGCTCGGGTGGGTGATGGTGGTCTTGCTGTCACCCAGGTTGGCGGTGATGGAAATCAACCGGGTCGCGTCGATGAAGCGCCAGGCGCCCTCCTTGCCCCCCTTGACCTCGAAGCTCACCACCGCGCCGAAACCGCGCTGCTGACGCAAGGCCAGGTCATGTTGCGGATGGCTCTTGAGGCCGGCGTAATGCACTTTCTCGATGCCGTCCTGCTGCTCCAGCCACTCGGCCAGGGCCTGGGCGTTGGCGCAATGGGCTTTCATGCGCAGGCCGAGGGTTTCCAGGCCCTTGAGGAAGATCCAGGCGTTGAACGGGCTGAGGGTCGGGCCTGCAGTGCGCAAAAAGCCCACTACTTCCTTCATCTGCTCGCTACGACCGGCCACCACGCCACCCATGCAACGGCCCTGGCCGTCGATGAACTTGGTCGCCGAATGCACCACCACGTCCGCACCCAACTTCAGCGGTTGTTGCAGCGCCGGGGTACAGAAGCAGTTATCGACCACCAGCATGGCGCCCTTGGCGTGGGCGATTTCCGCCAGCGCGGCGATGTCCACCAGCTCGGCCAGAGGGTTGGAAGGCGACTCGACGAACAGCAGCTTGGTATTGGCCTTGATTGCCGCATCCCAAGCGGACAGATCCGCCAGGGGCACGTAATCGACTTCCACGCCAAAGCGCTTGAAGTACTTTTCGAACAGGCTGATGGTCGAGCCGAAGACGCTGCGCGACACCAGCACGTGGTCGCCAGCGCTGCACAGGCTCATCACCACGGCCATGATCGCAGCCATGCCGGTGGCAGTGGCCACGGCTTGCTCGGCGCCTTCCAGGGCGGCAATGCGCTCCTCGAAGGCCCGCACGGTCGGGTTGGTGTAGCGCGAGTAAACGTTGCCCGGCACTTCGCCAGCAAACCGTGCGGCTGCATCGGCAGCGGTGCGGAACACGTAGCTGGAGGTGAAGAACATCGGATCGCCATGTTCGGCTTCCGGTGTACGGTGCTGACCCGCGCGAACCGCCAGGGTATCGAACGCTACGCCTTCAAGGTCGCTGTCCAGCCGACCGGCATCCCAATCCTGACTCATGCTGTCACTCCTGAAATCGGTTTAAACGCAAACCGGCCCCTCAGGGCCGGTTGGTTAATCAGTTGTTGTACAGATCGATGATCGCACTGACCGCCTGAGTCTTGGCCTTGGACGCATCGTTACGTGCGTTCTCGATCTTGTTCAGGTAGGCCTCGTCGATGTCGCCGGTGACGTACTTGCCGTCGAATACCGCGCAATCGAAGTGCTCGATCTTGATCTTGCCGCCACCGACCGCTTCGATCAGGTCCGGCAGGTCCTGGTAGATCAACCAGTCGGCGCCGATCAGGTCGGCCACGTCCTGGGTGGTACGGTTATGAGCGATCAGCTCATGGGCACTCGGCATGTCGATGCCGTAGACGTTAGGGTAGCGCACGGCCGGGGCCGCAGAGCAGAAATACACGTTCTTGGCGCCGG
The DNA here is from genome assembly GCF_052114545.1 of Pseudomonas sp. KB_12. Classification (NCBI taxonomy): domain Bacteria; kingdom Pseudomonadati; phylum Pseudomonadota; class Gammaproteobacteria; order Pseudomonadales; family Pseudomonadaceae; genus Pseudomonas; species Pseudomonas sp. KB_12. The sequence continues at coordinate 88,652 of NZ_JBFREY010000007.1, read as the reverse complement.
CTTCACGGGCCATCTGGATGATCTGCTTGCACGTGGTGCCACGCACGATGGAGTCGTCCACCAGCATCACGTTCTTGCCACGGAATTCCAGTTCGATGGCGTTGAGCTTCTGGCGTACGGATTTTTTCCGTGCTGCCTGGCCCGGCATGATGAAGGTCCGGCCAATGTAGCGGTTCTTCACGAAGCCTTCGCGGAACTTGACGCCCAGGTGGTTCGCCAGCTCCAGGGCCGCGGTGCGGCTGGTGTCCGGGATCGGGATAACCACGTCGATGTCATGGTCCGGACGCTCGCGCAGGATCTTGTCGGCCAGTTTTTCACCCATGCGCAGGCGGGCCTTGTAGACCGAGACGCCGTCGATGATCGAGTCCGGACGCGCCAGGTAGACGTGTTCGAAGATGCACGGGGTCAAGGACGGGTTGGTCGCGCACTGACGGGTGTGCAGCTTGCCGTCTTCAGTGATGTAGACCGCTTCGCCCGGAGCCAGGTCGCGAATCAGGGTGAAGCCCAGCACGTCCAGGGACACGCTTTCGGAGGCGATCATGTATTCGACGCCTTCGTCGGTGTGGCGCTGGCCGAACACGATCGGGCGGATACCGTGGGGATCGCGGAAGCCGACGATGCCGTAGCCGGTGATCATCGCCACCACCGCATAGCCACCGACGCAACGGTTGTGCACGTCGGTCACGGCGGCGAACACGTCTTCTTCGGTAGGCTGCAGCTTGCCGCGCTGGGCCAGCTCATGAGCGAAGACGTTGAGCATCACTTCCGAGTCGGAATTGGTGTTGACGTGGCGCAAGTCAGATTCGTAGATCTCCTTGGCCAGTTGCTCGACGTTGGTCAGGTTGCCGTTGTGCGCCAAGGTGATGCCGTACGGCGAGTTGACGTAGAACGGCTGGGCTTCAGCCGACGTCGAGCTGCCCGCGGTCGGGTAGCGCACGTGGCCGATACCCATGTGACCGACCAGGCGCTGCATATGGCGCTGGTGGAACACATCACGCACCAGGCCGTTGTCCTTGCGCAGGAATAACCGGCCGTCATGGCTGGTCACGATACCGGCAGCGTCCTGGCCGCGGTGCTGGAGCACGGTTAGCGCGTCATACAGCGCCTGATTGACGTTCGACTTACCGACGATACCGACGATGCCACACATGCGACGCAACCCCTACTTAATGGATCTGAACTGAACACACTTACTGCGGCGTTTTGGCCATCGGCAAGAGGTGTTCCTTGAACGGTATTTCAGCGGGTACGCTGATACCGCTGGCAAGCCACTGACTGCTCCAACCCAGGATCAGGTTTTTGGACCAGTCTGCGACCAATAAAAATTGAGGCACGAGCCGGGACTCCTGCCACCACGTATCCTGCTGTACCGGCCCCAGGCTCAAGAGCCCGACGGCCACGACCACCAGCAACGCGCCACGCGCCGCGCCAAAGGCCATGCCCAGGAACCGGTCCGTCCCGGAAAGCCCGGTGACGCGAATCAGTTCGCCGATCAGATAATTGATCATTGCGCCAACCAGCAAGGTGGCGATAAACAAGATGGCACAGCCCGCGATCACGCGAGCCGACGGAGTTTCGATGTATCCGGCGAGGTACTGGGACAGCGAACCACCAAACATCCAGGCCACGACTCCCGCGATGATCCAGGTCAGCAGCGAGAGGGCTTCCTTGACGAAGCCGCGGCTCAGACTGATCAATGCGGAGATGGCGACGATCGCAACGATCGCCCAGTCAACCCAGGTAAATGGCACGGTGCAGCCTACAGACGGATAAGGCGGCGCATTTTAGCAGAGCGCAGGGCTGTCGGTAAGCTGCACGATTCAAATCAGCTAAATCGCTGTCAACCGCGCTCTGGCTGGAAGCGCACCACAAAACCCTTGAGGTTCTGCTGGCGGCCGAGCAGATCACGCAGGCGGTCGGCTTCGGCACGCTCGATCAGCGGCCCGACAAACACCCGATTCTTGCCATCAGCAGAACGGATGTAGGCGTTGTAGCCCTGGCTGCGCAGGGTTTTCTGCAAGTTCTCGGCACTTTCGCGACTGGTCAGGCTGGCCAGTTGCACCGACCAGCTGACCGACAGGCCATTGGCATCCACACGACTCTGGGTCGTGTCCGGCTTGGTGGGCGCCGCAGTGATCGGCTGGCTCGGGGCCGGCTTGATAGCTGGTGTTGCTGGAACAGGCACCGGCGCGACAGTCGGTTTGCTTGGCGCGGCGGGGGCAGGCGTGGCAGGTGCAGGTGCAGGTGCAATCGGCGTAGAAGGCACCGCAGGCTGCTCAGCCAATTCCTCGTCGCTTGGCACAGGTTCCTGAGGCAACGTCTGGGGCTCGGGCACCACCACTGGCTCGACTTGCACAGGCGGCACCGAAGGCGCCTGGGGCGCGGCCGGCGCGTCGACCGTGACCTGGCGTTGCTCGTCCTGACGGGAAAACAGCATTGGCAGGAAAATCACCGCCAGGGCCACCAACACCAGGGCCCCGACCATGCGCTGCTTGTACGCCTTATCCAGCAATGCCATCTGCAGCCTCCTCCGTGGAGCGCCGGGCCAACCATTGAAGGGCCTCGGCAACACAAAAAAATGATCCGAACAGCAGGATTTCATCATCGGCCGTCGCCAGGGCGCACTGCCCTTCCAACGCGGCGGCCACGCTAGCGTAGGCTTGCACTGAAGCGCCATGGCGCTGCAAGGCTTCCTGCAGCTCAGCCGCGGTACGCGAGCGCGGCGAATCCAGTGGCGTCACCGCCCAATGCTGGACACTAGCACCCAACGCCTCGACAACGCCATCCAGATCCTTGTCGGACAGCAGCCCGAACACCGCCAGGCGCCGCCCCACCACGGGCCGCCGTGCCAGGCGCTCGGCCAGGTACTGCGCCGCGTGAGGGTTATGGCCGACATCCAGCAACAGGTTCAGGCGCTTGCCTTGCCAATTGAACTGACGACGATCGAGGCGCCCGACCACACGGGTCGCCTGCAGCGCCTGGACGATTTGCCCGGCATCCCATGGCAAGCCCAGCAACAGGTAGGCCTGCAGCGCCAGCGCGGCGTTTTCCATCGGCAGATCCAGCAAGGGCAGATCGTGCAACTCCACCGGACTGCCCTGCAGGTCGCTGCCGCGCCATTGCCAATGCTGCTCGGTCATCGCCAGGTCGAAATCCCGACCGCGTAGAAAGAACGGGCAGCTCAATTCGCGAACCTTGTCCAGCAACGGCTGGGGGGGATTGAGATCGCCGCAAAGCGCAGGCGCGCCCTGGCGAAAGATGCCGGCCTTCTCGAAGGCCACGGATTCGCGGGTATCGCCCAGGTAATCGGCATGGTCCACGCCAATGCTGGTGACCAGGGCAATGTTTGCGTCCACCAGGTTGACCGTATCCAGCCGTCCGCCCAGGCCCACTTCCAGCACGACCGCATCGAGACCGGCACGGGCAAACAACCAGAACGCCGCCAGGGTGCCCATCTCGAAATAAGTGAGGGTTGTATCGCCTCGCCCGGCTTCCACCGCGGCAAAGGCTTCACACAGCTGGGCGTCAGTGGCTTCGACGCCGTTCACTTGCACCCGCTCGTTGTAGCGCAGCAGGTGCGGCGAGCTGTAGACACCGACGCTCAGCCCCTGGGCTCGTAGCAGCGAAGCCACGAAGGCGCAGGTCGAACCCTTGCCGTTGGTGCCGGTGACGGTGATGACCCGGGGCGCCGGCTTGGCCAGTCCCATGCGGGACGCTACCGTTTGCGAGCGCTCCAACCCCATGTCGATGGCCGATGGATGCAACTGCTCGAGGTAGGCAAGCCAGTCGCCCAGGGTGCGTTGGGTCATAGCCCGGCAGGCACTGGCGGAACCACGATCGGCTCGATCGGTGCGGCGACGAATTTCGGCGTCGGCAGACCCATCAGTTGTGCCAGCAGGTTGCCCAGGCGCGGACGCAGCTCCTGACGATGGATGATCATGTCGATGGCGCCGTGCTCCAGCAGGAACTCACTGCGCTGGAAGCCTTCCGGCAGTTTTTCACGCACGGTCTGCTCGATCACGCGCGGGCCGGCAAAGCCGATCAAGGCTTTCGGCTCGCCGACGATCACGTCGCCCAGCATCGCCAGACTGGCGGAAACACCGCCGTAGACCGGGTCGGTCAGCACCGAGATGAACGGAATGCCTTCTTCGCGCAGACGCGCCAGCACCGCGGAGGTCTTGGCCATTTGCATCAGGGAGATCAGCGCTTCCTGCATCCGCGCACCGCCGGAAGCGGCGAAGCAGATCATCGGGCAACGGTTTTCCAGAGCGTAGTTGGCGGCACGAACGAAGCGCTCACCGACGATGGCGCCCATGGAACCGCCCATGAAGGAGAATTCAAAGGCCGAGACCACCACCGGCATGCCCAGCAGGGTGCCAGTCATGGATATCAGCGCGTCTTTTTCGCCGGTCTGCTTCTGGGCAGCGGTCAGGCGGTCCTTGTATTTCTTGCCGTCGCGGAATTTCAGGCGATCCACTGGCTCCAGGTCGGCACCCAGCTCAACACGGCCTTCGGCATCGAGGAAAATGTCGATACGGGCACGCGCGCCGATGCGCATGTGGTGGTTGCACTTGGGGCAAACGTCCAGGGTCTTTTCCAGCTCGGGACGGTACAGCACCGCTTCGCAGGATGGACATTTGTGCCACAGACCTTCAGGCACCGAGCTTTTCTTCACCTCGGAACGCATGATCGAAGGGATCAGTTTGTCTACCAACCAGTTGCTCATGCTTTCTTTCTCCAGTACCGGCGGCCCGAACGCTTTGGTTCGCGGCCCCGCGTATGCCCTTGAGCTAAATTCATTGTGCGGCGAGTCGAGGGGCCGCCACGGTCAGTGCAAGACATGACCTGCGTGCAACCCAACCTTCCTCAGCCATCCCGGCAACCGCACGGCGGCTACCACTTCGCTATCGGCCCACCCGGAGGCGGCGCCTGCCTGTTTTGTACAGTGCTGGTATGGACGGCGGCAGTCTGCCAGCCGTCACATTGACGACTGGCTACTGCGCACAGCGGCCATGAATGCACGAATCTTTGCAGGGTCCTTGATGCCCTTGCTCTGCTCCACGCCTCCGCTCACGTCCACCGCGTAAGGGCGAACCTGGCGAATGGCCTGGGCCACGTTGTCCACAGTCAGGCCACCGGCCAGGATAATCGGTTTGTCCAAGCCTTGGGGCACCAGCGACCAATCGAACGCTTCGCCGGTCCCTCCGGGAACGCCTTCCACATAGGTGTCCAGCAAAATGCCGCTGGCACTGGCGAACGCTGCGCAACTGGCGGCAATGTCATCCCCGGCCTTGACCCGCAACGCCTTGATGTACGGACGATGCCAGCCTTCGCAATCGGCTTGGGCCTCGTCGCCATGGAACTGCAACAAGCCCAGCGGCACCGCATCGAGTATTTCGCCCAACTCGCAACGACTGGCATTGACGAACAGGCCCACGGACGTCACGAACGGCGGCAAGGCCTCGATGATCGCCCTCGCCTGCTGCACCGTCACCGCGCGCGGGCTCTTGGCGTAGAACACCAGCCCGATGGCATCGGCCCCGGCCTCGACCGCCGCCAACGCGTCCTCGACGCGGGTGATCCCGCAAATCTTGCTGCGAACGACCGGCATGGTGGGTAAAACCTCAGGCAATTGCGTGAAAGTCCCGGATGGTAGCAAATGCTGCGGAGGGCGTCAGCCGTCGAGTTCCGAGAAGCCCGTGAGGAAATGTGGCCCGATGTAACGCTCCGGCAGCTCGAACTCATCGCGATATTCGACCTGTACCAGGTACAAGCCAAACGGGTGCGCCGTGACGCCACCGGAGCGACGGACACGACTGTCGAGCACTTCTTTGATCCACTCCACCGGCCGTTCGCCAGCACCAATGGTCATCAACACGCCGGCAATGTTGCGCACCATGTGATGCAGGAACGCGCTGGCGCGGATGTCGAGCACGATCATCTTGCCGTGACGAGTCACGCGCAGGTGATGCAACTCTTTGATCGGCGACTTGGCCTGGCACTGGCCGGCGCGAAAGGCGCTGAAGTCGTGCACGCCGACCAGGTATTGCGCGGCCTCGGCCATGCGCTCGACGTCCAGCGGGCGGTGATTCCAGGTGATTTCTTCGTTCAGGTGCGCCGGGCGGATCTGATCGTTGTAGATCACGTAGCGATACCGCCGGGCGATGGCCTTGAAGCGGGCATGGAAGTGCGCCGGCATCACCTTCGCCCAACTGACGCTGACGTCGTGGGGCAAGTTGATGTTGGCGCCCATCACCCAAGCCTTCATCGAACGCTCGACCTGGGTGTCGAAATGCACCACTTGGCCGCAGGCATGCACGCCAGCATCGGTACGGCCGGCGCAATGCAGCGACACGGGTGAGTCGGCGACTTTGGACAGGGCGTTTTCAAGGGTTTCCTGCACCGTCAATACACCGGAAGCCTGGCGCTGCCAGCCACGATAGCGCGAGCCTTTGTATTCAACGCCCAAGGCGATCCGGAAAAAGCCGTCGGCCGCCATTTCGGCGGCCGGGTTGTCTATGTTTGCCAAGGAATTACAGCCTGCTGAGGTACGCAAAGGCGGGCATTATAAGGCCGATGGCTTGGGATGCCAGTCCGGCGGGTGATCCTGTGTTGAATGGTCTGGCGCTATCGTCGGATCGCCGCCCGGAGCAAGCTCGCCCCCACAGGAGCCCAGATGATTTTTCAGACCAAGACAAGTCCTTGTGGCGAGGGAGCTTGCTCCCGCTGGGCTGCGAAGCAGACCCTCTCCATGGCGCGTCGAGCACTTTTGCGAGCGCTGCGCACTCGAGCGGGAGCAAGCTCCCTCGCCACAAGAGCAGCGTGAATTGCCCACAAACAAAAACGGCAGCCTCACCGGCTGCCGTTTTTGTTCAATCGCTGACTCAAGCCAGGCGCGACAACATCTCCTGCGCTTCGCTCTTCTGGGTGGCGTCGCCTTCGCTGAGGACTTCGCCGAGGATGTCGCGGGCGCCGTCGTTGTCGCCCATGTCGATGTAGGCCTGGGCCAGATCGAGCTTGGTCGCCACTTCGTCGGTACCGCTAAGGAAGTCGAAGTCGGGTTCGTCTTCAGCACCGACCAGGGCATCTTCGGCGGTAAACGTCGGCTGGCCCAGCGTGTCGGACAGACGATCCAACTCGGCGTTTACATCGTCCAGCTCGGACTCGAAGGCATCCTTGGGCGCATCGTGCGCGTCCATTTCATCAGACAGGGACAGATCGAAATCCGCCGGCAGTTCGAGATCGTCGGCTGGGATGTCGGCCAAGGCTGGCGTTTCAGTCGCAGGCAAATCCAGGCCCTTGAGGTCGTCGTCCAGATCGAGCAGGAAGTCTTCATCGTCGAGCGCCGGGATCGGGGTCGGCGCATCGGCGCCCAGGTCCAGGTCGAATTCCGACAGGTCGTCCAGGCTTTCGTTGGCTTGAGTCTGTTGCTTGAGCACCGACTCGAAACTCAGATCGTCGTCTTCCGGGAACGCGTCCAGCTCAGCGACAGGCTCTGGTGTCGGCGCGACCGGGGTCGTTTCCAGGTCATCCAGGCTCAAGTCAAAGGCGCTGTCCAGCTCCTCGTCGGTCGGCGTCTTGTCTTCCAACAGGTCCTTGACGTACTGCGCGTCCAGCTCCGCTGCCACTGTCGCGGCGGCCAAGCCTGCCGCGGTGGCGACCACCATGGCCGGGAAACGGCTTTTCAGCTGTTCGACCTGGGCGAAATTCTCGCCATTGGCCACCAACTGGCGTTCCTGGGCGACGAAAGCGTCGCGGTCGCCCTGCTGACCGTAGACTTCCATCAGCTTCAGGCGCAGGTCGCTGCGCTGGGGCTCGGCCTTGATGCCTTGTTCAAGCAGGTCGGCGGCCTGGTTCAAGCGACCGCGGTCGATATGGGACTGGGCCTGGGGCAACACGTCGTCGGAGCGCTCGGCAGCCGGAGCCACCAATGGCGCCGCGATAGGCGGTGTGACCACCACAGGCGCGACCACCGGGGCCGGCTTGGGGACTGGTGCAGGGGCAGGCGCGGGTTTTGGCTCGAGTTTTACGCTCGGTGGCGGAACGTCAATGCCCTCGAAGCTGCTCGGGGGCAGATCGAGCTCCGGGGAGAAGTCAGCCTCCTCCTCGAGGGCTCGGGCCATGCGCAAGTGCTTTTCCGCTTCCTGTTGAGCCTTGCGGCGACGGGCGAGCAGCAACAGCAGCAACAGCAGGAGCAGCGCGCCGCCGCCAATCAATCCCAGCAGGATCGGGTTGGTCAGCAGGTCGTTGTATTTTTGCTCGTTGGACGCGGCAGGCGTCGGCTCGACCGGAGCGGCAGGCGGCGTCGCTTCCGGGACCGCCTCTGGCGCAGGCGCAGCCGTCGGGGCCTGTGCCGCTGGCGCAGGGGTCAACTCTGCGGACATTGCAGGAGGTGCCTCGCCAGCAGGAGGAACGGCGGCACCTTCGGCCTGCATCTTGGCCAGTTGGTTGTTCTTCAGCTCGATCAGGCGCTGCAGTTTGTCCAGTTGGCTCTGCAGATCCGCCATGCGGCTTTTCAGTTCTTCGTTATCCCGGCGAGCCGAGTCGAGGCTTTCCTGGGTGACTGCAAGCTTGTTGGTGAGCGCCTGGGCATCGCCGGCAGCGCCCTTGCCCTTGCCGCCCGCCTTCGCCGAGTCGGCCGACACCAGGCTCAAGTTGTCGCGACCGGCAGCCTGTGCCGGCGCGCCTTCGCCACGGCCACGCTTGGTGGCATCCAACTGCTGCTTGCCAGCACCCGCCACGCCACGACGACCCGAGCGCCAGGCGGCGTTCTGCGCAGCCACTTCAGCGATGGCCTGGGGTTGCGGCAACGCAGTGCTTTGCACGGGGTCCGGCAGGCGCAAGACCTGACCGGTCTTGAGCAGGTTGATGTTGCCGTTGATGAATGCGTTCGGGTTCAACGCCTGGATCGCCAGCATGGTTTGCTGGACCGACCCACCGTTGCGCGCCTTGGCGGCGATTTCCCACAGGGTATCGCGCGGCGTGGTGGTGTATTGCGAAGGCTTGGTGGCCCCGGTGACCGGCGTGGACACGACCTGGGGCGGTTTCGCCCGGGCGGCGTCGGCGGCCTGTGGCGAGAATTTGGAAGGATCGAGCAAAACGCTATAGTCGCGCAGCAGACGGCCGTTAGGCCACATCACCTGCACCAGGAACTTGACCATGGGTTCGGACAGCGGCCGGCTGGACGTTACCCGCAGGACGCTCTTGCCATTGGCGTTGATCACCGGGGTGAAGCTCAGGTCATTGAGAAAGGCCTGGCGGTCGACGCCGGCCTTGGCGAAGTCATCGGGCGAGGCCAGGCTCGGCACGACTTCGGCGGCGGTCAGCTGCTGGACGTCGAGCAACTCGATCTCGGCGACCAGGGGCTGGTTCGGCGTCGACTTCAGGGTCAATTCCCCGAGCCCGAGCGCTTGCGCCATACCGGAGGACAGCGCCGAGGCGGCCGCTATTGCTAACACCAGTTTGCGAACTTGAACCATAGCCTCTTCCTTTGTTTGAACATTCCTCGGCCAGCGAGAAGGTATTGATGCCGCTGCCGTAAGGCATTGCGCGCAGCCCCGATGCGACGGTGCGCGCGATCATTTCACTCATGCCCCGGGAAAGTCCCCCAGAGGGATGTTCGCCTTCAGCATTCCGACCAAGCATAGCGCCCGGCTAGAATCATTCGACAAATTGACGCCAAGTATCTTTTACAGCAAGCCTTTTATCAACAACTCAGCCACCTGCACGGCATTGAGCGCCGCGCCCTTGCGCACGTTATCTGACGTCAGCCACATATTTAGTTCCGCCGGATCGTCGATCCCACCGCGAACACGACCAACGTAGACCACATCCTGCCCCACCGCATCGCCCACCGCCGTCGGGTAATCGCCCGCCTCCACCAGCTCGATACCGGGTGCCGCTTCCAACGCCGCGTTGACCTTGGCCAGGTCGATGGGGCTCGCAGACTGCACAGTCACGCTAAAGCTATCGCCAAAAAACACCGGGGCTTGAATGCAAGTTACGGAAATCTTTAACAAAGGTTGATTCAGCACCTGGCGCAACTCGCGGACCAGGCGCTTTTCCAGCTGCGTATGGCCCTGCTCGTCCGGGGTGCCGACCTGGGCCAGCAGGTTGAACGCCATCTGCCGATCAAAGAATTTCGGCTCCAGCGGACGGGCGTTGAGCAGCTCGGCGGTCTGGCGCGCCAATTCGCTCACGGCCACGCGGCCCTGGGCCGACACGGCGAGGCTGGCGGTCAGGCTGATGCGCTGCAAGTCCAGGCATTCGCGCAGCGGCGCCAGCACGACCGCCAAGGCCGTGGCCGAAGCGCTGGGGCTGCTGACCTGCAACGGCTTGCTCAAACCGGCGAGCACCTGGGCATTGGCTTCCGGCACGATCTGCGGCGCCTGTTCGGGCGGCAAGGCGCCGGACAGGTCGATCAGCGCACAGCCAGCCGCCGTGGCCCGCGGGGCGAAACTCAGGGTCACCGCCGGGCCGGCGGCGAAGAACACCAGTTGGACTTTGCTGAAATCGAATTCGTCGACTTCGCGCACCCGCACGTTTTTGCCGCGGAACATCACCGAGCTGCCTGCCGATTCGCTGCTGGCCAGCAGGTGCAGGTTGCCGACCGGGAAGTCCCGCTCTTCGAGAATCTGGACGAGGGTTTCGCCGACAGTACCGGTGGCGCCGATCACGGCAATATCAAAGGACTGGCTCATGGGTCTACCTCAGGTAAAACGTGGGGAGCGGCACTTTACCGGGTGGTGGGTATGCAGGCAATTGGCCGGAGGGTTTGCAGTGCCTGGGCGGGCCTCATCGCGAGCAAGCTCGCTCCCACATGGGATCTTCAGTGACCACAAAACCTGTGGGAGCGAGCTCGCGATGAGGCCCGCCCTGACACACAATTGCCCCCCAATAAAAAACCCGCACCTCTCACAAGGCACGGGTTCTTTCACAGCCGCATTCGATCAACGCTCGAGCAGGATCCGCAGCATGCGACGCAGCGGTTCGGCCGCGCCCCACAGCAGTTGGTCGCCGACGGTGAAGGCACCGACGAATTGCGAACCCATGTTCAGTTTGCGCAGACGGCCCACCGGTACATTCAGGGTGCCGGTGACCTTGGTCGGGCTCAGCTCCTGCATGCTGATTTCGCGGTTGTTCGGCACCAGCTTGACCCAAGGGTTGTGCTGGCTGATCAGCCCTTCGATGTCGGCGATCGGCACGTCTTTGTTCAGCTTGATGGTCAGCGCCTGGCTGTGGCAGCGCATGGCGCCGATGCGCACGCAGATGCCGTCCACCGGGATCGGGCTCTTGAAGCGACCCAGGATCTTGTTGGTTTCGGCCTGGGCCTTCCACTCTTCGCGGCTCTGGCCGTTAGGCAGTTCCTTGTCGATCCAGGGGATCAGGCTGCCGGCCAGCGGTACGCCGAAGTTCTCGGTCGGGTAGGCATCGCTGCGCATCGCCTCGGCGACCTTGCGGTCGATGTCGAGGATGGCACTGGCCGGATTGGCCAGGTCGTCGGCGACGGCGGCGTGGGTGGCGCCCATCTGCTTGATCAGCTCACGCATGTTCTGCGCGCCGGCACCGGACGCCGCCTGGTAGGTCATGGCACTCATCCACTCCACCAGACCGGCTTCGAACAGGCCACCCAGACCCATCAGCATCAGGCTGACGGTGCAGTTGCCGCCGATGTAGTTCTTGGTGCCCGCGTCCAGCTGCTGGTCGATGACCTTGCGGTTCACCGGGTCGAGGACGATCACCGCGTCGTCCTGCATGCGCAGGCTGGAAGCGGCGTCGATCCAGTAACCCTGCCAGCCGGCTTCACGCAGCTTGGGGAAGACTTCGCTGGTGTAGTCGCCACCCTGGCAGGTCAGGATCACGTCGAGGGTCTTGAGCTCTTCGATGCTGTAGGCATCCTTGAGCGCACCGGTGTCCTTGCCCACGGACGGGCCCTGGCCACCGACATTGGAAGTGGTGAAAAACACCGGCTCAATGAGATCGAAATCCTGCTCTTCCAGCATTCGCTGCATGAGCACGGAACCGACCATGCCGCGCCAACCGATCAGACCTACACGTTTCATCGCAACTACACCTATACAAAAGTGGGCCACCGTCGGAGCGGTGGGCCCGAAAGATTACAGATTCCGCAGCGCGGCGACTACTGCATCGCCCATTTGCTGCGTACCGACTTTGGTACAACCTTGCGACCAGATATCACCGGTGCGCAAGCCTTGGTCCAAGACCACGCTGACGGCTTTTTCGATCGCGTCGGCGGCATCGTTCAAGTTGAAGCTGTAACGCAGCATCATCGACACCGACAGGATGGTCGCCAACGGGTTGGCAATGTCCTGCCCGGCGATGTCTGGCGCCGAACCATGGCACGGCTCGTACATGCCCTTGTTGTTGGCGTCCAGGGAGGCCGACGGCAGCATGCCGATGGAGCCGGTGAGCATCGACGCTTCGTCGGACAGGATGTCGCCGAACAGGTTGTCGGTGACGATCACGTCGAACTGCTTCGGCGCACGCACCAGTTGCATGGCGGCGTTATCGACGTACATGTGGCTCAGCTCGATGTCCGGGTAATCCTTGGCCACCTGCTCGACCACTTCACGCCACAGTTGGCTGGAAGCCAGTACGTTGGCCTTGTCCACCGAGCACAGCTTCTTGCCACGCACGCGGGCCATGTCGAAGCCAACCCGGGCGATACGGCGGATTTCGCTTTCGCTGTACGGCAGGGTGTCATAGGCCTGGCGCTCGCCATTTTCCAGCTCACGGGTGCCACGCGGGGCGCCGAAGTAGATGCCGCCGGTCAACTCGCGGACGATGAGGATGTCCAGGCCCGCGACGATTTCCGGCTTCAGGCTCGATGCATCGGCCAGTTGCGGGTAGAGAATCGCCGGACGCAGGTTGCCGAACAGGCCCAGTTGCGCGCGAATCTTCAGCAGGCCGCGCTCAGGACGGATGTCGCGTTCGATCTTGTCCCATTTCGGGCCGCCCACGGCGCCCAGCAGCACGGCATCGGCTGCACGGGCACGGTCCAGGGTTTCATCGGCCAGGGGCACGCCGTGCTTGTCGATGGCTGCGCCGCCGATCACGTCGTGGCTGAGTTCGAAGCCAAGGCCGTACTTGTCGTTCGCCAGTTCCAGGACCTTGACCGCTTCGGCCATGATTTCCGGACCAATGCCATCACCTGGGAGAATCAGAATCTGCTTGCTCATGCTTTCCTCGTTTGCTCTGTCGGCACACGCCTGGGCTTTGTACCCAACGCCTGGCCGGGAAAAATGCTATCGCTCGGCCCACAGCACCAACACATCTGTACTGAACGAACCATCGGCCTCAATCTCAAAATATTCACGCACTTCATCGCCCATCGAACGCTGCAGCTGGAGAATCGCCGCCCGCATCACCTCGGGGGTGCGCATGCGCTCGACCCAGGAGCGGTATTCAAGGCGCAGGCGCTGGCGCGAGGTGCTGCGGGTGTGCAACCCCGCCTCGCTGACCTGGCGCAACCACTCGCCGGCAGAATAATCGCGCACGTGGCTGGTGTCGCGCAGCACTTCGACGCTTTGCAGGTACGTGTCCAGCAACGGCATGCCAGGCGACAGGACGTCGATGAACGCCACCACGCCGCCCGGCTTGAGCACCCGGCGCACTTCCCGCAACGCCAGGCCCAGGTCGCTCCAATGATGCGCCGAATAGCGGCTGAACACGAAGTCGAACTCAGCGTCGGCGAACGGCAAGCGCTCAGCGGCGCCGCATACCGTGCTGACATTGCCCAGGCCACGCTCGGCAGCCGCCGTGGCGACCACATCGAGCATTTGCTGGGACAAATCATAAGCCACTACTTCACCGGCCAGCGGCGCTACATGGAAACTCACATGGCCGGCGCCGCACCCCAGGTCCAGCACCCGGGCATCGCCACGGCCGGCCAACGCAGCTTGCAGCAGCGCGAATTCAGCGCCCTGGGCGTGCACGGCACTGCTCAGATAGGCCGAGGCCTGTTCACCGAATTGCTTTTGTACAACCTGACTGTGGGCGGTGCTGGTCATGGGATGTCCTTGTGGTGTTGTGTTGCCTGGGCGGGCCTCATCGTCGGATCGCCGCCCGGAGCAAGCTCGCTCCCACAGGGGCTTTGTGAACGCCGCAAATCCAATGTGGGAGCGAGCTTGCTCGCGATGAGGCCGGTACTGCCTACATCAATCCTTCAAGCATCGCGAAACAACCAAGGCTGGCTCGCCCGGTGCTTGGCCTCGAACGCGGCAATCGCCTCGCCGTCCTGCAAAGTCAGGCCGATATCGTCCAGGCCGTTGAGCAGGCAATGCTTGCGAAACGCGTCGATCTCGAAACCCAGCACCTTCCCGTCGGGACGGGTCACGGTCTGGGCGGCCAGGTCGACCTGCAGTTGATAGCCAGGGTTGGCCTCGACCTGCTGGAACAGCTCATCCACGTCAGCATCGCTGAGGATGATCGGCAGCAAGCCGTTCTTGAAGCTGTTGTTGAAGAAAATGTCGGCATAGCTCGGCGCGATGATGCTGCGGAAACCGTATTCTTCCAGGGCCCATGGCGCGTGCTCGCGGCTCGAGCCGCAGCCGAAGTTCTCACGGGCCAGCAACACGCTGGCGCCTTGGTAGCGCTCGGCGTTGAGCACGAAGTCCTTGTTCAAAGGCCGCTTGGAGTTGTCCTGGTAAGGCTGGCCGACATCCAGGTAACGCCATTCGTCAAACAGGTTCGGGCCGAAACCGGTGCGCTTGATGGACTTCAAGAATTGCTTGGGAATGATCTGGTCGGTGTCGACGTTGGCACGATCCAAAGGCGCGACAAGACCGGTGTGCTGGGTAAAAGCTTTCATGCTGCGCTCCTTCAGATCAATTCGCGGACGTCGACGAAACGGCCGTTGACAGCCGCCGCCGCGGCCATGGCCGGGCTCACCAGGTGCGTACGGCCACCGGCGCCCTGACGGCCTTCGAAGTTACGGTTGGAGGTGGAGGCGCAATGCTCGCCCGACTCCAAGCGGTCCGGGTTCATCGCCAGGCACATCGAGCACCCCGGCTCACGCCATTCGAAACCGGCTTCAAGGAAAATCTTGTCCAGCCCTTCCGCTTCCGCCTGGGCCTTCACCAGGCCCGAGCCCGGCACCACGATGGCCTGCTTGATGGTCGAAGCAACCTTGCGCCCCTTGGCGATCACTGCAGCGGCGCGCAGGTCTTCGATCCGCGAGTTGGTGCAAGAGCCGATGAACACACGGTCAAGCTGAATGTCAGTGATCGCCTGGTTGGCGCTCAAGCCCATGTATTTCAAGGCGCGGACGATGGAGTCGCGCTTGACCAGGTCCATTTCCTTGGCCGGATCCGGTACGTTCTGGTCCACCGCCAACACCATCTCAGGCGAGGTGCCCCAGCTGACTTGCGGCTTGATCTGCGTGGCGTCGAGCTCGACCACGGTGTCGAACTTGGCATCGGCGTCGGACACCAGGTCTTTCCAGGCCTCGACCGCCATGTCCCATTCCGCGCCTTTTGGCGAGAACGGACGGCCCTTGACGTATTCCACGGTTTTTTCATCGGCGGCCACCAGGCCAACGCGAGCACCGGCCTCGATGGACATGTTGCAGATGGTCATGCGACCTTCGACGGACAAGTCGCGGATCGCGCTGCCGGCGAATTCGATGGCATGGCCGTTACCGCCGGCGGTGCCGATCTTGCCGATCACCGCCAGGACGATGTCCTTGGCGGTCACGCCGAACGGCAACTTGCCCTCGACGCGCACCAGCATGTTTTTCATTTTCTTGGCGACCAGGCACTGGGTGGCGAGCACATGCTCCACCTCGGAGGTGCCGATGCCGTGGGCCAGGGCGCCGAAAGCACCGTGGGTCGAGGTGTGCGAGTCGCCGCAGACCACGGTCATGCCAGGCAAGGTCGCGCCCTGCTCCGGGCCGATGACGTGGACGATGCCTTGGCGCACGTCATTCATCTTGAATTCGACGATGCCGTATTCGTCACAGTTATCGTCGAGGGTCTGGACCTGCAAGCGCGAGACCTGGTCGGCAATGGCTTCGATGCCGCCCTTGCGCTCCGGCGTGGTCGGTACGTTGTGGTCCGGGGTCGCGATGTTGGCATCGATACGCCAAGGCTTGCGCCCGGCCAGGCGCAGGCCTTCGAAGGCTTGCGGCGAAGTCACTTCGTGGATGATGTGACGATCGATGTAGATCAGCGCCGAGCCATCGTCGCGCTGCTTGACCAAATGCGAATCCCAGAGCTTGTCGTAGAGCGTTTTGCCGGCCATCAGACGGTTCCTCATCAGCTTGTTTCTATGCCCCGGGCCTTGAACGAATCAATAACCCCTTGGCTTGTGAGGCTGATCCTATGGGGTTACATTAAATAACTCAAATTCATATTTTTCATACTTTGCATAACCAACTGGAATTCGACCGGAACCGCCATGGACCTCGCCAACCTCAATGCCTTTATAGCCATCGCCGAGACGGGCAGTTTCTCCGGCGCCGGCGAACGCCTGCACCTGACCCAGCCGGCCATCAGCAAGCGCATTGCCGGCCTCGAGCAACAGCTCAAGGTGCGCCTGTTCGATCGCCTGGGCCGTGAAGTGGGCCTGACCGAGGCCGGCCGGGCCCTGTTGCCACGGGCCTATCAGATCCTCAACGTACTGGACGACACCCGCCGCGCCCTGACCAACCTGAGCGGCGAAGTGACCGGGCGCCTGACGCTCGCCACCAGCCACCACATCGGCCTGCACCGCCTGCCACCTTTATTGCGGGAATTCACCCGACGCTACCCCCAGGTGGCGTTGGATATCCAGTTCCTGGATTCGGAAGTGGCCTACGAAGAAATTCTCCATGGCCGGGCGGAACTGGCCGTCATCACCCTCGCCCCCGAACCCCACACGCTGGTACGGGCCACACCGGTGTGGGACGACCCCCTGGATTTCGTGGTCGCCCCGGAGCATGCGTTGCTGGAAAACGGCGCGGTCAGCCTGGCGGACATTGCCCTGCATCCGGCGGTTTTCCCGGGGGGCAACACGTTTACCCATCACATCGTGCGACGGCTGTTCGAAGCCCAGGGCCTGACACCGAATATCGCCATGAGCACGAATTACCTGGAAACCATAAAAATGATGGTCTCCATCGGCCTGGCCTGGAGCGTTTTGCCGCGCACCATGCTCGACGAACAGGTGGCGCGCATTCCTTTGCCGGGCATACAACTCAGTCGCCAGCTAGGCTATATCTTGCACACCGAACGGACGCTGTCGAACGCCGCACGGGCCTTCATGGCCTTACTGGACGCACAAATCGATTTGCCAGGGACAAGGGCATAGGTTGTGCCGCGTCTGTAGGGCCTGACGCCTGTGCTTTATGCCCTAACCCGCTCAAGGCTCGCTAGATAATGCCAAAACCCGCTGACCACCTCCCGCCCTTGCCACGCATCCAGGCGCTCGACCCGAAACGGTCCGAGCAGAGCTGGGACAGCGCGCCGCAGTTGCTGGCCGCCCTGAACGGTGCGCGGCTGGGGGCCTGGTCGTGGGACATCGAGACTGGGAAGATCAGTTGGTCCCGGGGCACCCAGGCGCTGTTCGGCTTCGATCCGCGCCAGCCATTGCCAGCGGATGTGGATTATCTGGACCTGCTGCTGCCCGAAGACCGGGCCAAGGCCCTGCGTGCCTTTCATGCGGCAGTGGCCGGGGCGCCACTGGAACAGGCCATGCATCACCACATCGTCTGGCCCGATGGCAGCTTGCACTGGCTGGAGATCAGCGGCAGCGTGCTGCCCGACAAGCACGGGCGCCCGCGCATGATCGGGGTGATCCGCGAAATCACCCATCAGCGCGAGCGGGAACAGGCGCTGCGCAGCTCGGAAAAACGTTTTGCCACGCTGTTCCACCTGAGCCCGAACATGGTGCTGCTGACCCGCGAGGAAGACGGGATGATCAGCGAGGCCAACCAGTATTTCGAAAGCCTGTTCGGCTGGCCGCTGCACGATGTGATTGGCCGGACCACCCTGGAACTGGGCTTGTGGGTCGACTCCGGGCAACGGGAAAAACTGCTGGAAGCCATCAAGGCCAAGGGCGAACTGGCGAGCATGGAGGTGGAACTGCGGGCGAGCAATGGCCAGATCCACACCGGCCTGCTCAGCGCGCAGAAAGTCGAGCTGGAGGGCCAACCCTACCTGTTGAGCGCCTTTCTCGACACCACCGAGCGCAAACTCGCCGAACAGGCCCTCAAGGACAGCCAGGAACGCCTGGACCTGGCCCTCGACTCGGCGCAACTGGGCACCTGGGACTGGCACATTCCCAGCGGCATGCTCTACGGCTCGGCTCGGGCCGCGCAACTCCATGGCTTGGAGCCCAAGCCGTTCCACGAATCGTTCGATGCGTTTTTCGAAGGCGTCCCCACTGAAGAACGCAACAACATGCGCAATGCCTATCGCAGCCTGCGGGAAGGCCCGGCTGGCAACTATCAGTTGACCTACCGCATACAACTGCCGGACGGCAGTTCGCGCTACCTGGAAAGCCGTGCCCGCCTCTACCGCAACGACGACGGCAGCCCCTTGCGCATGGCCGGGACCTTGCTGGACATCACCGACCAGGTGGAGCGCGAACAAAGCCTGGCCGCCTCGGAAGAGAAATTCGCCACGCTGTTCCAGGTCAGTCCCGACCCGATCTGCGTCACCCACCAGGACAGCGGGCGGTTCCTCGAGATCAACTCCAGCTTCACCCAGACCTTCGGCTGGACCACCAGCGACGTGATCGGCCTCAACGCCGACGAAATCGGCCTCTGGGACGCCTCGGGCAGCAGCCTGCAACGCATCGAACGGGTGATCCGCGAACAATCGCTGAACAATGTCGCCATCGTCGTTCACCATAAGAACGGCCAGCCATTGACCTGCGTGATCTCTAGCCGAAAAATCAACGTCGGAAACCAGCCCTGCATCGTCACGACCTTGCGCGACATCACGCAGCAACAACGCTCCGAAGCCGCCCTCAAGGCCAGTGAAGAGAAATTCGCCAAGGCGTTTCATTCCAGCCCCGACGCCATCACCATCACTGAGCTCGAAAGCGGTCGCTACCTTGAGGTCAACGACGGCTTCTGCCGGCTGACCGGCTACCGCGCCGACGAAGTGATCGGGCACACCGTCTACGAAGTGGGGATCTGGGCCGAAGAAAAACAGCGAGCCGCCTTGCTGGCCGAGCTGCAACTCAAGGGCCGCGTAGTCCACCAGGAGATGCTCGGGCGCAATAAACAGGGGGAAATCCTGACGGTGGAGGTCTCGGTCGAGCCCATCACCCTCAATGAAACCGCATGCCTGCTGCTGACCGCCCGGGACGTGAGCCTGTTGCGCAATGCCGAAGCCCAGATCCGCCACCTGGCCTACCACGACTCGCTGACCAACCTGCCCAACCGGGCCTTGCTGATGGACCGGCTGAGCCAGCAGATCGCCCTGCTTAAGCGCCACAACTTGCGCGGCGCCCTGCTGTTTCTCGACCTGGACCACTTCAAGCACATCAACGACTCCCTCGGTCACCCGGTGGGCGACACCGTGCTGAAGATCATCACCGCGCGCCTGGAAGCCAGCGTGCGCCTGGAAGACACCGTAGCGCGGCTGGGTGGCGACGAATTCGTGGTGCTGCTCAGCGGCCTGGAAGGCTCGCGCAACGAAGTCAGCGAGCAAGTGCGGACCCTGGCCGACACCCTGCGCGAACTGCTTTCGGAGCCGATGTTTCTCGATGGCCAGCGCCTGCAGGTCACGCCGAGCATCGGTATCGCGCTGATTCCCGACCACGGTTCCACGCCCACCGATTTGCTCAAGCGCGCCGACATTGCGCTGTACCGCGCCAAGGACTCAGGGCGCAACACCTCGCAGATGTTTCACACCACCATGCAGAAAGCCGCCAGCGAACGGCTGCGCATGGAGACCGACCTGCGCCTTGCCCTGGCCCGTGGCGAGTTCAGCGTGCATTTCCAACCTCAGGTCGATGCCCGGGACAACCGCATCATCGGCGCCGAAGCCCTGGTGCGCTGGCATCACCCGGACCTGGGCGCCCAATCGCCCAATGAATTCATCAAAGTGCTGGAGGACAGTGGCCTGATCCTGGAAGTCGGGACCTGGATCCTCGATGAAGCCTGCGACGGCTTCAAGCAACTGATCGCCAAGGGCAAGATCGATCCCCAGCAATTCAGCCTGTGCGTGAACATCAGCCCACGGCAATTTCGCCAGAGCGACTTTGTCGAACGCATCGAAAACAGTCTCCTCTCTCACGGCCTGCCCTTCTCCCTGCTGAAACTGGAGATCACCGAAGGCATCGTGATCCAGAACCTGGACGACACCATCGCCAAGATGCGCCGGCTCAAGAAACTGGGGGTGAGCTTCGCCATGGATGATTTCGGCACCGGCTACTCGTCGCTGACCTACCTCAAGCGCCTGCCGGTGGACACGCTGAAAATCGACCAGTCATTCGTGCGCGACGCCACCAGCGACCCCAACGACGCCGAAATCATCCGCGCCATCGTCGCCATGGCCCGCAGCCTCAACCTGATCATGATTGCCGAGGGCGTGGAGACCTTGGAGCAATTGCAATTCCTGCAAGGGCTCGATTGCCATCTGTACCAGGGTTATTTGCATAGCCGACCGCTGCCGCTGGAGGCGTTTGAGCGGTTGTTGCCATGACAATGCGAAACGGGGCTTTTGTGGCGAGGGAGCTTGCTCCCGCTGGGCTGCGCAGCGGCCCCAAAAAATAGAATATTCGCCTCAGACCAGCATGACACACCGAGTTGACTGGTTTCAGGGCCGCTTCGCGCTGGAGCACCAGCCCGGCCCAGCGGGAGCAAGCTCCCTCGCCACAATTGGTCTCCCACCGATACACAAAATGAAGAAGGGCGCCGTTGGGCGCCCTTCTTCATTTGCGCTGCATCAGCTTTGCAGTGCGGGTTGTTGCCGCGCTCCGTTGATCGGGATGCGCTTGGCCTTGGCCTCTTCCGGGATCACCCGCAGCAGGTCGATGCTCAACAGACCGTTGCTCAGGCCGGCGGATTTGATCTCGATATGATCGGCCAACCGGAAGGACAGCTTGAACGCACGCTGGGCGATGCCCTGGTGCAGGTAGGTGACGCTGTCGTTACTGGCTTCACGCTTGCCGCCACTGATGGTCAGCACACCTTTTTCCACTTGCAGGTCCAGGTCTTCTTCCTGGAACCCAGCGGCGGCGACCACGATGCGGTACTCGTCATCACCATGTTTTTCCACGTTGTAGGGTGGATAGCTGCTGCCCGGCTCGTTGCGCAGGGCGGTTTCGAACAAGTCGTTGAAACGGTCGAAACCTACCGAGGAACGGAACAGCGGGGCCAGCGAAAATGCAGTACTCATGATTCAAATCTCCTGAAAAATTCAGCAAGTTTTTTTGTCTCCGCGACCCGAATTCGGCATCGCGTAACCCCTATCTAGGGACCGCCAAAAACTTTTCAAGAGCTTTTTCTGAAATTTTTTCAGGCCGCTTCGGTGCGCTGCACACCCAGCAAATGGCCCACCGCATCCAGGTCGGTTTCCCGGCGCAACGCGGTAAACAGTGCCACCGCTTCGGGGTAATTGCGGGTCAGCATCGCCAGCCACTGTTTCAACCGGCCTGGAGCCTGGCGTGGTGTCAGTTGCTCGACCACCTGCACCCAAAAGTCGTGGAGCATCGGCTGCAGCTCGGCCCAGGACATCTCGACCACGTCCTCACCGGCCCGAGCGGCGGCGATCTGCCGGGCCAGGTCAGGGCGGGAAACGAGACCGCGACCGAGCATGATGTCTTCGACACCGCTGATTTCGCGGCAACGGCGCCAATCCTCAACGCTCCAGATATCGCCATTGGCGAACACCGGCACCTTGACCACTTCCTGCACCCGGGGAATCCACTCCCAGTGGGCCGGAGGCTTGTAGCCATCAACCTTAGTCCGCGCATGCACCACGATATGCGCCGCGCCGCCTTCGGCCAGTGCCGTGGCACACACCAGCGCACCGTCCGGGCTATCGAAACCCAGGCGCATCTTGGCGGTGACCGGAATGTGTTTTGGCACCGCACGACGCACGTGCTCGACGATTTCGTTGAGCAGTTCCGGCTCCTTGAGCAACACCGCCCCGCCCCGGGATTTGTTCACGGTCTTGGCCGGGCAACCGAAGTTCAAGTCGATAACCTCCGAGCCCAACTCGCACGCCAACGCCGCGTTTTCCGCCAGGCACACCGGATCGGAACCGAGCAACTGCACCCGCAACGGCACACCGGCAGCCGTCTGGGCACCGGTCAACAACTCAGGGGCGAGCTTATGGAAATAGGCAGGCGTGAGCAGACGGTCGTTGACACGGATGAACTCGGTGACACACCAGTCGATCCCGCCAACACGGGTCAGGACATCCCGCAGGATGTTGTCGACCAACCCCTCCATGGGCGCCAGGGCAATTTGCATGGAAACACACACTCGAACGAAAAAACGTGCGGCAGTTTACCGGATTTTGCCCACAACATCGGAATTCACCACCAATCCCTGTGGGAGCGAGCTTGCTCGCGAAAGCGGTGGGTCAGTTTGCAGGGATGGTGGATGTGCTGCCGTCTTCGCGAGCAGGCTCGCTCCCACAGGGGTCTCGAGCGTTCAAAAATCCTGCGCTCACCACAAATCCCTTGTGGGAGCGAGCCTGCTCGCGATTACGGTGGGTCAGTCGGTGAGGACTCCGGATGGTTTCAACGCAGGACCATAACCTTCGATGAATTCCGGCGGCATGCGCTTGGGCCTGCCGGTGGACAATTCGATGCAGACGAAGGTGGTCTGGGCCCGCAGCAGCGTGGCGTTGTCGCTGGGACGGACCAGCTGGAAATGCCGAGTCATCTTCAACCGCTGGTCCCAGTCGACGATCCAGGTCGCCAATTGCAGCTCATCGCCTTCATAGGCGGCCGCCAGGTAATCGATTTCATGCCGCACCACTGCCATGGCCCGGTCGAGGCGCCGGTATTCCACCAGATCCAGGCCCAGGCGCTGGGAATGGCGCCAGGCGCAGCGCTCGAGCCAGCTGACGTACACCGCGTTGTTGGCGTGGCCCAGCCCGTCGATGTCTTCGGCATTGACCTGAAGATCAATAATGAACGGTGTTGCGCGATCCCAGCCCATGCCCCTCTCCTGGTCGAATTTGGATCGGGGCAGTGTAACGGATCCTAGCTCGACCGCCATCGCGGGCAAGCCTTGCTCCCACAGATCAAGCCGATTGCCGCGCCTGCAGGCTGCGCCCGGCCAGCAGTGATAACACCCCATCAATGACCCGTGGATCGGCCAGCACCCGCTGGTGCCCGCCCTGTGGCAGTCGCAGCAAACGACTGTCGAACCAGGCTTCATGAATCAACTGCGACTCCCTCACCGAAACCGACGTGTCGTCCTCGGCATGGACGATCAACCCCGGCACGTCCAGCTGGTAATGCGCGACGTCCATCTTCGAGGCAGGCATGCCCACATCGCTTTCCACCTGGCGAATGAACGCCGAACGCGCCTTGGGTGGCAGGCCCATCATCCGGGAGAAACCGCGCAGCACCCCAAGAATGCGGGCGGGGGCGGCGATGCTGACCAGCGTCTCGGTACGCAACCCCAACTGGACGGCCAACAGGGCACTGGCGCCGCCCATGGAATGCCCGATCACGGCCTGCAACGGCGGCAGCTCAGCGGCGGCTTCGAGCATGGCCCTGGCAAACAACAGGACATTCGCCTCGCGACCCGGTGAGCGACCATGGGCCGGACCGTCCAGCGCCACCACCGTGTAACCGGCGTCCACCAGGGCCGTGATCAGCGCCGCGAACTGAGTCGGCCGCCCTTCCCAGCCATGCATCAGCAAGACTGCCGGGCCTTTGCCCCAGCGCAAGGCCGAGAGACCGAAGCGCAAGGTGATACGCTCGGACGAGGCCAGCGGCGGCAGCTCCCAATCCCGCGGCGGCAAGTTGCGCGGGCGCATGAACAGCGAACGCATCTGTTTGGCCACCAGGCGCGGAGCCACCCAACCCAGCGTGCCATTGACGCTACGAATCCAGCTCAACCTGTTCATCGCTCATCTCCAGGGCTTGCGCCTTAGCTCATCGCACCGCCGACTTGGCGGCGCGCAGCAAACGATCCGATAACTCTCCAGGGCCCAGCGCTCGCGCCAGGGCCAGGCCGCCCACCATCAAGGCGATATCGCCCAGGGCCTTGTCGGCGTCCTCCGGGCTGGCCGCCAATTGCGCGACCATCAACTCGATATGCTCATTGAGCACTTCACGAAACGCATCCGGCAGCCGGCCGAGCTCGCCGACCGACGCGGGGATCGGGCAGGCGTGTTCAGTGGAATCACGGTGCTTGCGAGACAGATAGAACGCCGCCACAAGAGCGCGCCGCTCTTCGCCTGTCAGTTCGCCGTCCATGTCGGCGATCAAGCCGCGGCGCCGATTGAGCAATTGCTTGAATGCCTCCAGCATCAAGGCATCCTTGCTTTCGAAATGGGCATAAAAACCGCCCACGGTCAGCCCGGCCGCGCCCATCACCTCGCCCACGCTCGGCTCAGCCGGCCCACGCTGGATCAGCGCATCGCTGGCAGCCTTGAGAATGCGCTCACGGGTTTGTGCCTTTTTATCGCTCATCGTCGCCTCCGAATATTACGACTGAAATATTATTCCTATAATAATTTTCCGCAAGCGGAAATGTTGACCGCCGGTCAGAAGTCTATTTTCAAGGATAAGGGAATTGGCCGAACGCCAGACAAACAAAAGGGCCATTCAAGAATTGAATGACCCTTATAAAATCCCGCAGAGCGGGTAATCGTGGCGTCCCCTAGGGGACTCGAACCCCTGTTACCGCCGTGAAAGGGCGGTGTCCTAGGCCACTAGACGAAGGGGACACAAACCTTCTGACTTGATCAGCGCTGAGAACTGATCGATTCAAGGACGGTGTGGCCGGACCTCGAACCTGTAATTGGTGGAGCTAGACGGGATCGAACCGTCGACCTCTTGCATGCCATGCAAGCGCTCTCCCAGCTGAGCTATAGCCCCAGATTTTTCGCCTCGCGGCGGAGCGACATCTTGCAACATCGCTTCTGTAAAACTGGCGTCCCCTAGGGGACTCGAACCCCTGTTACCGCCGTGAAAGGGCGGTGTCCTAGGCCACTAGACGAAGGGGACGCAAACCCTTCTATACAACTGATCAACGCTGAGCGTTGATCGCTTCAAGACCGGTGTGGCCAGGCCTTGAAGTGTAAATTGGTGGAGCTAGACGGGATCGAACCGTCGACCTCTTGCATGCCATGCAAGCGCTCTCCCAGCTGAGCTATAGCCCCTCATCGCTGAGGACGGGGCGAATCTTAAGGGCGTATCGGAGGGCTGTCAAATTTATTTTCAACAAATTTGAAAATTTTTTGCCGGGATAACAATCACTTACCACCTTCCCCAATAAAACTGGGGCCTCGCCTGTTCCGTAGGAGCTGTGTAGGAGCTGACGAGTGCAACGAGGCTGCGATCTTCCCCCAGCTATTTGAATCTCAAGCGAAAGATCAAAAGATCGCAGCCTCGCTTCGCTCGACAGCTCCTACACAGCTCCTACAGGCCATTTAGGCGATCGCGCCCAACAGTTTTTCCCACTCCTTGTTTTCCTTCTTCGACACGCCACCGAGCAGATCGATGGCCTGGCGCAGGCGGAAACGGGTCAGGTCCGGACCGAGGATTTCCATCGCATCGAGCACCGACACCGAGCTGGCCTGGCCGGTAATGGCGGCGAACATCAGCGGCATGGCATCGCGCAGTTTCAACTCCAGCGACTCGACCACGGCCTGGATGGTCGCGGTGATGCTGTCCTTCTCCCACTGACGCAGGCTTTCGAGCTTCCACAGGATCAGTTGCATCAACTGGCGCACCTGGTCGCCCGAAAGCTTCTTGGATTCGAACAACTTCGCATCCGGCGTCACGCCACCGGCGAAGAAGAAGCCGGCCAGCGGGGCGATCTGGCTGAAGGTCTCTACCCTGCCCTGCACATGGGGCGCGATCTTCATCATGTACTCAGGGTTCAATGCCCACTTCTGCACACGTGCGGCGAACTCTTCGACCGGCAGGTCCCGCAGCCACTGGCCGTTGAGCCACGACAGTTTCTCGACGTCGAAGATCGGCCCGCCGAGGGACACGCGCGACAGATCGAAATGCTCGACCATTTCCTGCAGCGAGAACTTCTCGCGCTCGTCCGGCATAGACCAGCCCATGCGCCCCAGGTAGTTGAGCATCGCCTCGGGCATGAAGCCCATGCGCTCGTAGAACGTCACCGAGGTCGGGTTCTTGCGCTTGGACAGCTTGCTCTTGTCCGGGTTACGCAGCAGCGGCATGTAGCACAACTGCGGTTGCTCCCAGCCGAAGTATTCGTAGAGCAGGATCAGTTTCGGCGCCGATGGCAGCCATTCTTCACCGCGCAGGACGTGGGTGATGCCCATCAGGTGATCGTCGACCACGTTCGCCAGGAAGTACGTCGGCAGGCCGTCGGTCTTCATCAGCACTTGCATGTCCATGCGGTCCCACGGGATCTCGACATCGCCACGCAGCATGTCCGGCACCACGCAGACGCCTTCGCTCGGCACTTTCATGCGGATAACATGGGGCTCACCGGCCGCCAGGCGACGGCCGACTTCTTCCTTGGACAGCAGCAGCGCCCGGCCGTCGTAACGCGGGGTTTCACCGCGGGCCATTTGCTCGGCGCGCATCTGGTCCAGCTCTTCGGCGGTGCAGAAACACGGGAACGCATGCCCCATGTCCACCAGTTGCTGGCAATACTGCTGGTAGATGTCACCACGCTCGCTCTGGCGATACGGACCGTGCGGGCCGCCGACGTCCGGGCCTTCGCTCCAGTCGATCCCCAACCAGCGCAGGGCGTCGAAGATCTGCTGTTCGGACTCGCGGGTCGAACGCAACTGGTCGGTGTCCTCGATCCGCAGGATGAACTCGCCGCCATGCTGCTTGGCAAAGCAATAGTTGAACAAAGCGATGTAGGCGGTGCCGACATGGGGATCGCCAGTGGGCGAAGGCGCGATGCGGGTGCGGACGGTGGTCATGGCATGTCTCGGAAAGAATATAAAAGCGAAGATCAAACAGGGGGCGAATGGTAACAGGCGATGGCGGGCGGGCTCCAGTGAGAGCGGGATTTGTGTCGCCAGTCGTCAGACCGAGTCGCGCCCATCGCGAGCAAGCTCGCTCCCACAGGGGGACTCGATCAAACTGTGGGAGCGAGCTTGCTCGCGATGAGGCCCTTGAAGCCGCCAAAGAACCTCAGACAGCCAGCAACCGCTCACGCAACTTGCCAATCTCATCACGCAACTGCGCCGCCGCCTCGAACTCCAGGTCCCGGGCCAGCTGGTACATTTTCTCTTCCAACTGGCGGATGCGCTTGGTGATTTCGCTCGGCGAGCGCAGTTCGGCCTCGTAACGAGCGCTCTCTTCGGCCGCCTTGGCCATGCCCTTGCGCTTCTTGCTGCGCGAGCCGGGCACGGTGGCGCCCTCCATGATGTCGGCGACGTCCTTGAACACGCCCTTGGGGGTGATGCCGTTGGCCAGGTTGAAGGCGATCTGCTTGTCGCGACGGCGCTCGGTCTCACCGATGGCCCGTTCCATGGAGCCGGTGATGCGGTCGGCATACAGAATTGCCCGGCCATTGAGGTTACGCGCCGCGCGGCCGATGGTCTGGATCAACGAACGCTCGGAACGCAGGAAACCTTCCTTGTCGGCGTCGAGAATCGCCACCAGCGACACTTCCGGCATGTCCAGGCCTTCGCGCAGCAGGTTGATGCCCACCAGCACGTCGAAGGTGCCCAGGCGCAGGTCGCGGATGATCTCGACCCGCTCCACGGTGTCGATGTCCGAGTGCAGGTAGCGCACCCGCACACCATGGTCGGCCAGGTAGTCGGTGAGGTCTTCGGCCATGCGTTTGGTCAGCGTGGTGACCAGCACCCGCTCCTCCACCGCCACGCGCTTGGAGATTTCCGAGAGCAGGTCATCGACCTGGGTCAACGCCGGGCGCACCTCGACTTGCGGGTCCACCAGCCCGGTCGGCCGCACCACTTGCTCGACCACGCGGCCGGCATGCTCAGCCTCGTAGTTGCCGGGGGTGGCCGAGACAAAAATCGTCTGCGGGCTCACGCTTTCCCATTCGTCGAAGCGCATCGGTCGGTTGTCCAGCGCCGAGGGCAGGCGGAAGCCGTACTCCACCAGGGTTTCCTTGCGCGAACGGTCGCCTTTGTACATGGCGCCGACCTGGGGCACGCTGACGTGGGATTCGTCAATGACCAGCAAGGCATCGGCCGGCAGGTAGTCATACAAGGTGGGCGGTGGCGCGCCCGCCGGACGGCCCGACAGGTAGCGCGAGTAGTTTTCGATGCCGTTGCAGTAGCCCAGCTCCAGGATCATCTCCAGGTCGAACCGGGTCCGCTGCTCCAGGCGCTGGGCTTCCACCAACTTGTTGTTCGAACGCAGGTATTCCAGGCGCTCCTGCAACTCGACCTTGATCCCTTCGATGGCGTCCAGCAGGGTTTCCCGGGGCGTCACGTAGTGGCTCTTGGGGTAGAAGGTGAAGCGTGGCAACTTGCGGATCACTTCGCCGGTCAGCGGGTCGAACGCCGAGAGACTCTCCACTTCATCGTCGAACAGCTCGATGCGGATCGCTTCCAAGTCCGATTCCGCCGGGTAGACGTCGATCACATCGCCACGCACCCGGAACGTCGCCCGGGCGAAATCCATGTCGTTGCGGGTGTACTGCAAGTCCGCCAGGCGCCGCAGCAAGGCGCGCTGGTCGAGTTTGTCGCCACGGTCCACGTGCAGCACCATCTTCAAGTAGGTTTCCGGGCTGCCCAGACCGTAGATGCACGACACCGTGGTGACGATGATCGCGTCCTTGCGCTCGAGCAAGGCCTTGGTCGCCGACAGTCGCATCTGTTCGATGTGGTCGTTGATCGAGGCATCCTTCTCGATGAAGGTGTCCGACGACGGCACGTAGGCCTCGGGCTGGTAGTAGTCGTAGTAGGAAACGAAGTACTCCACGGCGTTATTCGGGAAAAACGCCTTGAACTCACCGTACAGCTGCGCCGCCAGGGTCTTGTTCGGCGCCAGCACCAGGGTCGGGCGCTGAATCTGGGCGATCACGTTGGCAATGCTGAAGGTCTTGCCCGAGCCGGTCACACCGAGCAGCGTCTGGTGCGCCAGCCCGGCCTCGATGCCCTCGACCATCAGGCGGATGGCTTCCGGCTGATCGCCGGCGGGCTGGAAGCGGGTGACTAGCTGGAATTCAGACATGACATAACCTCTGGATTCACCCCTGTCGGCCAGCCGACAGGAACGAGAAAGACCGAAACGACTGATGTCGCCCGAGGAAAAAACTGGAATGCACACAATGTGGAGGTGAATGCCTTCGCTTTCAAGACGAACGTCCTACACGCCTTGAAGACTTTGACGCGGCGAGAGGACTAACGGTCGAAAAAAATCGTAAAAACTTAGCGTAAAAACCGAATCGCCTGTCGCCGTGCCGGGTGATGGCCTCTATACTAGCTCCCCGTTTGTGCACCGCTCTAGTGCATTCGGCTGGAGCGCCACATCTCCCCTCACTCTCCATTAGAGCCGCGCAATAATGAGCCTGTTTTCCGCTGTCGAATTGGCACCCCGCGACCCCATCCTGGGCCTCAACGAAGCTTTCAACGCCGACACCCGTACCAATAAGGTCAACCTGGGTGTAGGTGTTTACTGCAATGAAGAGGGGCGTATTCCACTCCTGCGCGCCGTTGTCGAGGCCGAGACGGCTCGCGTGGCTCAGCACGTTTCCCGTGGCTACCTGCCGATCGACGGCATTGCCGCCTACGACCAGGCCGTGCAGACCTTGCTGTTCGGCAAGGATTCGCCGCTGATCGCCTCCGGTCGCGTCATTACCACCCAGGCCGTGGGCGGCACCGGTGCACTGAAGATCGGTGCCGACTTCCTCAAGCAACTGCTGCCTGATGCCGTCGTCGCCATCAGCGACCCAAGCTGGGAAAACCACCGCGCCCTGTTCGAAACCGCCGGCTTCCCGGTGCAGAACTACCGCTACTACGACGCCGCCACCCACGACGTGAACCGCAGCGGCCTGCTGGAAGACCTCAACGCCCTGCCCGACCGCTCGATCGTTGTGCTGCACGCCTGCTGCCACAACCCGACCGGCGTGGACCTGAGCCCGGAAGACTGGAAAAACGTGCTGGCCGTGGTCAAGGCCAAGAACCACGTTCCGTTCCTGGACATGGCCTACCAGGGCTTCGGCACCGGTATCGACGAAGACGCGGCGGCCGTGCGCCTGTTCGCCGAGTCGGGCCTGACCTTCTTTGCCTCCAGCTCGTTCTCCAAGTCGTTCTCGCTGTACGGCGAGCGCGTCGGCGCCCTGTCGATCGTCAGCGAATCGAAAGAAGAAAGTGCCCGCGTGCTGTCCCAGGTCAAGCGCGTGATCCGCACCAACTACTCCAACCCACCGACCCACGGCGCCAGTATCGTTGCCGCCGTGCTCAACAGCCCGGAACTGCGGGCCCAGTGGGAAGCCGAGCTGGCCGAAATGCGCCTGCGCATTCGCGGCATGCGCGTCCAGATGGTGGACATGCTGGCCAAGGCCGCCCCGCACCACGACTTCAGCTTCGTCGCACGCCAGAGCGGGATGTTCTCCTACTCCGGCCTGACCGTTGAACAAGTGACGCGCCTGCGCAACGAGTTCGGCATCTATGCCCTGGACACCGGTCGTATCTGCGTGGCCGCGCTGAACCAGAACAACATCGATGCGGTGACCAAGGCCATCGTCCAGGTGATCTGACGCCTCGGCGCTGGATGAAAAACGGGAAGCCATTGGCTTCCCGTTTTTTTTGGCCTGATGCTTCTGTGGCCTGCTTCTGTGGCGAGGGAGCTTGCTCCCGCTGGGGTGCGAAGCGGCCCTAAACCAGGCAACTCGGTGTGTCAGGCTGAGTGAGTTGACTGTTTTGGGGCTGCTTCGCAGCCCAGCGGGAGCAAGCTCCCTCGCCACAAAAGCAAAACCACCAAAGCAAAACCACCAAAGCAAGGCCACAAAAGCATCTGGCACGACTCTCGGTGAGGCTACAACTCCGTCGCCCGCTGGCTCGCCGCATCGTCATAAATGACATACAACGACTCGGCCACCTGGCTCTTGATCGCCTTGGTGCTTTCCAGCCCCAGGACAAAGCCCTCGGCCTTGCCGCCGGCGCGGTTCAGTTCTTCAGCGGTGCTGGCCTGGGTGATGGCGTCGTACAGTTTCTCGGCATGAGGCCCCACGCCCTTGGGTAAGCTGATCTGAGCGGTACTCACAAGAGCACCTCGGCGCGGCGGACACAGAGAAGGGGTAACAGGTGGTTCATGGCGCGTACCTTAATGTCGGCGAATGGCCGGCAGCGCGTCCTGCCACTTCCGGGCGACCATGGTAGTCCTCTCCTGCCCTGGCGGTAACTGCCAATCGTTGATTGACCGTCAAAGGGCACCAGGAATGCGCCGTCCGGCAATGGACGCTTGACTTCTCTTTGCCAATCAGTAACATACGCGCCATTCCGCGATAGCTCAGTTGGTAGAGCAAGTGACTGTTAATCACTGGGTCCCTGGTTCGAGTCCAGGTCGTGGAGCCAGACAGCAACAAACAAAAGCCCCTGAATCGAAAGATCCAGGGGCTTTTTTGTGGGTAAAAAATAGACTAATGGCCGTATATGCCTGGCCGAGGTCGCTACCGGAACAATAATCCGGCGCCAAAAAGGCATTATGGTCCGGATCCTGCTTTCTTTTCTCCAACAACCCAAGCTGTCACGTGAGCGTCATGACCGGGCCGCAAACTGGCTCTGTCCGCCAACAACAGCTTCATAAAAACAAGGACGAAGGTATGCCCACACAAAACCCCCATCGCATCGTCGGCCTGTGCACCTCCAGCAAGGTGTACAACGTGCTGACCGAACTCAAGCAACTGGAAGGCCACCGCAGCGCCAAGTTCCTTTCCCTGCTGGCGGAAAACCTGGTGCGCAAGGGCCTGCTCAACGAGCAGGAAGTGGTGCACATGCTCGATCTGGTCGTCGATTGAGCGGCATCGATTCCTACTATTGAGCCGGTTGATTTTTCGTTACCCCCACTGAGTCGTAAGGTAACCCCATCGATTGATGGAGGTTTCCCATGCCCAAGGTTCAAATCATGTCTGTCATTGGCAGCGCCGTCCCCGCCCCACTCCGGGAGCTCGGGTTGCTGGCCTGCTGGTATCTGGTGCAAGACGGCGTAACCATCAGCGGCCCGCTGACTTCACTGCCCGCCGCCCAGGCCCTGTCGCAACGTATTGGCCCCTACCTGCTGAGCGCCTAAGGCAACTGCACCCGCGGTGTGGTTTCGACGAACAGGGCCCAACTCGACATGAACAGCGCGGCGATCAGCGGCCCGATCACGAAGCCATTGAGCCCGAACACCGCCAGCCCGCCCAGTGTCGAGACCAGCACCATGTAGTCGGGCATCTTGGTGTCCTTGCCCACCAGGATCGGACGCAGGAAGTTGTCCACCAGGCCGATCACGAACACCCCGAACAGCGTCAGCACCACGCCCTGCCAGATCGCCCCCGAAAGCAGGAAATACACCGCCACCGGCGCCCAGACGAGGCCCGCCCCCACCGCCGGCAACAACGACAGGAACGCCATCAGCACCGCCCAGGGCAACACCGTTGGAATCCCCAGGACCCAGAAGATCAGCCCACCCAGCGCCCCCTGGCTGATGGCGACCAGCAGGTTGCCTTTTACCGTGGCGCGCACCACCCGATTGAATTTCAACTGCAGGCGGCGCTTTTGGTGTTCGGCCAAGGGAACGGCCGTGCGCACCTTGCGCACCAGCTCCGCGCCGTCGCGCAGAAAGAAGAACAGCAGGTAGATCATCACGAAGAAGCTGACCAGGAACTGAAAGGTCCCCTGCCCGAAACTGAAGGCCTGGGTGGCGAAGAACTCGCTGCCCTGCATCGCGCTTTTGACGATCTTGTCGCGCAAGCCGTTCAGGTTGCCCAGGCCGAAGCGGTCCAACAGATGCTGAAAGTACGGCGGCAAGGCATCCTTGAAACGGGCCAGGTAATCGGCAATGTCCAGTTCTCCGCTTTCCAGGCTCTTGTACAGCGCCGCGCCTTCCTGGACCAACAACGTACTGATGATGATCACCGGCAAGATCGCGCTGACCACGCAGATGCTCAACGTGAACAGCGAGGTGACATTGCGGTGCCAGCCGAATTTCAACTGCAGGCGGCGCTGCATCGGCGCAAAGACGATGCCCAGGATCACCGCCCAGAACACCGCGCCGTAAAACGGCAGCAGAATCCAGATGAACGCAATGGTGACCAGCACCAGGAGCAACATCTGGGCTTTGTTTTGCAGCATCTTTCGATTCATCAGCTTTCCATGTCCAAAGGCGGGATAAACATTAGTCAGCCAGGACTCGTGGGAGTGCCTTCTCGTTTGCGCCGTGCATTGATTCAGATCAATAGGGCCTGGCCGACCATGGGCTACCCTCGCCGCCTTTTGCGATCCGACGCCATCATGACCCTCGCCGCCCCCGAACTACTGGCCCCCGCCGGCACCCTGAAAAACATGCGCTATGCCTTCGCCTACGGTGCCGATGCGGTGTACGCCGGCCAGCCGCGCTACAGCCTGCGAGTGCGCAACAACGAGTTCGACCATGCGAACCTGGCCTTGGGCATTGCCGAGGCCCAGGCCATGGGCAAGCGCTTCTACGTGGTGGTGAACATCGCCCCGCACAACGCCAAGCTGCGCACCTTCCTCAAAGACCTTGAACCGGTGATTGCCATGGCGCCGGACGCGCTGATCATGTCCGACCCGGGGCTGATCATGCTGGTGCGCCGGCACTTCCCACAGATGCCGATTCACCTGTCGGTGCAGGCCAACACGGTGAACTGGGCGAGCGTCGAGTTCTGGCAGCAGCAGGGCTTGAGCCGGATCATCCTGTCCCGGGAACTGTCCCTGGAGGAAATCGCCGAGATCCGCGAGCAGGTGCCGGCCATGGAGCTGGAAGTATTCGTCCACGGCGCGCTGTGCATGGCCTATTCCGGGCGCTGCCTGCTGTCCGGCTATTTGAACAAGCGCGACGCCAACCAGGGCAGTTGCACCAACGCCTGTCGCTGGAAATATTCGGCCCAACCGGCGGTGGAAAACGCCGTGGGCGACATTGTGCAGAGCTATCAGCCCGAGCCGACCCTGGGCCTCGGCGCGCCCACCGACCAGGTGTTTTTGCTTCAGGAAGCCAATCGCCCGGAAGAATCCATGCCGGCCTTCGAGGACGAGCACGGCACCTACATCATGAATGCCAAGGACCTGCGCGCCGTACAACACGTCGAGCGCCTGGCGCGCATGGGTGTGCATTCGCTGAAGATCGAAGGCCGGACCAAGTCGCACTTCTATTGCGCGCGCACCACCCAGGTGTATCGCCAGGCCATCGATGACGCGGTGGCCGGCCGGGAATTTGATCGTGGCCTGATGACCGACCTGGAGTCCCTGGCCCAGCGCGGCTACACCGAAGGTTTTCTAAGGCGCCACGTGCACGACGAATACCAGAACTACCAGAACGGCAGCTCAGTGTCGGAGCGCCAGCAGTTCGTCGGCGAACTGACCGGCGAACGGCGCGAACGCCTGGCCGAAGTAAAGGTGAAGAACCGCTTTGGCCTTGGCGATCACATGGAACTGATGACCCCCAAGGGCAATTTCCACTTCGACCTGCATCACTTGCAGAACGCCAAAGGCCAGGGCATCGAGGTGGCACCGGGGGATGGGCACGTGGTGTACGTGCCCATCCCGGATGCGGTGGATCTGCGGTTCGGGTTGTTGATGCGCGATGTGCGCGAGCCTTAGCACTGGCACCGATCCAATAATGCAGGCGCCGCAGAACACTGTGGGAGCGAGCTTGCTCGCGATGGCGTCGGATCAGCCAATATTCATTTGACTGACACACCGCTATCGCGAGCAAGCTCGCTCCCACAGGTTTGGGACGGTCTGCCGTGCACGGCAAGAACTGCCGAAGGCTGCGATCCGTCTTTCTCTATAAGACCCGGTTGCCCAGGTGAAAACATCTGGATCGAGAGCAAAAGATCGCAGCCTTCGGCAGCTCCTGCTGCGATGGGATCAGATCCGGAACTGCCCCACCAGCTTGCCCAGGCGCTGGCCCAGGTCGGCCAGGCTGCGGGAAGTCTGGGCGCCGAGTTGGGTCTCGTCGGCGACGCTGTCCACGGCCACGGCGATCTGATGCACGCTGCGGTTGATTTCCTCGGCCACCGCGGTCTGTTCTTCGGCAGCGCTGGCGATCTGGGCGTTCATCGAGTTGATGGTGCCGATCAGTTGCGCCATGGTGTCCAGGGAGGCGCCGGCCTCGTTGGCCCGTTCCGAGGTGCCGTCACCGGCCTCACTGGAACGGCGCATCGCTTCCACCGCCGCGTGGGTGCCTGATTGCAGGCGATCGATCATGCCCTGGATTTCCTGGGTGCTCTGCTGGGTCCGGCTGGCCAGGGCCCGCACTTCATCGGCCACCACCGCAAAACCACGCCCGGCCTCGCCAGCACGCGCGGCCTCGATAGCGGCGTTGAGGGCCAGCAGGTTGGTCTGCTCGGCAATCGAACGAATCACCCCGAGCACGCTGACAATCGAGGCCACGTCCTGCTGCAGGCTATCCAGGGACACGCCACTGCTGCGGATATCGTTCACCAACGCATGAATCTGCTGGATGCTGCCGGCCACCACGCGCTTGGCCGACTGTCCTTCCTCGTCGGTCTGCTGGGCCGCGACGGCGGCGCCTTGGGCACTGCGGGCGACTTCCTGGGCCGCCGAGGACATTTCGTTGATCGCCGTGGCGACTTGATCGGTTTCGTGGCGCTGACGTTCCATCGCCTGCTCGGAGCGCTGGGCCTGCTCGGAGACTTGCGTCACCAGCCCGGTCAGTTGCGAGGTCATGTCGGTGATCTGCCGCACCAGGCCGTGGATCTTGTCGACGAAGCGGTTGAACGAACCGGCCAACTGGCCAAGCTCGTCCTGGCTGGTGATAGCCAGGCGGCGGGTCAGGTCGCCCTCACCCGCGGCGATGTCGTCGAGGTTGTCCTTCATCAGGTTCAAGGGACGCAGGATCGTGTTGGCGAGCACCAGGCCCACCACCGCAATCACCAGCAACACCACCGCGGCGATCCCGACGATGCTCAAGATCACACCTTGCAGACGTTCATGGACCGTGGCTTGCACCAACGCCACCTGGCCTTCGATGCCGTCCAGGTTGACCGAGCTGCCGACTGCCAGGTCCCACTTGGACAGGTATTCGGTGTAGCCGAGCTTGGGCACCAGGTCTTTGCTGTTGGGCAGCGGCGAGCTGTATTCCAGGTAGTGAGTCCCGTCCTTGGCGACTTTCACCAGGTCGCGGTTGACGTAGACACCGTTCGGGTCGCGGTTGTCCTTGAAACTCTTGCCCACGCCATCGGGGCTGTTGGCCTTGAACAGACGAATGGTCTCGGAGTCGTAGCCGAAGAAATAGCCGTCCTTGCCGTAGCTGATGTTCGACAGCAGCTTGATCGCCTGGGCACGCGCCTCGTTATCGCCAGGCGCGGCGGCATCGTAGAGCGGCTTGATGGCGGTCAGGCCCACCGCCACGTAGTTCTGCAGCGTGGCCTTGGCCTCGCTGAGCAGGCGCTCGCGGGTCTGCTGGACCTCTTTGCTAGCTTGCTCCTTCAAGATGAAAGCCGTGGTCAGGCTGATGATCACGGCGGACAGCAATACCGGCAGTATCGCAAGGGACAGGACTTTAGCCTTCAGGCTCAGGCGCATGCTGTTCACTCTTGTAGGTGTTATTGGCGTGGTTAGCTGTATTAACGGCATCGCACGGCAAAACTGTAGGGCAAGGTGAACGGTCCGTCGGCAGGGTCGTTGGATTCAGGACCTCATCGCGAGCAAGCTCGCTCCCACAGGGGAACGCATTCCAATGTGGGAGCGAGCTTGCTCGCGATTGAGGCAACTCGGTATTGAGGCTACAACATCATCGCCGCCACCCAACCAAACACCAGCAGCGGCAGGTTGTAGTGGATGAAGGTCGGGACCACGGTGTCCCAGATGTGATGGTGCTGGCCGTCGATGTTCAGGCCGGAGGTCGGGCCCAGGGTCGAGTCCGAGGCGGGCGAGCCGGCATCGCCCAGGGCGCCGGCGGTGCCGACGATGCAGACGATCGCCAGCGGGCTGAAGCCCAGTTGCAGGCACAGTGGCACGAAAATCGTCGCCAGGATCGGCACCGTGGAAAACGACGAGCCGATGCCCATGGTCACCAGCAGCCCCACCAGCAACATCATCAGCGCGCCGATGCCCTTGTTGTGGCCGATCCAGGCCGCCGAAGACTCCACCAGGCTCTGGACTTCACCGGTGGCCTTCATCACTTCGGCGAAGCCTGAGGCCGCGATCATGATGAAGCCGATCATCGCCATCATCTTCATGCCTTCGGTGAACAGGTCGTCAGTCTCGCGCCAGCGCACCACCCCCGACAGCGAGAAAATCAGGAACCCGACCAGGGCGCCGATGATCATCGAGTCCACCAGCAGTTGCACCGCGAACGCCGCCGCCACCGCAAACCCGGCCACCATCAGGCTCAGCGGGTTGTAGTTCACCTTCACCTGCTCGACCCGGGCAATTTTCTTCAGGTCGTAGACGCGCTTCTTGCGGTAGGAGAACAACGACAACAGCAAGCCAAACACCATGCCCAGCGCCGGAATGCCCATGGCATGGGTGACATTGATGCCGCTGACGTCCACACCGCTGCGGGCGATGTTGGCCAGGAGGATTTCGTTGAGGAAGATATTGCCGAAACCCACTGGCAGGAACATGTAGGGCGTGATCAGGCCGAAGGTCATGACGCAGGCGATCAACCGGCGGTCCAACTGCAGCTTGGTCAGTACGTAGAGCAGCGGCGGCACCAGCAGCGGGATGAAAGCGATGTGGATCGGCAAAATGTTCTGGGAGGCGACCGCGACCGTTCCCAGCAGACCGATCAGCACCCATTTGACGCCCGTGCCGCCGGCAGCGTCCTGGCGATCCACCAGGGCCAGGGCTTTGTCCGCCAGGGCGTGGGCCATGCCGGACTTGGCAATCGCCACGGCGAAGGCACCGAGCAAGGCGTAGGACAACGCCACTGTCGCACCGCCACCCAGGCCGGCATTGAACGCCTTGAGCGTCGCCTCGATCCCCAGGCCGCCCGTGAGGCCACCCACCAACGCGCCGATAATCAGCGCGATCACCACATGCACGCGGGACAGGCTGAGCACCAGCATGACGCCAACCGCGGCAATTACTGCATTTATCATCATTACCTCAAAGCACAGCGATGGAAAGCCACCGGACAAAAAGGTCGCGACTTTGCAGCAAGCGGCGGCAAGCTGCAAGGGCCGTGGGGCGGGTTTTCAAGTCTCGCAATATTTGCAGTCACCACTGCCCCCTGTGGGAGCGAGCCTGTGGGAGCAAAGCTTGCTCGCGATGACATCGTCACCTACAACATCTGTGCCGGCTTTAAAAATGCTATCGCGAGCAAGCTTTGCTCCCACAGGCTCACCCCACCCACAGGCTCACCCACAGGGATGGGGTGCCATGAAATAGCTGTCAGCGCTTGGGCAATTCGATCACCACCTTCAACCCGCCCCACTCGCTGTCGTCCAACGCCAGCAGGCCGCCCCAGGTGTCGACGATGTCCCGCACGATGCCCAGGCCCAGGCCGTGTCCATCGGTCTGTTCATCCAGTCGCGTGCCGCGGCTGAACACCTGGTCGCGGCGATCCCTGGGAATGCCGGGGCCGTCGTCTTCCACGGCCAGGCTGAACCCGTCGGCTGTCTCGATCATGGTCAGTCGCACTTCGGCGTCGGCCCATTTGCAGGCGTTGTCCAGCAGGTTGCCCAGCAGTTCCAGCAGGTCTTCACGATCCCACGGCAGGTGCAGGCCAGACGGGGCGACGTAGCTCAGGTGCAGGTGTTCGCCGTGGATCATGTTCAGCGTGGCCAGCAACCCCGGCAGCTCGGCGTCGCAGTCCAGGTGCGCGCCGGGCAAGGCATCACCGGACAAGCGGGCGCGGTTGAGTTCGCGGTTCAGGCGCTGGCGGACCTGCTCCAGTTGCTCGAGCAACAGTTTGCGCAACTCGGGATACGGATCGAGCTTCTCGTTCGAAGCCAGGCTTTGCAGCACCGCCAGCGGGGTCTTCAAGGCATGGCCAAGGTTGCCCAGGGCGTTGCGCGAACGCTTGAGGCTGTCCTCGGTGTGGGCCAGCAGATGGTTGATTTGCGCCACCAGCGGCTCCAGTTCCCGCGGCACCTGTTCGTCGAGTTGCGAACGCTGCCCGCGCTGCAACTGGGCAATCTGCTCCCGCGCCCGGTCCAGCGGACGCAAGGCGCGGCGCACGGTGATGCGGTGCAGCAACAGAATCAACAGCAGCCCCGCCAACCCCAGCCCGAGGCCGATCTGCTGCATTCGGCGGAAGCTGTCACGCACCGGCGTGTAATCCTGGGCCACGCTGATGGAGATCGCCTGGCCCAGCCGTCGATAGTCGGTACGCAGCACCAGCAGCTTCTGGCCCTCAGGCCCCAGCTGCAGGTTGCTGTGCAGGCCCGGGTGGTCGAGCCGGGGCAATTCCTGGTCCCACAGGGAGCGGGAGCGCCAGTGCACATCGGCAAAGTCGATGCGGAAATAATGCCCGGAAAACGGCCGCTGATAGGCCGGCGACAAACGTCGTTCATCCAGTTGCAACCCCTGTGGGCCGCGCACCAGGGCCACCAGCAGGTTTTCGCTGTCG
This sequence comes from Pseudomonas sp. KB_12, assembly GCF_052114545.1. Lineage (NCBI taxonomy): Bacteria > Pseudomonadati > Pseudomonadota > Gammaproteobacteria > Pseudomonadales > Pseudomonadaceae > Pseudomonas > Pseudomonas sp. KB_12. Next base: position 48,833 of record NZ_JBFREY010000007.1, on the reverse strand, counting down.
TTGCGCAGCCCGGCTTCCAGGTAACGCTGCAAGCCCAGCTCGAACAGCCACAGACTGGTCTGTGCCAGGACCAGGCCGACCACCACCATCACACCGATCAACCCCAGGCTCAGGCACCGCTGGATGGATCTCACTGCGCCTGCCCGCCGAACAGGTAACCCTGGCCGCGACGGGTTTCGATCACACTGCGTCCCAGCTTGCGCCGCAGGTGATTGACGTGGACTTCGAGCACGTTGGAATCGCGCTCGGTCTCACCGTCATACAGGTGTTCGGCGAGATGGCTTTTGGAAAGGATCTGCTCGGGATGCAGCATGAAATAGCGCAACAGGCGGAACTCGGCCGCCGTGAGCTGGATGTCGGTGCCGTCGCGGACCACGCACTGGCGACTCTCATCCAGGTGCAACCCGGCCGATTTCAGCGTCGGCTGGTTGACCTGGCCGTGGGAGCGGCGCAGCAACGCCTGGATCCGCAACTGCAGCTCCTCAGGATGAAAAGGTTTGGTCAGGTAATCGTCGGCCCCGGCCTTGAGGCCTTCGATGCGCTCGGCCCAGGACCCACGTGCGGTAAGGATCAACACCGGCGTGCTCAGGCCACCGGCACGCCATTGGGCGAGCACCTCGAGCCCCGGCACGCCCGGCAGGCCGAGATCGAGGATGATCAGGTCGTAGGGTTCGCTGCTGCCCTGGTACACCGCGTCGCGACCATCGGCGAGCCAGTCGACAGCGTAGCCCTGGCGTGCAAGCCCGGCCATCAGTTCGTCGGCCAGGGGCACATGATCTTCCACCAGAAGCAGGCGCATCAGTCTTCCTTATCTTTGAGTAGGCGGCCGGTCGCGGCCTCCAGGTCCAATTCGCGCACGACGCCGTCGGTGTCCAGTAATTCGACCTCATAAATATAGACGCCGTGCTTTTCCTCCAGCTCGGCTTCCAGCAGTTTGGCGCCGGGATGCAAGTCCAGCGCCTGTTGCAGCAGGTGCTCCAGCGGCAAGATCACACCCTGCTGGCGCAGTTGCAGGGCCTCGTCCTGATCCAGGTCCCGGGCCACGGCCAGCGAACAAAACGCCAGCAGCGCCAGCGCCCATCGACTATGGGCGCGCAGATTAAGCTTCATTACGTATCCTGATGATTCTTGAGCACCTTGCCGTTGGTGGCGTCCAATTCCAGATCCCACTCAATGCCCTTCGTATCGCGCAGTTCCACTTGGTAAATGTACTTGCCGTACTCTTCGTCCAGCTCGGTATCGGTCAAGGTGGCGCCAGGGTGTTCGGCCAGGGCAGCGGCGTTGAGTTTTTCAAAGGACAGGATGGTACCAGCGTCTTGCAGTTTGCGGGCTTCGTCCGTGTCCAGGTCTCGTGCGTGAACCAGGCTGGTTCCCAGTGCCATGAGGGTCGCGATGAAAAAGGCAGTCAGGCGGTTCATGGGTTATCTCCTTCTTATAATCTTTACCGGGGGGACTGTATCGGGGTGAACTTAACTGAAACTGAATGGCCATCATGGAACCCACATCAATGTGGGAGCGAGCTTGCTCGCGATGGCGGTCTATCCGTTGATATCGATGTGACAGAACTGACGCTATCGCGAGCGAGCTCGCTCCCACAGGGTTTTGTGTCGTTATAATCAGCCGCTTACCCGTATTCGAGACCGGTATGACCGCCATCCACATCAAGTTTCCCGCCCTCACCCTCAAGGCCGGCCCCCGTGCGTTCGGGCGGATTCGCCAGGCCGGCTTGAACGCTGCCGACGTCGGCATCCTGCCGGGCGCTGCCGGTGGTCCCAAGGCCCTGGGCATCCAGGGGCTGGACCTGGCGCTGTTCGGCGAATGGCTGCCCGCCGAGCCCCGGGAGCGCTCGCTGATCGGGGCCTCGGTGGGTGCCTGGCGCTTCGCCAGCGCCTGCCTGCCGAATGCCGCCGAGGGAATCCGGCGCCTGGGCACGCTGTACAACGAACAAAGCTTTGCCAAAGGCGTGACCATGGCCGGGGTCAGCCAGAGCTCGCAACGCATGCTCGATGATTTGCTCGACGGCCGCGACGCTTCGATCCTCGATAACCCGCGATACCGGCTCAACATCATGGTGGTCAAGAGCCACGGCCTGCTGGCCCAGGATCATCGCGGCCGACTGGGCCTGGGCTTGTCGTCGGTGATCGCCGACAACCTGCGAAGCCGCGCACGGCTGTCGCGGCATTTCGAACGGCTGATCATTCATGACCCGCGCCTGGCCCCGCCCCTGCATCCGTTGAATGACTTTCCGTCACGCTTCGTTCCGCTGGCGGCCGGCAACCTGCGCCAGGCCCTGCTGGCCTCGGGCTCGATCCCGATGGTCATGGAAGGCGTGCGCGACCTGCCGGGTGCCGGGGCTGGCACCTACCGCGACGGCGGTCTGCTGGACTACCACCTCGACCTGCCGTACAGCGGCGAAGACATCGTGCTCTATCCGCACTTCACCGACCGGGTCATTCCCGGCTGGTTCGACAAGGGCCTGCCGTGGCGCCGGGGCAACGTCGACCGCCTGCAAGACGTGCTGTTGCTGGCGCCGTCGCGTGAATACCTGGCGCGCCTGCCCTACGGCAAACTGCCAGACCGCAACGACTTCAAGCGTTTCATGGGCGATGACCCGAGCCGCCGCCAGTACTGGCGCACGGCGATGGACGAGAGCCGCCGGCTCGGTGATGAGTTCCTGGAACTGGCGGCCAACGGCGGGTTGGGCGAGCGTTTGCTGACCCTTTAGTCAGCACGGTCGCGCAACGCCGTTATCAAACTGATAAACTGCGCCGCCTGCCTCGCGACCGATATCTAAAGAGCCCGAACCTGTGGAAATTTTCAAAGAGTTTACCTTCGAATCCGCCCACCGCCTGCCCCACGTGCCGGACGGCCACAAGTGCGGCCGCCTTCACGGCCACTCGTTCAAGGTGGCGATTCACCTGAGCGGCGACATCGACCCGCACACCGGCTGGATTCGCGACTTCTCGGAAATCAAGGCGATCTTCAAGCCGCTCTACGAGCGCCTGGACCACAACTACCTCAACGACATTCCTGGCCTGGAAAACCCCACCAGCGAAGTGTTGGCCAAGTGGATCTGGAATGAATTGAAGCCATTGCTGCCGGAACTCAGCGCCATCCGCATCCATGAGACCTGCACCAGCGGTTGCATCTACCACGGCGAATAAAACCTGTGGGATCCGCCTGTAGGGTCCCACCTGTGGGAGCAAAGCTTGCTCGCGATAAAGATTGCACGGTCTCTTCGGAACCGAGGCGCCTGTATCGCGGGCAAGCCTTGCTCCCACAAAATCTGGCGCCACCATTGGGGTTTCCCTGTCCCGTCAGCATTGGCCTATGCTCTACCCCCTGAGCCATTTTCAGGGGAGTATCGAGCATGACCCACTGGCCGCTGGATCACACATACGACTTCAACGGACACCCCATCCGCTACGCCATCCACGGCGACGGCCCGCCGCTGGTGTTTGTCCACGGCACTCCCTTCTCTTCCTACGTGTGGCACCGCATCGCCCCGCTGTTCTTCGCCACCCACACGGTGCATTACTTCGACCTGCTGGGGTATGGCCAGTCCGCGCAACCGGATGCCGATGTGTCCCTGGGCGTGCAAAACCAGCTACTCGCGCAACTGCTGGAGCACTGGGGCCTGGACTGCCCGGATGTGGTGGCCCATGACTTTGGCGGCGCCACGGCCCTGCGCACGCACCTGCTCAATGGCAAGGACTACCGCAGCCTGACCCTGATCGACCCGGTGGCCCTGTCGCCCTGGGGTTCACCCTTTGTCCAGCATGTACGCCAGCATGAAGCGGCGTTCAGCGGCCTGCCCGACTACATCCAGCGGGCGATCGTGCCGACCTATATCCGCGGTGCGATCAAACGGGACATCCCGGACGCCGAACTGGCGCCCTACGTGCAGCCGTGGCTTGGCGAGCCCGGCCAGGCGGCGTTCTACCGGCAGATTGCGCAGATGGACGAGCGTTATACCCGCGAAGCCGAGGGCTTGTACCCGACCGTGCGCTGCCCGACGCAGATACTGTGGGGCGAGGATGACCAGTGGATCCCCATCGAGCGCGGGCGGGCCCTGCACCAGCTGATTCCAGGTGCACAGTTCCACCCTGTTCCGAACGCCGGGCACCTGGTCCAGGAAGACGCGCCGGAGGCCGTCGTGGCGGCGGTATTGCGGTTCCTGGCATGAAGAACCCTGCATTCCATTGTGGGAGCGAGCTTGCTCGCGATAGCGTCAGGTCAGCCACATCGCCGTCAACTGATCTACCGCTATCGCGAGCAAGCTCGCTCCCACAGGGAAACCGGATAGGCAGTGAGAACTGTGTTCCAACTTGAATCACCGCCGCACCGCTTTCGATCCCTTCGCCCACCCGATCCCCAGGATTGTCTATAAATAACCTCGCGATCACTCGCTTGGCACGGCCGCTGCACGCTTGCGATATACCCCTCATCCGCAAGGACCGCCACATGACTCAGAACGATCCGGGCAATGACTACCCCTTGAGCGAAGTCCCGATGCACGCTCGCAAGGGCCTGGCCTCCACGGCCATGGTGCTGCTGGGTTTCACCTTTTTCACCGCCACCATGTTTGCCGGCGGCAAGCTGGGGGTAGCGTTCGGTTTTGCCGAAATGCTCACGGTCATCGTCATCGGCAATCTGCTGCTGGGTCTCTACGCCGCCGGCCTGGGCTACATCGCCTTCAAGAGCGGGCTCAATTCGGTGCTGATGGGCCGCTTCTGTTTCGGCGAGGTGGGCAGCAAGCTCAGCGACTTGATCCTGGGGTTCACCCAGATCGGCTGGTACGCCTGGGGCACAGCGACCGCCGCGGTGGTGCTGGGCAAGTATTTCCAATTGAGCGAAGGCACCGTGCTGGGATTGATGGTGCTGTTCGGCCTGGGGTTCTGTGCCACGGCCTATGTTGGTTATCGCGGGCTGGAAATCCTCTCGTACCTCGCCGTGCCGGCCATGATGTTGCTGCTGATGTTGTCGATGTGGGTCGCGACGGTGAAGGTCGGCGGTCTCGAGGGCTTGTTGGCGGTGGTGCCGACGGGCAGTCTCGACTGGTCCACTGCCATCACGTTGGTGTTCGGCACCTTCGTCAGCGGCGCGACCCAGGCGACCAACTGGACGCGGTTTTCCCGCTCGGCGAAGGTCGCGGTGCTGGCGAGCCTGATCGGCTTCTTCCTGGGTAACGGCCTGATGGTGCTGATCGGCGCCTACGGAGCCATCGTCTATCAACAACCGGACGTGGTCGAAGTGTTGCTGCTGCAGGGCTTCGCCATGGCGGCGATGGCCATGTTGCTGCTCAACATCTGGAGCACCCAGGACAACACCATCTACAATTTCGCCGTGGCAGGTTGCAACCTGCTGCGCACCCGCCGGCGCAAAACCGTGACCCTGGGCGGCGCGGTGATCGGCACGCTGCTGGCGCTGCTGGGCATGTACGATTTGCTGGTGCCGTACCTGATCCTGCTGGGCACGGTGATCCCACCCATCGGCGGGGTGATCATGGCCGATTTCTTCTTCCGCTGGCGTGGTCGTTACCCGCGCCTGGCCGAGGCGCAACTGCCGGCGTTCAACTGGCCCGGGCTGTTGGCCTATGGGGTTGGCACCGTCGCGGCGTTCAATTCGCCATGGATCGCGCCACTGGTAGGAATCGCTGCCGGCGCGCTAACGTATGTGCTATTGATCAGCGTAATGGGTACTCGCACCGCTGATGCGCCCCTACAAGACCTCTAAAGGATTCGCTTGATGCACATCATCAACGCCCGTCTGCGTAACCGTGAAGGCTTGCATGAACTGCACCTGGAAAACGGCCTGATCGCCAACATCGCCCGCCAGACCGAGGCCCCCAGCCTCGGCCCGGAAGACCTCGATGCCGGCGGCAACCTGGTGGTCCCGCCCTTCGTCGAACCGCACATTCACCTGGACGCGACCCTCACTGCGGGCGAGCCGCGCTGGAACATGAGCGGCACACTGTTCGAAGGCATTGAGTGCTGGGGCGAACGCAAGGCCACCATCACCGAAGAAGACACCAAGACCCGCGCCAAGAAAACCATCCAGGCCCTCGCCGCCCATGGCATCCAGCATGTGCGCACCCACGTCGACGTGACCGACCCCCAGCTTACGGCGCTCAAGGCGCTGCTGGAGGTTCGCGAGGAAAGCCGTCACCTGATCGACATGCAAATCGTCGCGTTTCCCCAGGAGGGCATCGAGTCCTATCGCAACGGCCGCGAGCTGATGGAAGAAGCGATCCGCATGGGCGCCGACGTGGTGGGCGGCATTCCCCACTTCGAGTACACCCGCGACCAGGGTGTCAGCTCGGTGAAATTCCTCATGGACCTGGCCGAACGCACCGGCTGCCTGGTAGATGTGCATTGCGACGAAACCGATGACCCGCACTCACGTTTCCTCGAAGTGCTCGCCGAAGAAGCCCGCAGCCGCGACATGGGCGCGCGGGTCACGGCCAGCCACACCACGGCCATGGGCTCCTACGACAACGCCTACTGCGCCAAGCTGTTCCGCCTGCTCGGGCACTCAGGCATCAGCTTTGTCTCTTGCCCAACCGAAAGCATTCACCTGCAAGGGCGCTTCGATAACTTCCCCAAACGCCGCGGTGTCACCCGGGTCAATGAACTGCTCGAGGCCGGGATGAATGTGTGCTTCGGCCAGGACTCCATCGTCGACCCGTGGTACCCGCTGGGCAACGGCAACATCTTGCGGGTCCTCGAAGCCGGCCTGCACATCTGCCACATGCTCGGCTACCGCAACCTGCAAAGCGCCCTGGACCTGGTCACCGACAACAGCGCCAAGGCCATGGCCCTGGGCGAGCGCTACGGCCTGGAACCCGGGCGCCCGGCGAACCTGCTGATCCTGTCGGCGGACAGTGACTACGAAGTGATCCGTAGCCAGGGCTTGCCACTCTATTCGATTCGCAACGGTGAAGTGCTGATGAAGCGCCAGATGCCGGTGGTGGAATTTGCGCAGCAGCCAGGCTGATTCCCACAACCCCTTGTGGGAGCGAGCTCGCTCGCGATGGCGGTCTACCCGTTGATATGGATGTGACTGACCCGCCGCTATCGCGAGCAAGCTCGCTCCCACAATGGATCTGTGTCGGATACACCATTTCTATCCACTGAAGCCCCCCTGTGGGAGCGAGCTCGCTCGCGATAGCGGCATCAGCCACACCGCAAAACTTCCAGAAAGCTCTACGGCACAGACCGCGCCGTCCCAAACAACCTGACCCGCACCAACTCACCCGCCTCTTCTTCCAGCAAAATCGGCGCAGTCCCCCCCGGCATCACCACACTCACCGCCCCCGCCTGCACCCAACCCACCCGCCATGCGGCACTGGCCACGGCACTGGCGCTGGTGCCCGAGGAAGCCGTGGGCCCCTCGCCCCGCTCAAACACCCGGGCCGCGATTCGCCCTTCGGCTTCGCGCCAAGCCCATTGCAGATTCACACCCCTCGGGCACGGAACACCGGCCCCACCAGGCGCCGCATAAGCAATTTGGGTCAGGCTTTGCGAGAGCGCCGCCACACGCATCTGCGAATTGCCCGGCAACGCCTCGACACCCGCCACCAGCGTCACGCAATGAGGATTGCCGAGGCTCACAAACTGGCTGTGGCCCCACGCCGGGTTCAACCGGTAAAGCGCCGCCACACGGCTGACATCGCACTGGTTGAACAGCACGCTCTCGACCTCCTGGGCGCCAACAGCCTGGGGCCCGAACAGCGGTTTGCCCAGGTCCAGCCAGAAGCCTTGGACACCGTCGAATTCAGCGGCACGAACCGAGGTGTGCAGCGGTGACAAGCCGTCGGGTTTATCGTGATGAACCTGCAGCACACACTCACCCGCGCTCGGCATCAAGCCTTGCGCTTGCAACGCCTGGGAGAAAATCGTCAGGCCGTTGCCGCTGCGCTCGGCCAGGGTGCCGTCGGTGTTGACGATCAACAGATCAAAAGGCGGTTCGCTCTGGAACGGGCCGATCAACAGACCGTCACTGCGATGGGCCTTGGCGTCCGGCGGCGCTTCGCCCGGAGCCCGACTGCAGAAGGCCTGCACGGCAGCCTTTGTCCAGGATTCGCGTGTGCGTGCAGCCTCGGCAGCCGACGGTGGCAGATCAATGCCCTGGTCACGGACCTGTCGAGGTGAAACGACTCCATAGATATTGCCGCGTGCGTCATAAAACTGCGTCATGGACCAAACCCGGTATCAGCCAGCAAGGGGCAGTACTTTATGCCGGCAAAGGCTGGGGGAGCAAAGCCTGCTGGCGACCCGGATATTCGCGTCGGCACCTTGGGCTCGCGGTGCGGTCAGTGGATGTGCAAGCATAGGCCCCTGCCCGCCGCACCACACCGCACGACAGCCAAGGACGTTTCATGACTGCCATTACGCCCCCGCCCACCTTTATCCCCGGACGCCTGGAACAGATGTCCACCCGCATCGCCTATCTCATCGCCGGCATCGGCATCGCCGCCTGGGCGCCGCTGGTGCCGTACGCCAAGGTGCGGGCGAACCTGGATGAAGGCACCCTCGGGTTGCTGCTGTTGTGCCTGGGGGTCGGGTCGATCCTGGCGATGCCGATTTCCGGTGCGCTGGCGGCGCGGTTCGGCTGCCGACGGGTGCTCAGCGGCGGCACGATTCTGATCTGCCTGGCGTTGCCGTTGCTGGCGACAATGACCTCCCTGCCCTGGCTGGTGGCCGCCTTGTTCCTGTTTGGCGCCGGGCTCGGCACCGTGGACTCGACCGTGAACCTGCAAGCGGTGATCGTCGAGCGGGCCAGCGGCAAGACCATGATGTCGGGTTTCCATGGCATGTTCAGCCTCGGCGGGATTATTGGCGCGGCGGGTGTAAGTGCCCTGCTTGGCCTGGGGCTTTCGCCGCTGGGGGCGACGCTGGTGGTCAATGGGGTGCTGCTGGTGGCGTTGTTCAAGGCTGCGCCGCACCTGCTGCCCTACGGCAGTGAGAGCTCGGGACCGGCGTTCGCCATTCCCCACGGCGTGGTGCTGTTTATCGGCATCCTGTGTTTTATCGTGTTCCTGGCCGAAGGCGCGGTGCTGGACTGGAGCGCCGTGTTCCTGACCACCGAACGCGCAGTGGATACCGCCTATGCCGGGTTGGGTTATGCCGCTTTCGCGCTGACCATGACCGTCGGCCGGCTGACCGGCGATTCAGTGGTGCATCGCCTGGGGGCCAAACGCGTGATCATCTATGGCGGATCGATCGCGGCAACCGGGTTCCTGCTGGCGACCCTCGCACCGATGTGGCAAGCCGCGCTACTGGGCTATGCGTTGGTGGGCGCCGGGTGTTCGAACATCGTGCCGGTGCTGTACACCGCGGTCGGCAAACAGACCTTGATGCCAGAGGCCATCGCTGTGCCGGCCATCACCACCATCGGCTATGCCGGCATCCTTGCCGGCCCGGCGCTGATCGGCTTCGTCGCCCATGGCAGCAGCTTGAGCATTGCCTTTGGGCTGATTGCGCTATCGCTGGTGGCGGTGGCGGCCAGTGGGAAGGTGTTGAAGGTCTGAGTTCTCTACAGACCTTGTGGGAGCAAGGCTTGCCCCCACAGGTATTTTTTCTTCTGATTACGCTTCAGGCATCTTGCGAAAGCCCACTGCCAAGCGGTTCCAGCCATTGATGGCGTTGATCGCCACGGTCAGGTCGACCATTTCCTTGGGGCTGAAATGCTCGCTCAGCAAGGCATAGTCGGCGTCCGGCGCGTGGGTGTCGCTCAGGCGGGTCAGGGCTTCGGTCCAGGCCAGGGCCGCGCGCTCACGGCCGGTGAAGAACGGTGCTTCGCGCCAAGCGGTCACGGCGTACAGGCGACGTTCGGTCTCGCCGTCCTTGCGGGCATCGGCGGTGTGCATGTCGATGCAGAAAGCACAGCCATTGATTTGCGAGGAGCGCAGCTTGACCAGCTCCAGCAGGGACTTCTCCAGGCCCAGCTTCGAGACGGCGGTTTCCAGGGCCAGCATGGCTTTGAAAGCGTCGGGGGAAGCGGTGTAGAAATCGATACGCGGTTGCATGGTGAACTCCAGGACAATTGGGTGTAGCGCTACGTTAGCCGTGCGGTGGCGCGGTACAAATAGCCAATTGTTGGGAAGTTCGGGTGGCCAATGGCAGGCGGTGGGAACAACCTATCAAAGGGAGAGAGGCTTCTCTGTGGCGAGGGAGCTTGCTCCCGCTCGGCTGCGCTGTAGGAGCTGCCGAAGGCTGCGATCTTTTGATCTTTCGCTCGGGACTCAAGTGACTGGGGAAAGATCGCAGCCTCGTTGCACTCGACAGCTCCTACGACCCAGCGGGAGCAAGCTCCCTCGCCACAGGGCCATGAGCACTTCAGTCAGGCCCGGCTGCGCAACCACTGCAAAAAACGCTTCTTGACGATCGGCTTGGGGGCTTCGCGGGTCAGGTTCTGGGCCAGGTGCATGCGCACGTCCAGCAGGTTTTTCATCGCGTCGTTGATGTCGCGACGGGCCTCGAGGCACGGCTTGAGGTAGCTGTTCTCGATGCGGTACAGGGTGCAGAAGGTCTTGGCGTTAAAGTTCGCCAGCGCTGCCTGTTCGGCGACGATCCCGGCTTCGCCGATCACCTCCCCCGGCCCCATGCGCCCGCCCTCGAGTGGCTGGCCGTTGCGCATGAGGCTCACGCTGACCACCCCGGACTCGATGATGAACAGATGATCGCTGACCTCCCCGGCCGCCAGGATCACATCACCCGCACGGAAGGTCTGCAGGGTCATGTTCTGGCTGAAGGTGTCTTTCTCGTCCTGGCGCAAGGTAGAGAAAATGTTCGAGCTTTCCAGCAGGGCCCGGGGTCGCGACACCTCCTGCGGCACCGCGCTTTCACTGGTGGACAACAGGCTCACGCCCGACGCCTGCAAATGCCGGAACGCCAGGTCGAACAGCTGGTTGCGCACCGTGCGTTTCTGGGCCATGGAGGCAACGAACCCGCTGATCTCGTACTCCGCGCCGCCACTGCCGCTGCTTTTGAGCGTCACGCAGGGGGGCGGGCTGGCGAGCAGGGAACGACAGCCGATCATCGCCCGCTCCAGCGCGTCGATCACGGTTTGTGGCCGCGCATGAGGGCTGACCTGGATACTGATGGACAAGCCATGGACGTCGCTGGGTCGACTGAAGTTGATGACCTTGGCCTTTGCCGCCAGCGAGTTGGGGATCACCGCCATGCTGCCCTGGGCGGTCTGCAAGCGCGTGGCCCGCCAGTCGATGTCAGTGACCCGGCCTTCGGTGCCGTCGATGGAAATCCAGTCATCGAGCTGATAAGGCTTGGTGGTGTTGAGCACGATCCCGGAGAACACGTCGCTGAGGGTGCTCTGCAAGGCCAAGCCGACGATGATCGCCATCGCGCCGGACGTCGCCAACACGCCTTTGACCGGCAAATCCAGCACGTAGGCCATTGCCGCGATGACGGCGATCAGGAAAATCACCGCGCCGAGCAAATCCTGCAGCAACCGCCCGGTATGGCCGACCCGTTGCATCATCGCCGCACCGATCAGCACCGTCAGGGTTCGCGCGGCGAACAGCCACCAGGCGATCTGCAGGCCGGTCGCGGCCAGGTGCCGCGGCACATCGTCAACCCACTGCGCCGGCTCCATGGGGTTGAGGCCTTCGTTGAACAGCAGCACGCTGAACAGCGAAAAAATCACCAGCCTTGCGCCGACTTTCCAATAGATCCGATCCGCACTGACCAGGCGCCACATCAACAGGTCGAGCACCAGCAGCGCCAGGGAACAGAGCAGCGGGTGCTCGGAGATCAGAGACAGCATCGGGACAGCTCCAGGAAGGCGATTGGCGAAGATTGGCACAGAATGAATACTCTGTAGAGATCCCCATGCAGATCCCCATTGTGGGAGCGAGCTTGCTCGCTCCCACAATGGGTTCAGCGTGGCTGTTGTTTCGCCTCAATCGTCCATCCGGCCAAAACGCCCCGAGTGGAAATCGTTGAAGGCCTGGTGGATTTCCTGCTCGCTGTTCATCACGAACGGACCATGGCCGACGATGGGTTCGTCGATCGGCTCGCCACTGAGCAACAGCACCACGGCATCGTTATTGGCTTGCAGGCTCAATTGGTCGCCGGCCCGGTCGAACAGGGCCATCTGCCCGGCCTCGACGCGCTCGCGGCCATTGGCCTGGACCGAGCCTCGCAGCACCACCAAGGCGGTGTTGTGACCTTCGTGCAGGTCAAGAATGAGGTTTTTCCCGGCATTCAAGCGAATGTCCCAGACATCGATAGGCGTGAAGGTCCTGGCGGGGCCTTGATGCCCTTCGAAGCGCCCGGCGATCAGGCGCAGGCTGCCGGCGTTGTCCTTCAGGGCGATGTTCGGAATGTCGCCCTTGAGGATCGTCTGGTAGCCGGCCGGGGCCATCTTGTCCTTGGCGGGCAGGTTGACCCACAACTGGACCATCTCCATGAACCCACCCTGCCGGGCGAAGGCTTCGGAGTGGAACTCTTCGTGGATGATGCCGGACGCGGCGGTCATCCATTGCACGTCGCCGGGACCGATCTTGCCGCCGCTGCCGCTGGAGTCACGGTGCTCCAGTTCGCCCTGGTAGACGATTGTCACGGTTTCGAAACCGCGATGCGGGTGCTGGCCGACACCACGACGCTCGGTGGTGGGCGTGAATTCAGTCGGGGCGGCGTGGTCCAGCAGCAGGAACGGGCTGACGTGCTTGCCCAGGTTGTCATAGGAAAACAGCGTGCGAACCTGGAAGCCATCGCCAACCCAATGGGGCCGTGGGCTGGTGTAGAGGCCGATGATGTTTTTCATGCTGTGTCTCCAAAATCAGGTACTGCGATTCAATGGACACAGCTTAGAACCGACACCTTTGCAGCACTAGACTGCAAAAATCGGCTTTAGCGTTCTATTTAGAGAACGACTGAAAAACCTGTGGGAGCGAGCTTGCTCGCGATAGCGCTGTATCAGCCGAAGATGCATCGACGGGCAGACCGCTATCGCGAGCAAGCTCGCTCCCACAGGTTCTGGTGTCATTCAAAGGTGATTGCGCTTGGCAAACTCCGACAGCCCCACCAAGGATTGCAGGCCAAGCTTTTCCAACAGGCGAGTCTTGTAGGTGCTGACGGTTTTTGGGCTCAGGAACAGGCTTTCGGCGATGTCCTTGCCGCGCATGCCCATGGCCAGCATGCGCAGGATGGACAGCTCACGGGTAGAGAGGCTTTCCAGCGCCTGCTGTTCGCTGCGCTGCTGAAAATCCAGCCTGACGGACATCTGTGGAAAATAGGCATAACCGGACTTCAAGGCCTGGATGGCCTTGGTCAGTTCCTTGAGATCGCTTTTCTTGGTCACAAAACCCCGGGCCCCGGCCGAGATGCAGCGGTTGCAGAAGTGCTGCGCATCCTGGGAAGTGAACACCAGCACGCTGCACTCAGGGAACTGGGCCATGATCCAGACCAGCAGGTCCAGGCCATCGAAACCGTTCATCACCAGGTCGAGGATCACCAGGTCTGGCACGCACGCCTTGATGAGGGCCCTGGCATCGGCCGCGCCGCTGGCGTCCCGGATGTGGGTGAACGCCTCATTCTGGCAAATAAGCCGCAGCGCCCCTCGTATGACAGGGTGGTCATCCACGATCAACACGTCTTTCAAGGCAACTCCCCAGGTCATTACAAACGGCACCGGCGCCATGACTGCGCCGGACTCTCGCACAAGCGCCAGGCCCTGCCACCTGTCAGATCCGACAGTGCAGACCAGCGGTCTTCCTCAGCGTCCATGGCCCTGCCTGAGGGCACGCGTCCACGGTTGCAGCGACTCACTGGCTTGAGGGTCGACCCGCTCCATCAGGCACCGCAGGGAGGCAAGGTCAGGCAGTGGTGCCTGGCTCAGGTGCATGCTCGATCGGCGCGCGACCGGCACCGGCGACAGGCTGGCCGGTTGCGCGTTGTAAATCATCCCGTGACGAACCTGTGGGTTATAGATAACAAAATCGTGCAAGTCCAACGCCCCGCTTGGCAGCCCGGCATTGACGACGATCAGGTCGAACGGCTCGCTGCCGTACTCCACCAGCGTCAGCAACTCTTGCACATGGCTCACGGGGACAATCCGGAAATAGCCCTGTTGGTTGAACAGGCGCTCCAGCACGATTCGATAAGCATGGTGTGGGTCGGCAATCAGGATACGGAGTGCTTTGTTCGGCATGGCAAGCTTTCCAATAGCAACGCGCCAGGTAGAAACCGGCTCAGAACATTAAGGGCCGTCAGGCTAGAGGAAGCGTTTGAAAGACGATGTAGGATTATTCCTAAAATGAAGCCAGACGAAGCCCCTGCGACGAGGGAATTCACCCTACGCTCGACGCTTTTGTAGGAGCTGGCGAAGCCTGCGATCTTTTGATCTTTGATCTTTCGCTTGGGACTCAAGTGTCTGGGGAAAGATCGCAGCCTCGTTGCACTCGTCAGCTCCTACAGCTCCTACTCCTCCATGTAGGTCTTCAGTTGTTCCGCCAGGTGCTCGATGGCTTGGCGAATATCTTCCACGGCTTGGGCGAGCAGCAACGTATCGCCGCCCCGACAAGCGCTTTCCAGCGCCTCGCAGGCGGCGATCAGGCGTTGCGCCTGGACGATCCGCGCCCCACCCTTGATCCGGTGCGCCAGGTCCGCCAGGCCCGGCAAGTCTTGTCGACTGGACAGGTGCAACAGTCGCGCTTGATCGTCGGCATTGCTGCTGACCAGTTCCTCCAGCAGTGCCCTGATGGCGGTCGTGTCGCCGCCGGTCAGTTGTTCCAGGCTAGTCAAGTCGATTTCATCGTCGGGCTGAGGCGCCCCCACGTCCGGCGTGACCGAAGCCAGGCACGCGTTAAGCTCCCGAAGGCTGAGGGGTTTGAACAGGCAATCGTCCATCCCGGCCTCGGCACAGCGGTCCTTTTCCTCAGGCTGGGCGTTGGCCGTGAACCCCAGGATCACCCCGGGCGACAGGTTTTGCGCACGCTCTTCGTCGCGAATGGCCCGCGCGAGTTCGTAGCCGCTCATCAAGGGCATGTTGCAGTCGGTGATGACCACATCGAAGTGTTCGTTGCGCCAGGCGTGCAGACCTTCGACACCGTTCTGTGCCTCCTGGACACGATGGCCCAGGTAGCCCAGTTGCTTGGACAGCAGCAAGCGATTGGCCGGGTAGTCATCGACCACCAGGATACTCAGCGCCCGGCCTGGTACCAGCGCCTCGGCCTCGACAGGTGGCGCGGTCGGCAAGGCATCGAGCAGGGGCAGGTCCAGCAGGATCTCGACCTGCGTGCCCGCCCCCGCCACGCTGCGCAACGTCAGGGTGCCGCCCATCATTTCGCACAAGGTGCGGCTGATGACCAGCCCCAGCCCGGAACCGCTGCGCGCCGACTGGGTCGTGTGGCTGGCCTGGGTAAAGGGGCTGAACAGGCGGCGCTGGTCCTCAGGCGAAATCCCGCAGCCGGTGTCCTCGACTCGCAGGCAAAGGCCCAGGCGTTCGTGTTCAATGTCCGGCTCGCCGCGCACACTCAGGCGCACCTCGCCCTGGTCGGTGAACTTGATGGCGTTGCTCAACAGGTTCGAGACGATCTGCTTGAAGCGCAACGGGTCGATCAACACGTCACGATTGACCTCGGCGTCCACTGCCCGTTGCAGGCGCAGGTGTTTCTGCCGGGCCAGGCCCTCGAAAATCCGCGCCACCGACTCGGTCAATTCGCGCAGATTGGCCCGTTGCGGTACCAGCGACAGCTTGCCCGACTCGATGCGGGCGATGTCGAGGATGTCGCCGATCAAGTCCAGCATGCCATGGGCGGCCCCCGACGCGACCTCGATGGCGAACCGGTCCACGATGCCTTGGTCGGCTTTTTTCAGGGCCAGTTCCAGCAGGCCGATCACCGCGTTCATCGGTGTGCGGATCTCATGGCTCATGGTCGCCACGAAGGTGGTCTTGGCCCGGTTGGCGTCGTCGGCGCTTTCCTTGGCGACGCGCAATTGCTCCAGCAGGCGCCGCAAGTAAATGACCCAGCCCAAGGCCACCAGCAACAGCAGCGCAGCGACGGTGAACCCCTGGAGAATCGTGGTGCGGTTGCGCAGCCAGTAACTGTCGTCGATCACCACCTCGCTGCGCCAGCGGTTGGTCAACTCGTCCATCTCTTCGGGAGAAATGCTCAACAGCGCCTTGTCGAGAATCGAGTAGAGCTCCAATGCGCCCCGGTTCGTTGCCAACGCAACGCGCGCGGGCAAGGTGCCGACGGTACTGGTGACCTGCAGCTTGTCGCGGTACTGGCGGGAGATCATGTAGCGGGCACTGATCAGCGGATTGACCGCAGCGTCCGCCGTGCCGGCGGCGACCATGGCCATGGCGTCGGCGGTGTTTTGTGCCGTCACCAACTGCACGCGGGGGAACTGCTCCAGCAGGAACTCGCGCAACACGTTGCCGCGCACCAGCGCCAGGCGCTTGCCGGCCATCTGGTCCAGGGTTAGCGGGCCCTTGGCCCGAGCGGGCACCACCAGCACGAACGGATTCGTCAGGTACGGTCGGGTAAAGCGCAACTCGTCTTCAAGTTCGGTACTGGGTATGGCGGTCGCCAGGACATCGGCCTTGCCGCTCTTGATCTGCCCGATCAAATCGTCAACCGAACCGCCACGCTGCACATCGAATTTCAAACCGGTGCGCAAGCTGATCCTCGCCAGGACATCGGCGCCGATGCCGCGCAAATGGCCTTGTTCATCGAAGAACGTCAGCGGCAGGAAGTTTTCGTTGGCGGCGACCTTGATCCGTGGGTGGGCATCCAGCCAGCGCTGCTCCTTGACGCTGAAGTGCAGCGCCTGCTGACCCGGCATGCTCGCGCCGCCGGCACTCCAGCGCCTCAGGATGCTCATGTGTTCGCTGGCGGGAATGGCTTGCAGCGCGGCGTTGATAATGCGCAACAGGCGCGCGTTGTCGCGGCTGACCGCGAAGGCGAACGGCTGCACTTCCATGCGCGAGAAATCGGCCAGTTGAATATTGTTCAGGTAATTCTTGCTGATCAGGTAGTTGGAACTGATCGAATCCCCCAGATAAACGTCGGCCTGACCAAACGCCACGGCGCCGATGGCGCTCAAGGTCGAGGGGAACAGCTGCAAGGAAGCCTCGGGATAAAACGCCTCGACCGTCTCCGGCGGCAAGTAGTGATACAGCATCGCCACGCGCTTGCCCGCCAGGTCGCTGGGCAAGTCCTGGCTGTCGTCGATGCGGGCCACGAGGGTGGGCAGGTCATCGGCATAGGCCTGGGACATCGCCAGGTCCGGATCGGCGGCTTCGAAGCCGTTGGCGGTGCCGAGCATATCGATCTCGCCGCCGCGCAGGGCCTGGAGCGATTCGGCACGGGATGGGTAGCGCTGGACCTGCACCTTGACGTGCAGGAGTTGCCCGAGCAATTGCGCATAGTCGGCGGTCAGGCCTTCATAGTCGCGACCATTGCCAGTGATGCTGAACGGCGCGTAGTCCGGCGCCGAGGCACCCAGCTGCAACGTGCCCTTTTGGCGCAGCCAGGTCCAGTCGGCATCGTCCAGGGACACCGAATAATCGCTCACATTGGAGCGCCCGAGCACCTGCAGCGCCTCGGGGGCCGCGTCCACCGGTGGCACCACACTCAATGAGCCCAGCAACAGCGCCACCAGGCCTGTGCGTAAAAGCAAAATCATCTGGTCAGGGTGTTTCGCTTGGCGTAGTCGGCCCGGCGCACACCGACTGCACGTTCAGTCAGGGTGGACCGGCTGAGGGGTTCAGACTGCCAATACGAGGGAACAGCGAACCAAGCCTTTCAAACAGCAGGAGGCTGTGAAGTGAGTGTAGGAAATTTCTGAAGAATTTCCTGACTGGCTTGCGGTTGTTTTGTAGGAGCTGTCGAGCGAAGCGAGGCTGCGATCTTTTGATCTTTTGATCTTTCACTTGGGACTCAAGTGTTTGGGGAAAGATCGCAGCCTCGCTTCGCTCGACAGCTCCTACACAGCTCCTACACAGCGGCCAACCGCAAATCAGGCACCAGACGCGCCTGCCCGCGATGGTTCCCGTGTTCATACAGCGAGCCGGCGATTTCATCGGCACGCACCGGCAGGATCGACAGCAAGGTGTCGCTCAGGCCATGGCTGGCCTGGCAGAAGCCCTGCATGTAGATCGCCGCCTTGCAGCGCTCGTCGGTGATCAGCTTGTAGTTGCGATCCACCTCGAAATCCCCCAGGTATTGCGCCAGCGGCTCCAGCAGGGTGCGGTGCATCTGCCGCTCGTAACCGGTGGCCAGCACCACGGCGTCATAGCGGCGCACAGTCAATTCGCCCGTGGCGTTGTTGCGCACCGCCAGTTCCACGCCGGCGGCGGTGGCCGTGGCCTTCTCCACCGTCGTGAGGGTGCGGAACGCATGACGGGCGATGCCAGAGACTTTCTGGCGATAGAAAATCCCGTAGATGCGTTCGATCAGGTCGATGTCCACCACCGAATAGTTGGTGTTGTGGTATTCGTTGACCAGGCGCTCGCGCTCGCTGTGGGGTTGCTGGAACACCAGGTCGGTGAACTCCGGCGAGAACACTTCGTTGACGAATGGGCTGTCGTCCGCCGGCTTGAGGGCCGAGCCGCGCAGGATCATGTCGACCTGCACCGAAGGGAAGCTGTCGTTGAGGTCAATGAAGGCCTCCGCCGCGCTCTGCCCACCGCCGATGATGGCGATGTTCATCGGCTGGCCCTTCACGCATGGTTGGCCGGCCATGCGTTCCAGGTACTGGGAATGGTGGAACACCCGCGCGTCATCCTTGAAGGCCTTGAACGCCTCGGGGATGCGCGCCGTACCGCCGGCACTGACCACCAGCGCACGGGTGGTGCGGACGAACTCTTCGCCCTGGGCATCGCGGGAAATCACCCGCAGCGCTTCGACCTGCTGGTTGTGCAACACCGGCTCGATGCGCAGCACTTCTTCACCGTAGCGACTCTGTTCAGCGAACTGTGCGGCCACCCAGCGCAGGTAGTCGTTGTACTCCATGCGGCACGGGTAGAAGGTACCTAGGTTGATGAAATCCACCAGGCGACCGTGGTGCTTGAGGTAATTGACGAACGAATACGGGCTGGTGGGGTTGCGCAGGGTCACCAGGTCCTTGAGGAAGGAAATCTGCAATTCGCTCTGGGTCACCAGGGTGTTGCCGTGCCAGCGGTAGTCGGCCTGCTTGTCGAGGAACAGCACATCCAGCTCGCCCTGGACCGGCCCGCGCTCCTGCAGCGCGATGGCCAGCGCCAGGTTCGAGGGGCCGAAACCGATGCCGATCAAGTCGTGAACGATGGGCGATGCAATTGCCTGTGTCATGTCCAGTGTCCTCTGGAAAAGCCCTCAACAGGGCGCAAAAAGCCTGGGGTGACCTGCCCAGCGTTTAAGGGGCCAACAAGTCGTGTGTTGAGAGGAACGAGGACAATGAAAAAAAATTTACCGCGAGGCGACCGGCGTGGGCAGATTAATGCGCGTCCCACTGCCGCACGCGAACGCGGCAGTGCTTCATGGCGTTGACGATGTGTTTTTCCACCAGCGCCCGGGAAATGCCCAGGCGCTCGGCGATTTGCGGGTGGGACAAGCCTTCGAGCTTGCGCAGCAGGAAGCTCTCGCGGCACAGCGGTGGCAGCTCGGCCAGGGCGCGCTGGAGCATATCCAGGCGCTGGCCATGGTCGAGGCTGGAATGGGGCGACGGGGTGAAGAAGCGCTCTTCGCTGTCCAGCACCTCCAGGGATTCGACCTGGCGCAGGGTATTGCGCCGATGCCCGTCGATCACCAGGTTCAGCGCCGTGCGGTAGAGAAACGCCCGCGGTTGCTCGATGGGGACGTCGCTGGCACGCTCCAGCACCCGCACATAGGCGTCATGCACCACATCCTCGGCCGCCTGGCGGTTGCCTAGCCTGGCGTTCAGGAAACACACCAGCTCGCGATAGTAGTTTTCCAACATGACTCCCGTGCGCAATGGCTGCGACCGCTATCCCTGTGCCCACTCGGCATGCCCGGGACAGGCAATGGCACGATAGTGGCAGATTCGATCGCGTAATTTATAGTAATTCTCATATAGATTTAAAGCTTTGGTTTGTATCAGGACTGATTCGTTCAGATAAATGGGGTGCCAGGGCCGCTTTTGTGGCGAGGGAGCTTGCTCCCGCTGGACTCTGTAGGAGCTGTCGAGCGAAGCGAGGCTGCGATCTTTCCGCTGCCAATTGAGTTCAAAGCGAAAGATCAAAAGATCGCAGCCTCGCTTCGCTCGGCAGCTCCTACAGTAAGTGTTTCACAGCAGTAAATTCCCGCCCGGAACGCTCGTTTACCAGAACAGCCTCCCGTCCCTGCCCTTCCTCGGACGGGTCCGATATCACCGGCCGGAACCCTGCATGAAACGTCCCCGCCCTACCCGACGCGCCTGGCTTCTCACCTTCGCCCTGCTTCCGGCCGTGGCCTTCGCCGCGTGGCAAGCGGTGGCGCCAAGCCGTGCGCCCCTGGTCACCGCGCCCGTCACCCGTGGCGATATCGAAAACAGCGTCACCGCCCTGGGCACCCTGCAACCGCGGCGTTATGTCGACGTCGGCGCCCAGGCGTCCGGGCAGATCCAGAAGATTCATGTGGAAGCCGGCGACGAGGTGCGCGAAGGCCAGTTGCTGGTGGAAATCGACCCGTCCACGCAAAAAGCCCGGCTCGACGCCGGGCGTTTTTCAATCGAGAACCTCAAGGCCCAGCTCCAGGAACAGCGCGCCCAACATGACTTGGCGCAGCAGAAATCCCGCCGCCAGCAACAGCTCAAGGCCGGCGGTGCCACCCGCGAGGAAGACGTGCAGACTGCCCAGGCCGAAGTGCGGGCGACCCAGGCGCGCATCGACATGTTCCAGGCCCAGATCCGCCAGGCCCAGGCCAGCCTGCGCAGCGACGAGGCCGAGCTGGGCTATACGCGCATCTATGCGCCGATGAGCGGCACCGTGGTCGCCGTCGGTGCCCGGGAAGGCCAGACCCTCAACGCCCAGCAGCAAACCCCATTGATCCTGCGCATCGCGCGCCTGTCGCCGATGACCGTCTGGGCCGAAGTCTCGGAAGCCGACATTGGCCACGTCAAACCGGGCATGAGCGCTTACTTCACCACCTTGGCTGGCGGCAGCCGACGCTGGAGCAGCACCGTTCGCCAGATCCTCCCGGTGCCGCCACGCCCGCTGGAAGCCAGCCAGGGCGGCAGCCCCACGGGCGGTCGCAGCGGCAGCGAGCGGGTGGTGCTCTACACCGTGTTGCTCGACGTCGACAACGCCGACCGCACGCTGATGACCGACATGACCGCCCAGGTGTTTTTCGTCGCCGCCCAAGCCAAGGACGTGCTGACCGTGCCCATCGCCGCCTTGCAGGACGCCGGCCAGGTACGGGTGCTGGCCGACAATGGCGATGTCCAGCCACGCACCGTTCGCACTGGCGTCAGCGATCGACTGCGTACCGAGATTGTCGACGGCCTGAGCGAAGGCGACCGGGTGCTGATCGGCCCGGCCACCGGCAGCGGAGGCTGAATGAACACGCCCCTGATCGAACTGCGGGACATTCGCAAGGCCTACGGCGGTGGCGACAGTCCTCGGGTGGAGGTGCTGCGCGGCATCGACTTGGCCATTCACGCCGGGGAATTCCTGGCGATTGTCGGCGCGTCCGGCTCCGGCAAATCGACCTTGATGAACATCCTCGGCTGCCTCGACCGCCCCACCAGCGGCGAGTACCGTTTCGCCGGCGAAGACGTCGCCGGCCTGGGCAGTGATGAGCTGGCCTGGCTGCGGCGCGAAGCGTTCGGCTTCGTGTTCCAGGGCTATCACCTGATCCCCTCCGGCACCGCCCAGGAAAACGTCGAGATGCCGGCCATCTACGCCGGCACCTCGGCCGCCGAGCGCCATACCCGGGCCAGCGCCCTGCTCGAGCGCCTGGGCCTGGCCAGCCGCACCGGCAACCGCCCCCATCAATTGTCCGGCGGCCAGCAGCAACGCGTGTCGATTGCCCGGGCCTTGATGAACGGCGGCCACATCATCCTCGCCGACGAACCCACTGGCGCCCTCGACAGCCAGAGCGGCATCGAGGTCATGGCCTTGCTCGACGAACTGGCGAGCCAGGGCCACGTGGTCATCCTGATCACCCACGACCGCGAAGTGGCGGCCCGGGCCAAGCGCATCATCGAGATCCGCGACGGGCTGATCATCAGCGACAGCGCCACTTCTTTGCCAACTGACGTGCAAGCCAATCCAAAGGCACTGCAAGCCGTGGACCTGCGCCAGCGCCTGAGTGCCGGTAGCGAACACAACGGCGCCTGGAAAGGTGAGCTGGTGGACGCGGTACAGGCGGCGTGGCGGGTGATGTGGATCAATCGTTTTCGCACCGCCCTGACGTTACTGGGCATCGTCATCGGCGTGGCCTCGGTAGTGGTCATGCTGGCCGTGGGCGAAGGCAGCAAGCGCCAGGTCATGGCCCAGATGGGCGCCTTCGGCTCGAACATCATCTACCTCAACGGCATCGCGCCCACACCGCGCGCTACCAAGGGCATTATCAGCGAATACGACCTGGCCGCCCTCGCCGCGTTGCCCGAGGTGCAGCGAATCATGCCGGTCAACGGTGCCGAGGCCAGCGTGCGTTTCGGCAACCTCGACCACACCAGCTACGTCGGCGGCAACGACACCAATTTCCCGATCATCTTCAATTGGCCGGTGGCCCAGGGCAGCTACTTCAGCGAGGCCGACGAGCGCAGCGCGGCGGCGGTGGCGGTGATCGGCCACAGGGTCCGGCAGAAACTGCTCAAGGATGTCGCCGACCCCATCGGTCGCTACATCCTGATCGAGAACGTACCGTTCCAAGTGGTCGGCGTACTGGCCGAAAAAGGCGCCAGCTCCGGGGACTCAGACGCCGACAACCGCGTCGCGGTGCCCTACTCCGCCGCCAGCGTGCGGCTGTTCGGCACGCGTCATCCCGAGTACGTGGTGATTGCCGCCAAGGACGCGGGCAAGGTCAAGCAGGCCGAGCAAGCCGTCTCGCGGACGCTGTTGCGCCTGCACGACGGCAAGCAGGATTTCGAACTGACCAACAACGCCGCGATGATCCAGGCCGAAGCACGCACCCAGGGCACGCTGTCGCTGATGCTCGGCGCCATCGCGGCGATTTCGCTGCTGGTGGGCGGCATCGGCGTGATGAACATCATGCTCATGACCGTGCGTGAACGGACCCGCGAGATCGGCATCCGCATGGCCACCGGCGCCCGCCAGCGCGACATCCTGCGCCAGTTCCTGACCGAAGCGGTGATGCTCTCGGTGGTCGGTGGGGTCACCGGTATCGGCCTGGCCCTGCTGGTGGGCGGCGCGTTGCTGCTGGGCAAGATCGCCGTGGCCTTCGAATGGTTGGCGGTGTTCGGCGCCTTCGGTTGCGCGCTGGTCACCGGCGTTGTCTTCGGTTTCATGCCGGCCCGCAAGGCCGCCCGCCTCGACCCGGTCGCGGCCCTTACCAGTGAATGAACCCCACGCTATGAAAGTCCACCTGACCCTCCTGGCCGCCAGCCTGTTGCTGGCGGCCTGCGCCACCCCTGCGTCGGCCCCGGACAGCGGCCTCCAACCGCCACCGGCCTGGCAGAACCTCGATACACCCAGCGCCCGGGCGGATAACCAGCAGTGGTGGACACACTTTGGCAGCCCGCAATTGAACCGCTTGATCGAGCAAGCGCGCCTGGACAGCCACGACCTGGCCGCCGCCATGGCCCGGGTGCGCCAGGCCGAGGCCAGCGCCGTGATCGCCGGCGCGCCATTGCTGCCAGCGGTCACGGCCGGGCTCAACGGCAATCGCCAGGAATTGCTACGGGGCAAGGGCTACAACCAGCTGGATGTGGATCGGAACAACCGCACCATCGATTACTACGACGCCAACCTCAGTGCCACTTATGAGCTGGATTTCTGGGGCGGCAAACGGGCGGCCCGGGACAGTGCGCTGAAGACGTTGTCGGCCAGCCAGTTCGACCGCGCGACGGTGGAGTTGACCCTGCTCAGCGGCGTCGCCAACAGCTACACCCAGGCCTTGTCCCTGCGCGAGCAACAGCGCATCGCCGAACAGAACCTGGGCAATGCCCAACGCGTGCTCGACCTGGTGCAGACCCGCTACGACGCCGGCAGTGCCACAGCCCTGGAACTGTCCCAGCAAAAAAGCCTGGTGGCGGCCCAGCAACGCCGCTTGCCTCAGGTGCAGCAACAAGCCCGGGAAGCGTTGATCACCCTGGCGACGCTGCTGGGGCAACCGGTGCAGTCGGTCACACTCGACGACGACAGTTTCGACCGCCTGCACTGGCCGGCCATCGACGCTGGCGTGCCCAGCCAATTGCTGAGCCGCCGCCCGGACATCGCCGCCGCCGAAGCCCGCCTCGCCGCCGCCCAGGCCGACATCACCGTCGCTCGCGCCGCCATGCTGCCCAGCGTGACCCTGGGCCTGAGCCTGGGCACTGGCGCCGACATCGCCGACCAATTGCTGCGCAACAACTTCTACAACCTCAGCGCCGGTTTGGCCGCGCCAATCTTCAACAACAGCCGCCTGAGCGCCGAACGCGACCGAGCCACCGCGCGCCAGGAGGAACTACTCGAGCTGTACCGCGCCGCCATCATCAACGGCTTCGCCGACGTCGAGAAAGCCCTGAACGGCATCAACGGCCTGGACCGCCAACGGCAATGGCAAAGCGAAGAACTGCACCAGGCCCAGACCGCCTTCGACCTCGCCCAACGCCGCTACCAGGCCGGCGCCGAAGACCTGCTCACCGTACTGGAAACCCAAC
The DNA here is from genome assembly GCF_052114545.1 of Pseudomonas sp. KB_12. NCBI lineage: Bacteria > Pseudomonadati > Pseudomonadota > Gammaproteobacteria > Pseudomonadales > Pseudomonadaceae > Pseudomonas > Pseudomonas sp. KB_12. The sequence continues at coordinate 24,057 of NZ_JBFREY010000007.1, read as the reverse complement.
GCACCCTCTTCGCCGCCCAGGACATGAACGTGCAATTGCGATTGGCGCGGGTGCAGGCGAGCGTAGCGCTGTACAGGGCGTTGGGTGGGGGTTGGCGGGTGATGTAGGCCCCAGGCTCATCTTTTGATCGTTCCCACGCTCCGCGTGGGAATGCCTCTACGGACGCTCTGCGTTCGGCTCTCTGGGACGCCGAGCGTCCCCGGCTGCGTTCCCACGCGGAGCGTGGGAACGATCAGTAATGGTGTTCGGCTTTGGCTCTGTTTATCCGGCCATGCAGGAGTCCCGAGCGAGGCTACGTTGCCTTGCGTCATTGCCTACAACTACGCCAGAATCCGCCGGCTTGTGCGCTTGGCTTGTGGCTTTTACTGTTCCCAGGTCGCTGATTTCAGCGATCGGGTTTGGTAGCCCGCGAGTCAACTAGGCGCAAGCGCCACCTTCTACAGATGCTCTCTCGCGTCTGTGTCATGGTGGCCGTGCGCAGGGCGTCTTCGGGCGCGCCGGGTTCCTAGTGCTCCGGTCTACCAACCCGCGTACGGCCACCACCCAATCGTTTGGTAGCGAGGGTGACGAGTCCAAAAAACTCAACGAAGCCGCCGACCGCGCCCTCGCCTCGGTCAATGCCATGGCCAACGAACTGGTCTTTGATTTGGAAGGCGCACGCCGGAGTTTTGCCCTCGGGATCCAGCAGATGGTCGAGCTGAGTGAGCTGCTGGCGAACCGCGCACTGGACATCGCCGCGCCGCGATAAGCGCCCGAGTCATTGTGCTGGGCTACGTCCCGTAGGAGCTGACGAGTGCAACGAGGCTGCGATCTTTCCCCTGACGCTTGAGTCCCAAGAGAAAGATCAAAAGATCGCAGCCTTCGGCAGCTCCTACAGGGTGCAGCCCAGCGGGAGCAAGCGTCCTCGCCACAAAAGCAGCCATCCATATAGCCCAGGTTCGATCGTTCCCACGCTCCGCGTGGGAATGCCTCTACGGACGCTCTGCGTTCGGCCCTTTGGGACGCGGAGCGTCCCTGGCTGCATTCCCACGCAGAGCGTGGGAATGATCAGTAATATCTGACCCACTGAGGTGCTGGCCATTGGGGCTGCTTCGCAGCCCAGCGGGAGCAAGCTCCCTCGCCACAAAAGCAGTCTTTTACACAGCCCAGGTTCGGTCAGTACGGGCCAGGGTTCACACCGGTTTGGATTTTAGATTACGCGCATACCACGGCCGCTGCGGCACGCGGCGGAACAGGTCGGAGAGCTTTTTGTCATCGCTGCCGAAGGTGATGCGCAGGGCCAGTTTCATGGTTTCCGGGTCCATCTCCACCGAACGTCCAACCTGCAGCCCCGGCGTGGTGCTGCAACCGTGGGTGTCCGGGCCCAGCCAGGGGTCGGCGATTTCGACCCAGCGGCCCGGGGCGTACCAAGGCACGCCGTTGACGTCGAGCCGGCTCACTTCGCCCGGGTGGAAACGTTCGTGGGCACGGAACCAGTCTTCGAGGCGGTCATCGATCCAGCCGTGGAAGGCCCAGAACACCGGGCTCACGTGGGAGGAAAACGGATCACCGAGGAAGTCGTTTTCCGCGGCGAACCAGCGCTGGGCGAAGTCGTCTGGGTCGCGGGCGAACGGCACCGGGTGACCGTTGGAAGGGTCACGCGGCACCGAGGCCCAGCGCATGTGCAACCAGTCGTGCAGGCCCAATTCCACTTCCGAACCGAATTGGCCCAGGGTCAGTTTCGACAGGTAGCGCGGGTCGCGGTAGCGCGATTCCCAAACCTGGAAATTGCTGTGGTAGGTCTCGGCGGTCTTGATGTCGCTGACCCACTGGGCGTACTGCGCGTCGTCATCGGCCAGCCAGGTCGGCGGCAAGGCCGTGCCATCGTGGTTATCGAGGTAGCGGGCGAACCCAAGGCGATCGCGTTCCAGCTCCGGTTGCGGCAAGGGAAAGCGCGGCCACGACGGCAGCGGCTGGAACGAACGGGCCGTGCCGAGCATGTGCCGGTGCATGAAAAAAAAGTCCACGCCCGAGCCATTGCGATCCTTGCGCGGGCCGCGGGCATCACGCTCCTGGTCCCGAGGCCCGGGCTGCCAGCCGATGCCGCGCAGGGCATTGCGCTTGCCCTCGTCCAGGGTGTGCCATTTGTCCCGCGTGGCATGCCAGAGCTGGTGGAACAGCCGATGCTCGGGCGACACCAGCCAGGCCAGCAACGGCGGGCTCAGCGGCGTGCGCTCCCGGGCTTCGGGGAAGCGTTGCTTGAGGGCGATGAAATGATTGTCCTGTTCAGGCAGCGCCAAGGGACGATCCAGGCGCAACACGCGACCGCTAAGGGTGGCGCTGCCGGCATTGCCGAAACCGGCCCAGACTTCGTCCAGGGTCATGATGCATTCATAGTCGGGCGCGTCCTGTCGGGCACTCATCAGCCGCCAGCTCAGTTGCTTCGGGTCGGTGCCGGCCAGGTCGCCTAACACTCGGTAACGCGGCTCTTCGGCGCCACGCAAGCGTTCGGCGGTGTCGAGGTAGCCCACCAGGCCACGGCCCCTGTGGCCGATATCGAGGAATAGTTGCAAATCGTCCCGCGGCAAGCCTTCGAGACCGGCGTCACGGCCGGTGAAACGGAGCGTCCAGATGCCCCGCAACGTATCGGCGCGGCGCTGGCCCGCTACGTCAGCCACGTCGAACGAGGCCTCGCCGGGGGTGATGGTCGGGTCCGGCCGGGTCAGTTCGCGATGCCCGTAATACACCGCAGGCACGGCGGCACCGGTCAGCGCCAGGCCTGCCATGAACCATCGTCGAGAAATCGTCATTGCCTTACCTGTGTCCAGCCCTGGAGCGGGCTTTATCCAAGCTAGAACGATGGGTGGGCTGACAAATTTATAGGCAGTTGTGAGGGCCTCATCGCGAGCAGGCTCGCTCCCACAATGGATCTGAGTACATTTAGGCCGCTATCGCGAGCAAGCTCGCTCCCATAGGGGGGCTGGGTACATTCAGGAGAAACAGGTCAACTGCAAGGTCGCCTCGCGAGCAAGCTTTGCTCCCACAGTGGAATTGGATGCGGTCCCCTGTGGGAGCGAGCTTGCTCGCGATGGCGGCCCCGAGAACACCTAAATTTCCCCGCCGATCACTCGTTCTCCCCAGATAGCAAAGGCCCCCGCGCCTGTCCTTCCAAGGCGAACCTGACTGAGATCGGCAATGACAACACCACGTTCGAAAAAGGCTCTTTTCATCGGCCTGCCCCTGGCCCTGGCGTTGACCGTGGGTGCGGGCGTCGCGGCTTGGGACCACTGGTGGCGGGATAACCCCGGCTACCCAGTCAAGGTGATGAAAGAGGCCAGGGAACTGCACGAGCGCCTGCTGTCCTTCGACAGCCACATCACCGTGCCACTGGACTTCGGCACCGCCGGCAACGAAGCCGACAAGGACGGCAGCGGCCAGTTCGACCTGGTGAAAGCCAACCGCGGGCAATTGTCCGGCGCGGCCCTGACGATCTTCGGCTGGCCGGAGTTGTGGAACGGACCCAACGCCCCGCACAAGCCCACCGCCGGCTTCGTCGAGGAAGCGCGCAACCAGCAGGAGGTGCGCTACAAAATCATCACCGGCCTGGTCCGGGACTTTCCCAACCAGGTCGCCATCGCCTACACCCCGGATGATTTCCGCCGCCTGCACGGCGAAGGCAAGTTCGCGATCTTCATCAGCATGCTCAACGCCTATCCCCTCGGCCATGACCTGAGCCTGCTGGACCTGTGGACCGCGCGAGGCATGCGCATGTTCGGCTTCAGCTACATCGGCAACAACGACTGGGCCGACTCCTCCCGTCCGCTGCCGTTCTTCAACGATTCGCCCGACGCCCTCGGCGGCCTGTCGGACATCGGCAAGCAAGCGGTGACGCGCCTGAACGACCTGGGCGTGATCATCGACGTGTCGCAAATGTCGACCCCGGCCCTGGAGCAAGTCGCGCAACTGAGCCGCACGCCGCTGGTGGCGTCCCATTCGGCGCCACGGGCGATGGTCGACATTCCACGCAACCTCAGCGACAAGGAAATGCAACTGATCAAGGCCAGCGGCGGCGTGGTGCAGATCGTCGGTTTCTCCCAATACCTGCGGCCGCTGACGCAAAAGACCCAGGACAAGCTCAACGCCCTGCGCGAACGCTTCGACCTGTCGCCGCTGCCCAACCTGGCGATGGCGCTGATGCCCGGCGACCCGATCATCGCCGCCTGGCCGGAACAGAAATTCGGCGAATACGCCGGCCAGCTCTACGGCATCCTCGAAGAAGAACCCAAGGCCAGCCTCAAGGACCTGGGCGATGCCATCGACTACACCGTGCGCAAGATCGGCATCGACCACGTCGGCATCAGCTCGGACTTCAACGAAGGCGGCGGTGTGAAGGGCTGGGAGAACGTCGGCGACATCCGCAACGTCACCGCCGAGCTGCTGACCCGCGGCTACTCCGAAGCCGACATCGCCAAACTGTGGGGCGGCAATTTCCTGCGGGTCTGGGACCAGGTCCAGAAAGCCGCCCGCCCCGCCCTCGCCTCGACCCAGAAGACCGTCCAGCCATGAATGAACGTCGCACCTTCCTGAAGCAGGCCGGGATCCTCGCCGCCGGCCTGCCGCTCGCTGCCAGCCTGCCCGCCACGGCCAGCGCCGCTCCACTGCCACCGCTGCCGAAGGACAAATGGGCGCAGTTGCGCTCGCTGTTCAACCAGGACCCGGACTATCTGCATTTCTCCAACTTCCTGGTCACCACCCATCCGCGCCCGGTGCGCGAGGCCATCGACCGGCACCGCGCCGCCCTGGATAAAAACCCGGGGCTGTTGATGGACTGGGACCTGGGCGTCACCGAAGAACGCGAGGAAAACGTCCGCAGCTGGGCCGGCCGCTACCTGCAAGCGAGCCCGAAACAGATCGCTCTCACCGGCAGCACCACCGAAGGCCTGTCGATGATCTACGGCGGCGTCCACGTGGCGGCCGACCAGGAAATCCTCACCACCGTCCACGAACACTACGCCACCCACACCATTCTCGAGTTGCGCACCCAACGGACTGGCACACGGGTGCGCAAGATCAAGCTGTTCGACAACGCTCACGACGCCAGCCACGAACAGATCCTCACGGCCATCGACCGCAACATCCGCCCCGAAACCCGGGTGCTGGGCATGACCTGGGTGCATTCGGGCAGCGGCGTGAAGCTGCCGATCGACAAGATCGGCGCCCTGGTGGACAAGCACAACCAGGGCCGCAGCGATGAACAGCGGATCATTTACGTGGTGGACGGCGTGCACGGTTTCGGCGTCGAAGACCTGAGCTTCCCCGCCATGAATTGCGACTTTTTCATCGCCGGCACCCACAAGTGGATGTTCGGCCCACGCGGCACCGGCCTGGTGTGCAGCCGCAGCGAAGAGCTCAAGTACGTCACACCGATCATTCCAACGTTCTCTGAGGCCACGGCGTTTTCCACCACCATGACGCCGGGTGGCTACCACGCCTTCGAGCATCGCTGGGCGGCGGACGAGGCGTTCAAGTTGCACCTGCAACTGGGCAAGGCCGAGGTGCAGGCGCGCATCCATGCCCTCAACAGCTATTTGAAAAAACAGCTGGTGGCACAGCCGCAGATCGAACTGGTCACCCCGCTGAGCCCCGACCTGTCCGCCGGTTTCACCTTCTTCCGAGTCAAGGGCCGCGACAGCGACGAGGTCGCCGCCTACCTGATGAGGAACCGGGTGATCGCCGATGCCGTGCACCGCGATGCGGGGCCGGTGGTCCGTACTGCGCCGGGGCTGCTCAACACCGAGGCCGAGATCGATCGCTTCATGGGCTTGCTGGGCAAGACACTCTGAACCTGACTTATCGAGAGAGATGGATGAACAGTTTTTTGTTGAAGCTACTCCCGACACTGGCCGTCGCCGCCCTGCTGCCCTCCGGCGCCCAGGCCTCGCAAGCGGGCCAGGTCTTTCGTGACTGCAAGGACTGCCCGGAAATGGTCGTGCTGCCCACCGGCACCTTCCAGATGGGCACCCCGGAAGACGAAGTAGGCCGCGAGCCCGACGAAGGCCCGATGCACCCGGTGACGTTCGCCAAACCGCTGGCGATCAGTCGCTTCCAGGTGCTCAAGGGCGAATGGTTCGCCTACCTGCGCGACACCGGCTACACGATGCCCGACGGCGATGAGCGCCCCGGCCGCGCCTGCAAGGCCGGCATTCCGGACTACCAGGGCAGCGACCCTCGCAAGCAATACACCGACCGGCACCCGGCGGTGTGCATGGATTTCGCCGAGGCCAATGCCTACGCCGCGTGGCTGTCGAAAAAAACCGGCAAACACTACCGGCTGGTCAGCGAATCCCTGCGCGAGTACGCGGCACGCGGCGGCAGCACCGGGCCGTTCCCCTTCCCGTTCGATGAAGGCAAGGAGTACAGCATCGCCCAGCACGCCAACACCTACGGCGCGGCCGACGGCTACAACTTCACCGCCCCGGCCGGCAGCTTCGCGCCCAACGCCTTCGGCGTGTATGACATGCACGGCAACATCTACGAATGGACCGCCGATTGCTACAACGAAAACTATGTGGGCGCCCCGAGCGACGGCAGCGCGTGGCTGACCGGCAAGTGCGAATTCAAACGCATCCGTGGCAATGATTGGGGCGAGGCGCCGGTGTTCTCCCGCTCCGGCAACCGCAACGCGCTGGTGCCCGGCGATCGCGGCGACTGGATCGGTTTTCGGGTGGCGCGGGATATGTGAAGACGCCTCGCCACAATAATGTGTGTCAGGCGGCTCCTCGCTAAATCCCCTTCCCCTCCAATCGTTCTACAGGTGGGCGCGCCCCAACCGGCGTGCCGCCGTCCTCCAGCCCATGCGGTGAACGCCCGCGATGGCCTTCGCCCTTTTTCATCTAGCAGGGAAACCTCCATGAGCCAACCAAAACGCGGGGTGATCACTGAATTGTTCACCCTGCTCAAACCCTTCCGGCTGATTGTCGTGGGCTCCATCCTCTTGGGCATGTTGGGCGGCCTGAGCATCACTGCCCTGCTGGCAACCATCAACGACGCCCTGAACGCCGCCACAACGCCCACGTTCCAGATGCTGGCGACGTTCGCGGGGCTTTGCGCGGCAGCTCTGCTGACCTCGATTCTTTCAGACATCGGCACCAACCATGTCGGCCAGAACATCATCGCCGAGCTGCGTAAATCCCTGGGCAAGAAAGTCTTGCTGGCCCCCATCGAGCAGATCGAACGCTATCGCAGCCATCGGCTCATCCCGGTACTGACCCACGACGTCAACACCGTCAGCGACTTCGCGTTTTCCTTCGCCCCGCTGGCCATCGCCTTCACGGTCACCCTCGGTTGCCTGGGCTACCTGGCCTACCTGTCAGTGCCGATGTTTTTGCTGTTGCTGGTGGCACTGGTCATCGGCACGGTCGTGCAATACCTGGCTCGCGCCCGTGGCATCAGGGGTTTCGAAGACGCCCGTGAGGCCGAAGACGCGCTGCAGAAACACTACGGCGCTATCGCCGCCGGGGCCAAGGAACTGCGCATCCATCGCCCACGCCGCCAGCGCATGTTCAGCCAGCGCATCGAAGCGACCGCCGACTACATCTGCGACACCAACATCCGCTCGGTCAATACATTCGTGGTGGCCAAGACGTTCGGCTCGATGCTGTTTTTTGTGGTCATCGGCCTGGTCCTGGCCCTGCAATCGCTGTGGCTGGGCACGGACCGGGTGGTGCTCAGCGGTTTCGTGCTGGTGCTGTTGTACATGAAGGGCCCGCTGGAATACCTGGTGATGACGTTGCCGGTGATCAGCCGGGCGAACGTTGCGTTCAAGCGCATTGCCGAACTGGCCGAGCAGTTTTCCTCACCGGAACCGCATCTGCTGCTCAACGACAAGCACCTATGCAAACCAACGATCCAGCACCTTGAGTTGCGCGATGTGCACTACGCCTTCCCCGTGGTCGAAGGCAGCCAACCCTTCGCCCTGGGACCGGTCAACCTGTCCATCGCCCAGGGTGACATCGTGTTCATCGTCGGTGAAAACGGTGGCGGCAAGACCACGCTGATCAAGCTGCTGCTGGGCCTCTACTTCCCCCAGGGCGGCGAAATCCTCCTCGACGGCGCGCCGGTAGGGGCCGCTCAACGGGACGATTATCGCCAGTTGTTCACGACGATTTTTGCCGACTACTACCTGTTCGACGAGCTGGTCCAGGGCGATCAACAGGTGCCCAAAGACGCCAACCGCTACCTGGAGCGCCTGGAAATCGCTCATAAGGTCAGCATTCAGGACGGCGCCTTCAGCACCACCGACCTCTCCACCGGCCAACGCAAACGCCTGGCTTTGCTCAACGCCTGGCTTGAGGAGCGCCCAGTGCTGGTGTTCGACGAATGGGCCGCCGACCAGGATCCGGTGTTCCGGCGCGTGTTCTATACCGAACTGCTGCCGGAACTGAAGGCGCTGGGCAAAACCATCATCGTCATCTCCCATGACGACCGTTATTTCGACATCGCCGATCAACTGGTCCGCATGCAGGCCGGTCAGGTGGTCAGTGAAAAATCTGCGGCGGCTTTTGCCTGAACCCGTCCGACGCAATGCTGTTTATCGAGAACACCATGAACGAACTGCTAGATGATGATCTGCTGATGCTGCTGCTCGACGATGTCGCCGGCGACATGCACGCCAGCGCCAGCCGCCGGCTGGACCGCGCGCCGTTGTCTTTCGCCCAGCAACGCTTGTGGCTGGAGCACCAGCGAGACCCGGCCCGTTCGGCCTACAACTTGCCGCGGGCGCTGCGCCTGACCGGCAGACTCGATGCCGACGCCCTGGAACAGGCGCTGAATCGGGTCATCGACCGACACGACATCCTGCGCACCGCGTTCAATGACCTCGACGGTGCGGCAGTCCAGGTCGTCGAGCGCAACGCCTGCCTCATCCTGCACCGGGAGGACCTCGGCGCGCTCGCCCCCCAGGCACGAGCCATGGCACTCTCACAGCGCATCGAGTTGCACGCCCGGCAACCGTTCGATCTCAGCCACGCGCCGCTGATGCGGGCGACGCTTCTGCGGCTGGGCAGCGACGAACATGTACTGCTGCTCAACATGCATCACATTGTCTCCGATGCCTGGTCCAACACGATCCTCATGCAGGACATGACCCAGGCCTACGCTCAGGCCTTGCTCGGTGATCCGTCACCGCTGCCACCGTTGTCCCTGCAATACGCCGACTACGCCACCCACCAGCGAGGCGAGTATTTGCAGGGCACGGCCTGCCAGCGCAGCGGTGAATACTGGCGCCACTACCTGGGTCGCGACCTGCCCACGCTGGAACTGCCCCTGGATTTCCCCCGAGCCGCCGGCCAGCAGCATAGGGCCGGACGTGTGCACGTAACACTTGCCCCCGCAGTGACCCGGGCCCTGGACGCGTTCTGCCAACACCAGGGCCTTTCGCCTTTCGTGGTGGCACTGGCTGCCTGGCAGCTGTTGCTGGGCCGGTACAGCAACCAGGACGATTTCACCGTCGGCGTGCCCAACGCCAACCGCAACAGCCATGAATGCCAGGACCTGGTGGGGTTCTTTGTCAGTAGCCAGGTGTATCGGACGCGGATCGACTCGACCCACAGCGTGTCGGATTTCCTGCGCAGTTTGCGCGCCCAGTCCCTCGCCGCGCTGGAACATGCCGACTACCCGCTGGAGCTGATCCTTGATCAACTGCAACGTCCCGGCGCACAGGGCTTGTTCCAGGTCTTGTTCAACTGGCGCACCGGCTCACCGCCCCTGACGATCTCGCCCAACGGCGAACTGGCCCTGGAGTTTCTCGATACAGGCGACAGCCAGGCCAAGTTCGACTTGTCGCTGGATGTCGATTATTCACAGCAGCAGATTCTGGCGACGTTCGAATACAGCCGTGATCTCTACCGCACTGAAACCATCGAGCGCATGGCCGGCCACTGGCAAAACCTGTTGCAGGACCTGATCGAAACCCCTGAACGCGCCCTCGGCGAATTGCAATTTCTGAGCGCTGAGGAACGGCAGAACACCCTGCACGACTGGAACCGCCAGCCCACCCGGCTGCCCCGCGAACAGTGCCTGCACCAGTTGATCGAGGCCCATGCCGCCGCCACGGGTGACGCCACGGCACTGACCTTTGAAGGGCAGCACATGAGCTATGCCGAGCTCAATCGACAGGCCAATCAACTGGCCCATCGGCTGATCGAGCAAGGCGTCGGGCCCGACGTGCTGGTCGGCATCGCCGCCGAGCGTACGCCGCAAATGATCATTGGCCTGTTGGCAATTCTCAAGGCCGGTGGCGCCTACGTGCCGCTGGACCCAGCCTACCCGGCCGATCGCCTGGCCTACATGATCCAGGACAGTGGCGTGACGCAGATCCTGACCCAGGCTCATCTGCGTGAATCGTTGGCGTTGCCAGCCGACATGAACTGTTTGTCGCTCGACCCCGTCGAGATCGAGGGCGACTATCCCGAACACAATCCGGATGTGCCGATGCACCCGGATAACCTGGCGTATGTGATTTACACCTCCGGCTCGACCGGCCAGCCCAAAGGCGCATTGCTGACGCACCACAACGTCAGCCGATTGTTCCGGGCCACCGATCACTGGTTCAGCTTCGATCACCAGGACGTCTGGTGCCTGTTCCATTCCTATGCCTTCGACTTTTCCGTGTGGGAGATTTTCGGTGCGCTGCTGCACGGCGGCCGACTGGTCATCGTGCCCCACGCCGTGAGTCGTTCGCCGCAGGAGTTCTACGCCCTGGTTTGCCAGGAACACGTCAGCGTCCTCAACCAGACGCCCTCGGCGTTCAGGTCGTTGCTACAAGTCGCCTGCGAGCCTCATCAGCCGCTTGGTCACCGGCTGCGCCAGGTCATTTTTGGCGGCGAAGCCATCGATGTGCAGAGTTTGCGCCCCTGGTTCGAACGTTTCGGCGACCAGTCGCCTCGATTGATCAACATGTATGGCATCACGGAAACGACCGTCCATGTCACCTGGCGACCGCTGTCGATCGACGACTTGAACAGCGAGACCGCGAGCCCAATCGGCCAGCCCATCGTCGACCTGTCCTGGTATGTGCTCGACGCGCACCTGAACCCGGTCCCCAAGGGCTGCATCGGTGAGCTGCATGTCGGTCGGGCCGGCCTGGCCCGTGGTTACCACCAACGCGCCGACCTGACCGCCAGCCGCTTTATCCCCGACCCGTTCGATCCGCTGCCGGGTGGTCGCCTGTATCGCACCGGCGACCTGGCACGTTATGGCAGCGACGGCAGCATCGAATACATCGGGCGCCTGGATCACCAGGTCAAGATCCGCGGATTCCGCATTGAATTGGGCGAAATCCAGGCACGTTTGCAAGCGCTGCCGGCGGTCCGGGATTGTGTCGTATTGACCCATGAAGGCCCGGCCGGCCTGCAACTGGTCGCTTATGTGATTGCCACGCAAGCGTTCATGAGTGGGTTACGCGAAGGTCTGTTGGCCGCCCTCAAAGCGCAGTTGCCGGACTACATGGTGCCCAGTCACCTGGTGTTCATCGATCACTTGCCGCTCAATGCCAATGGCAAGCTCGACCGCAAGGCCTTGCCGGAACCGGACGCGCGTCTTCGGCAGACCGATTACGTGGCGCCGCGTACTCAATTGGAACAGGCACTGGCGCAGCTCTGGCAAGCATCCCTCAGGGTTGAGCGCGTGGGGATCAACGACAGCTTCTTTGAACTGGGTGGGCATTCGATCCTGGCGATTGAGCTGATCGCCAACCTCAAGGCACGCCTGAACATCACCGTGCGTCTGCAGGCGCTGCTGGCCAACCCGAGCATCGCGGAGCTGGCACTGTTCATTTCCCAGGAGCATCGGCAGCAGACTCAGTGTCTTGTTCCCTTGAACACCGCTCCCACCAATGCGCCGCAGTTGTTTTGCCTGCATCCCAGCGGTGGCATCGTGTTCTGCTACCAACCCTTGGCGCGCAAACTCAAACATCGGGCAAGCGTCAGCGGCGTCATGCACCGCGGCTTCAGCGAACCCCATGCGAGCCCTGAGGCCTGGCGCGAGATGATTGCCGATTACAACCGGGAAATCGTCAGCGCCCAACCCCAAGGCCCGTATTACCTGATGGGCTGGTCCCTGGGCGGGACCATCGCGCTGGACATCGCCGCGTCGCTGGAAAACCAGGGCCACACCGTCAGCTTCCTCGGCCTGGTGGACGCCACGATTCCTGAACATCTGTACCCGGCAACCTTGTCGCGTCATCGGCATTTGCCAGGCGCGGAGCAAGCCGACCCGGCCTCCCAGGATCTGCTCGAGGCCATCGAATACTTCGACCTGCTGTTTCCAACCCTCACCGAACGCACGGCGGCATACCGGCAAGAACACCCCGCCAGCACGGTCCAGGCCTTCCATGAGTGGGCCGCCAGCCAGACCGAGCCGGGCCGGGGCGACTTGCTGTCGATCGTGCAGAGCGTCAAGGATGAAGTCATGAACGCCCAGGCGTTCTCGGTGCATGACCGGTTGCTCGAAGCCTTTGACGGGTTCACCTTCAAACCAGTCCAGGTACGTCCCAGTTGCTGGTGGACACAGGCGGAAAAAACCCCTGGGGAACTGGCATTCTGCGAAGCCTTGATCAAGGGCTATAGCCTGACGGGTGAGCTGCAATGCTCGATGCATTCCCCGTTGCGTCATCGCAGTATGATTTTTGATGATGTGTTGCTGGATTCACTGGTCGAGGTTTTTCTGGCCAGTACGGTGGAAGGGAAATAGCGCCAATAGACGATACGGTGGCAAGGTCGCTTTTGTGGCGAGGGAGCTTGCTCCCGCTGGGCTGCGCAGCAGACCCAAAGGCGCGAACTCAATTTGCCTGACACACTGGGTTGCCGGATTTCAGGGGTGGTGTGTATATCCGTTTCTTCGGTAACGGCGGCTTAGGGTTCCGCCCTGACGGCGGGTCACTTTTGAGAAGCCCGGGAGCCGGCCCAGTCAAAAGTAAGCAAAACGCTTCTGCCCCACCACTCGGTGCCTCGCCTAGGCTCGGCATGCCCTCACTCCGGCATTGCTCCGTGGGCCCGCCGCGAAGGGCCATCCATGGCCCAGCGCGGCTAACCCGGCATCCATGCCGGGATGCCCACTCCACAATGCCTGCGTTCGGCCAGCGTGGTTAACGGGGCGCCGAGATCAACGTCCACCGAGAGGCGGCCTAACAGCCGACCTGGTTCTTGGTGGGACCGCGTTTCCCCTGTGGGGCTTGCGCGCGATGAGGCTAGCACATCCACCATCTTCATCGACTGTAGCCCCGCCTTCGCGAGCAAGCTCGCTCCCACATTGGATCTTCAGCAGCCACAACATCCGTATGTACCCGGGGTCCTTCTGTGGGAGCGAGCCTGCTCGCGATGAGGCCAGTCCATTCAACATCTTCATCGACTGTGACACCGCCTTCGCGAGCAGGCTCGCTCCCACATTGGATCTTCAGCAGACACAATATCCGTATGCATACAGAGTCCTTCTGTGGGAGCGAGCCTACTCGCGATGAGGCCAGCACATCCAACATCTTCATCGACTGGAACGCCGCCTTCGCCAGCAGGCTCGCTCCCACATTGGAGCTTCAGCAGCCACAACATCCGTGTGCACCCGGGGTCCTTCTGTGGGAGCGAGCCTGCTCGCGATAACGCCGGCACATCCAACATCACCGTAAACTGACCCTCCGCTATCGCGAGCAAGCTCGCTCCCACAGGAAAAACACGGTCCCACCAAGAACCAGGTCGGCTATAAGGCCGCCTCGCGGTGGACGTTGATCTCGGCGCCCCGTTAACCACGCTGGCCGAACGCAGGCATTGTGGAGTGGGCATCCCGGCATGGATGCCGGGATAGCCGCGCTGGGCCATGGATGGCCCTTCGCGGCGGCCCACGGAGCAATGCCGGAGTGAGGGCACACCGAGCCTAGGCGAGGTGCCGAGTGGTGGGGCAGAAGCGTTTTGCTTACTTTTGACTGGGCCGGCTCCCGGGCTTCTCAAAAGTGAGCCGCTGTAAGAGCGGAACCATAAGTGGCCGTTACCGCAGCAACGGATATACACACCACCCCACCCAAAAAAAGCCCAAAAAAAACGGCGCTTCCCATTTCTGAAGAAGCACCGTTTTTTAGTGACCAACACTACCCACAAGGCGGGTCTATTTCATTCCCGCAAGAATCAGAACTCCGGGGTGTACTTCACCGAGAACATCAAGTTGCGCGGATCACCGAAGTTGTTGTTGCCATTAAGCTGATTGTAAGCAGACGTTAGGTACGTCTTGTCAAACAGGTTGTTAGCGTTGACCGCCAAAGCGATTTCCGGCGTCAGTTGATAGCCGACGCGAGCGTTCCATACGGTGTAACCCGGGATTTCACGGTCATAGTCGTAAACCATCGTGTGGCTTTGGGTAGTGAAGCCCAAGCCGGTGCTGACACGGCTCCAGTCGCCGGTGAACTGGTAGTTGCCCCACACGCGCAGCATGTGTTTCGGCGTCCAGGTACTGTAGATGCGGCCTTCATTGTCCGGGTCCTCCAGGTACTTGGTGGTGTTGAAGGTGTAGCCCGCGAACAACTGAAGGTTGTCTATCACTTCACCACTGATTTCAGCATCGAAACCCTGGCTGCGCACTTTCCCCGAGGCAGAGGAGCAGTTCACGTCAGTACAACCGGCGATGGAGACGGCACGGTTCTCGTGGTCATAACGGAAGACGGCCAGGGAGGTATTGACCCGACCGTCCATCAGCTCACCCTTGAGGCCGACTTCGTAGTTGGTGCCAACGATGGGCTTGAGCACCGAACCGCTGGGATCGACCTCGGTCTGGGGCTGGAACACGTCGGTGTAGCTGGCGTAAACCGCCCACTCACGGCTCAGGTCATAGATGATACCGCCGTAAGGCGTGACCACTCCGGTTTCAGTTCCGGTGCTTGGCTGGTTGCGAGTAATACCGTTGGCCGCGGTTTCGGTTTTCGACTTGTAGCTGAAGTCATACCAACTGACCCGGGAACCCAGCACCAGCGTCAGGTCGTCGACCGGCTTGACACGCCAGGTGCCATACACACCCTTCTGACGGATATCGTATTTGCTGAGGGTGCCTCGCCCGCCCGGGCTGTTGATCAGGCCCTCGTAGCTGATGTCTGGACGGTTGTTGTTCAAGTCGAAGATTGTGTCGCTGCTGTTGTTGAATGTCCGGGCGAATTTATCATCCGTCTCCAACTGCGAGAAGTTGCCGCCAAGCATGACTTCCTGCTCCATCGACAAGGCTTCGAACTTGCCGTTCAGGTTCATGTCGAGACCAGACTTTGTGGACTGGAAATCGGTAACGAAGTCAGCATATTGCACACCTGTGCCATCAGGGTTGAGACCGACACCGCCATTTTGCGTTCGCTGGTTCTTCGCCTGGTTATCTTCAGTCATGTACACAGCACCCACCTTGAACGCCCAGTCCTCGTTGAAGTGATGCTCCAGGTCGGTGTAGTAGGTGGTGACATCGATTTCAGAACGGTTCCAACGCGCACCCGTGTAGGTCGAACGCGACACGTCCGGCATCGAACCGTCGGCATAACGAGGCAGGCCACGGATGTTGCCGCGCGATTCGCCGTTGGATTGGCTGACGGCGAAGCCCAGGGTGGTGTCTTCGCTCAGGTCGACGTCCAACGCACCGTACAGCGAGTGAGTCTTTGTCCACGCATGGTCGACGAACGAATTGCTCTGGTCTTCGTCGACGACGACGCGGCCGCGAATGTTGCCGGCCTGGTTCAGCGGGCCGCCGGCGTCCAGTTGCAGACCGTAGTGATCCCAGGAGCCGGCCTTGCCGGTCAGGGTCACGGTCGGTGCGCTCTGGCCACGCTTGCGCACCAGGTTGACGGCACCACCGGGGCTGCCAGTGCCTTGCAGCAGGCCGGCCGCGCCGCGCATGATTTCCAGGCGGTCGAAGAAGATCAGGTCCTGGGTCGCCCAGTTGCCCAGCGAATAGTTGTTACGCAGGATCGGCACACCATCGTATTGCCAATCGTCGATCTGGAAACCGCGGGACGACAGGATCATGCCTTGGCCGACGCCCTGCAGGCCGACGATGCCGGTGGTCTGGTTGACGGCGTCCTTGAGGCTGACCAGGTTCTGGTCATCCATCTGCTTGCGCGTCATCACGGTGATCGACTGGGGAATTTCCTTGAGGGTGTGGGTGCCCTTGCCAATGGTCACGGCGTGACTGGTGTAGGTGTTACTGCCTTCGGTTGTCGCGTCCAACGCTTGTGCACTGATGGTGGTCGCACCCAGCTCAAGGCCTCCCGTGGCAGAACCGCGCACCAGCATCAGGGTATTGCCCTCAACGCTGTAACGCACCCCCGTGCCCTTGAGCAACTCGGCAATGGCCGCCTGCGGGCTCATCTTGCCGCTGACGCGGGTGCTCTTCAGGTCGGCCATATCTGCAGCGTTGTAGATCACTTGCTGGTTGGTCTGCTGACCGAACGCTTGCAGTGCCTGCGGCAGCGGTTGCGCAGGAATGTTGATGCTGACGTCTTCTGCCATCACCTGAGCGCTGAGGGGCAGTACGCAGACCAACCCCAGACCGGCCAACACCCGCCGCGAACGCAGGCCGCGGGACATGACGAGTGCCTTGAACAGAGGTTTCAACTCATGAATGGATGACATCGTGCTCTCTATTATGGGTAGAAGTAAAAGTCCATGGGGCCGAAGGGCCCGCCGCTCGCCAGCACACGTGAACCCGCACGGTCGATTGCCCCAAGGCAATGTCAGTGCGTGGCCGACCGGCCCCTCCCCGGGCACGGTCATCTGGCTGGAAGACGGCGAAATTTTTTCTGAACAAGCCCGGTGCCTGGACGTCCTGCCCGACCCGATTTGCCCACATACCTAAGTAAGACGCAGCACCTGCCAAAAACCGGAATGAGTTTATTTATCATTCGCGAAAAAGATTAAAAAAAAGGCCGGCGCTGTTGGGCGACGGCCTTTTGTTTCGTGTGATGTCAGTTGCTTTGCGCAGCCCTGGCGGCTTGCAGCTGCCGAGCCTGTTCGGTCAGGCGGAGCTTTTCCTCGGGGCTCATCGCTTCCATGCGCAAGCGGACCTGGGCCATTTTTTCCAGTTGCCCCGGACTGCTCTCTAGCGCCCGCAAGGCCAGTGCCAGCGACGCCACGGTCGGATGATCGAAGACCAGGCCCGGGTGAATTTCGCACTGCAACAACTTGCGAATACCGGCCACCAACTTGATCACCAGCAGCGAATGACCTCCGGCGGCGAAGAAGTCACGATCGATGCCCAATCGCTCCAGCCCCAGCAATTGCGCCATGCGTGTGGCGAGCAATTGCTCCAGCGCATCGCGCGGCGCGGCGTCTTTGTCATCCGTTGCCGCACCCGCCAACTGCTGCAATGCCTTGCGATCGATCTTGCCGTTGACCAGTCGCGGGAACGCTTCGATCAGCTGCATGTGCTGGGGCACCATCACGCTGGGCAGGCGGGCGCTCAACCCGGCACGGGCGGCGTCCAACACGCCCGTGGCGCTACCCGGCTGCGCCACGATAAAGGCCAACAGTCCCTGCTCGACCGACGCCGCCGGCAGCACCAGGGCTTCGGCCACCTGCGGCATGCGCAGAAGCACCGCCTCGATCTCCGCCAGTTCAATACGGAACCCGCGCACCTTGACCTGCTGATCACGCCGACCGTACAGCTGGATCGCCCCATCCGTGCGATAACGCGCCAGGTCGCCGGTGCGATACAAACGCTGCGCCGGATCAAACGGACTCTGGATGAACGTCTGCTCATCGGCCTCGGCATTCAGATAGCCCCGGCACAACTGCGCGCCGCCCAGGTACACCTCACCCAGCACGCCCACCGGCGCCAAGCGCAGATCGGCGTCCAGCACGTAAACCTGGTTGTTGCCCAGCACCTGAGTCAGCGCCGAACAATCGCCGACCGCGCCGTGCAGCGACAACGGATGAATCATTACCCCCACCGTGGCTTCGGTCGGCCCATAGTGGTTGAACACGCGGCAATCGCTGCGCAACCGGGCGATGCGCTCGATCAGCGTCGCGGGGATCGGCTCGCCGCCCAGAATCAGCGTAAGCGGCAGTGTCGCCTGCTCACTGTCGAGCAGCGCCGCAAGGTGCGACGGCACGATTTTCAGGCAGTCGATCCGTTGCTGCTGCAGGTACCCCGCAAACAACGCGCCGTCCTGCATCTGCTCATCGCTGGCCACATGCAGGGTGGCGCCATTGAACAACGCGCCAAACAACGCCGTGTTGCCCAGGTCCGCCGCCACGGTGGAACTGAAACCGACGTTTTTGCACTGTGCCAGCCCCAGGGCCTGGCTGGCCTGGGCGGTGTAGTTGAGCAATTGCCGATGCTCGATCACCACGCCTTTGGGCACCCCGGTGGAGCCGGATGTAAACAACACGTAGGCGATGTCGTTGCCCTGGGTGGCGAGCACCGGTAATGGCGCTGCCGACTGACTGAGTTCAGCCAATGTCAGCGCCTTGTACGGCTGCCCGTGCCAGGCCGGCAGATGCGTCGCATCGGTGAGCAACACCGCCGCGTCGGCCTGTTCCAGCATCAACGCCTGGCGCGCCTGGGGCCACTGCACATCCAGGGGCAGGTACGCCGCCCCTATGCGCCAGCTCGCCAGCATCGCAATCACCAGCTCCGCCGAGCGCGGCAACGCCAGCGCGACAATCGAACCCTGGCCCAGACCTTGGTCCTTGAGGCCCTGCGCCACACGGTCGACCCGGGCTTGCAACTGGCCATAGCTCAAGTGCTGATGGGCGTCGGTCAGGGCGATGGCGTCCGGCGTACGAATCGCCAGCTCAGCGATGCGCTGCGGTAGATAACGGCCATCCGTCAATGCCTGCATCGGCGGATTGATCGCCCGCAGGCGCTGCTCCTCGCTGCGACTGAGCACATTGAGCTGCGCCAGTGCGGTTTGCGGGGCGGCAAGGATCGACGCCAACAGCACGCCGTACTGTTCCAGCACGACGCCGGCCGATGCGGGCGAATAACGCGAACCGGCGTAAGACAGATTGACCGCGGCAAGCCGCTGGGCATCGTCCAATTGAACCTGTAGCAGCAACTCGAACGCATCGGCCTGCACAAGCGTTGGCTCCGGCGCCCAGTTCAAGCCGTCACGGTTCCTTGCGCCGCTCGCCTGCCCCAGGGTAAAGCCATAGGCCGGGCGTGCGTCAGGCGCCAGGTCCGGGGTCCAGTATTCCTGCCAGGTACGATGGGCTTCGAGGCCCGCCGCCAGTTCGCTCAACCACTCACTGAACGCCACGCTGGCGGGCAACGAAACGCAAAGCGGCAGGGTTTTCTCGAACACGCCCACGGCATTGGCGAAGTATTCATAGTCACCACGGCTGTCATGGCGCACGCCGACCAGCGCCTGCTCAAGCCCGCTCAAACGTCCCAGCAACACCCACCACGCGCCTTGCAGCAGCGTGGCAAGCGGCTGGCCGAGCTGCTCGGCCAGACGGTACAAAGCGTCACGCTGGGCAGGTTCCAGCGTCAACGACACGCACCTGTCGCCTGCACCGGCCTCACCGCCGGCGCTGCGTGCGGCCAACCACGGCGTGGCGATGTCCGTCTGCACACCGTGCAGGTGTTGCTGCCAGTAGCTGCGTCCGGTGGCGGCATCTTCATCCAGCACCACCTCGCTGCGCCATTCCAGGTATTGGGTGAACTCGCCCGGCGCGTCGTCTTCCGCCCCCTGGATCCCGGCGTAGGCTTGCTGCACCTGCTCAAGCAGCAGATTCAGGGATTGCCCATCGGCACTGCAGCGGGCGATACCCAGCACCAGTTGCCATTGCCGTGGCGCCAGACGATAAAGCCCGGCCTGGAGGCTTTCCGATTCGCCGAGCACAAAAGCGCGACCCATCGAATCCTTGATCTGCGCCTGGATGTCCTCGGCCTGTTGCTCGCTGGCCTGTACTGTCAGTGGGAAGCGAGCGGCGCTGGCGGCGGCCTGGCGCCAACCGTGGAAACCGGCGACTTTGCCCAGCCGCGCCAACAGCATCGGCTGTTGCGCCAGCAGCGTATCGAACGCGACCTGCAAGCGCTGCGGATCGAGATCGCCGTCGATCACCACGTTCAGCCAGCGCAACGCCTCGCCACAGGTCGCCGTGGGCGACAGTTGTTCGAGCAGCGTTTGTTGCTCGGGCGTCAGGGGGAAACTTGGGGCCTGTTGATCCATCCTTACTTCGCTCATGCTCCGGTTTCCTCCAGATTGCGCCGGCCCTGAATCGCGTGCCCGGCACTGGCCGGGTTGTCCAGAGCGCTACGGTCGTACATATCGCCCATGGCTACCACGATCTTGCGCGGGCCCTCGAACGGGTCGCGGGCGTGGGCCACCAGCATGTTGTCCAGCAGGATCACATCGCCTTTTTGCCAGTCGAAACGCACCGCGCAGGCTTCATACAGCTCACCGATACGCGCCATCACCTCGTCTTCAATCGGTGTGCCGTCGCCGTAATACACATGCCGAGGCATGCGCTCCAGGCCGAACATCGACAACAGGTCCTCCCGCACGTCCGGGTCCAACCAATAAATGTGATGCAATTGCACCTGGTTGAAGAACGACTTCTCTCCAGTGATCGGGTGCGTGATGATCGCGGGCCCCGGTGTGCGGGTCTGCAACTCGTCGTTATCGAGCCAGCGCCATTGGATGCCGCCCGCCCGACAGCGGGCCTCCACTTCAAGGCGGTCTTCGGTCTTGAAGAAGTGCTGCCACGACACGTCGAGTTTGTCGGTGAAGGTGCGTACGTACAGCAACCCTTTGTCTTCGAACTTCTCGCGAAGGTCCGCCGGCAGTCGTTCATACATCAACCGGCAATCCACCACCGGGGTCGCGCCGCCTACGGGTGCGGCTTGCTCGCAATAGAACATCTGCTTGCGCGGCCAGCGGTCCTGATGGGAGCTTTCGTTGTGGAACAGGATCATCTTGCGCTCGGGGTACGGCGTGGAACGGTAGGTGTTCTTGCCGCCTTCTTTCTTCGGCAGGTCGCCGTACTGACCATAAAGCCCTGGCTGTACCGCTTCGGCGAAGGCTTCAAAACCCTGGATACCGTCCAGCGCGAAACCGCGAAACAGAATGCCCGCATGTTCGGCCAGCTTCTGCTCGAGCAGCGGCCGGTTCTGGTGGATCCACTCGATGACATCCAGATGGGGCTCGCCCGGCTCCAGCATCAAGGGAAAGCGCTGCGGTGCAGCCACCAGTGATTCACGCACCCGCGCCGCACGAGGCTTGGCGAGCGGTGTCACGGAACGCTTGAGAAACTTGCCCAATTTGTCGGCCTTGGGCCCCGGGACGGTGGCAGGCGTGACGGCCGCCGCCATGTTGTCGACTGGCATGCTGATAGCTCCCAATTGAATGTCCTGATCAGCGACGATCTGTTCCAACAGGGCTGTCCAGGCCTGAATCAGGTGCTGAATGCGCTCATGTCCGAACAAGGTTGTGGCGAATTGCCAATTACCGCGCAATTGCCCTTCTTCTTCGTCAACGAACAACGCCATATCGAATTTAGAATGGGTCTCGAGCGCCGGCAGCAATTCCACGCTCAACCCCGTCATGGAGCGGGTGCGCACCGGCACGTTGTTCATCACGAACAACACCTGGAGCAACGGGTTCATGCCCTTGTGTCGTGGTACGCCCGCGGCTTCGACAATCTGGTCGAACGGCAAATCCTGATGCTCCAGGGCGCCGAGCAGATTGTCCTGGGTCTGCCCCAGGAAGCGCGAGAACGTGGCCGCGGCGTCGAAACGCGAACGCAGGGGCAGTACGTTGACGAAGAAACCGATCAGCCGCTCCAGCTCAGGCTGTTCACGACCCGCCACGTCGGCCCCGACCACCAGGTCTTGCGCGTCGCAGAGCCGATGCAACAACACCTGGAAGGACGCCAGCAGCGTGCTGTACAGCGTGACACCGGCCTCGCTGGCTAACCGGCGCAAGGCCCCGCTCAGCGCGGTGGAAAGCTGGAACTGCAACGCATCGCCGTCGTAGGACGCCGTCTGGCCCCGGGGGCTGCTCAGCGGCAAGTCCAGGCGCCCTTCGTAGCCGCCGAGCCGGTGCTTCCAGTACTCGGCCTGTCGCGCCAGTACGCCCTGCTCCTCCAGCGCCTGTTGCCACAGCGCGAAGTCATGGTACTGAACCTCCAGGGGCGGCAGCGGCATCGGTTCGCCCTTGAGGGATGCCTCGTAGACCTGCACCAGTTCGTTGATCAACAGCCCCATCGACCAGCCATCGGAGATGATGTGGTGCATGGCATACAACAACACGTGCTCGGTCGGCCCCAGGCGCAGGATCCGCCCGCGCAACAGCGGTGCCTGTTCCAGGTCGATGGGGATGCGCGCGTTTTCCAGCGTCGCCCGGGCCACTTGTTCCTGCTGGGCACTGGGCGACAGGCCGGAGAGGTCGATCACCGGGAAGTCCAGTTGCACCTCATCAGCAATCAGCGCCAGCGGATCGCCTTCTTCGTCCTGGACATACGCGGTGCGCAGTACGTCATGACGGCGAGCCACATCGGCAAAGCTGCTCATCAGGTGCACCAGCGACAACTCGCCGCACAGGCGCAGCGCCATGGGCATGCCATAGGCCGACGTGCCACCGGACAATTGTTCGGCGATCCACAAACGTCGCTGCACCAACGACAGCGGTGCCGAACGTCGCGGCCCATGGGCCTTGAGCCGGACCTCATGGGAATCGCCCGCCCGGACCGGCCCATCGGCAGTGCCGGCCATCAGGACCGCCAGCGCCTTGAGCTGCGGATGATTGAACAAGTCACGCAGGCTCAGCGGATAACCCGTCAGCTTGCGCAAACGCGAGACCGCCTGGGTTGCCAGCAAGGAGTGGCCGCCGCGCTCGAAGAAATGGTCATTGCGACCGACCTGTTCCACTTCCAGCACCTCTTGCCAGATACCGGCGATCTGTTGCTCCAGTTCGCTGACGGGCGCCTCGTAACCGCTTTGCGACAACCCGGTCTCCACGGCCGGCAGGGCCTTGCGGTCGAGCTTGCCGTTGGGGGTCAGGGGCAATTGTTCGAGGAACAACAGGTGCGCCGGGATCATGTAGTCCGGCAGGTGTTCCTTGAGGCCTGCCTTGAGCTGGGCGCGCAGGTTGCTTTCGTCCATTTGCAACGCCGCAGCGACCACGTAGGCCACCAGTTGCTGACCGCCCGGGGCGTCCTGGGCCAGGACCGCCACGTCACGCACCTCAGGCTGTTGCAACAGCCGCGCTTCGATTTCCCCCAGTTCGATACGGAAGCCGCGGATCTTCACTTGATGGTCGATGCGGCCCTGGTATTCGAGCACGCCATCGACGCGGTAACGGCTCAAGTCCCCGGTGCGGTAGAGGCGTTCGCCGGTGGTGGAGAACGGGTTGGGCACGTATTTTTCGGCGGTCATCGCGGCGCGGCCAAGGTAGCCTCGGGTGATGCCCGCACCGCTCAGGTACAGCTCTGCCGAAACGCCTTGGGGGACTGGTTGCAGGTCGGCGTCGAGCAGGTAGCTGGCAGTGTGCTTGAGGGGCCGGCCGATGTTCGCCGTGCCGCCGGGGGTGCGGCGGGTCCAGGTTGAGTAAGTCGTGTCTTCCGAAGGGCCATAAAGGTCGTACACATGCTCAACCCCTTGTGGGAGTGAGCCTGTGGGAGCAAAGCTTGCTCGCGATGGCGGTGGATCAGTCACACATGGGCCAGCCGATAGGGTGCTATCGCGAGCAAGCTTTGCTCCCACAGGCTTTGCTCCCACAGATTCTGATTCTAGAGGCTTAGCTTGCACCGGCCCAATCCCACAGAGGGGGTGCTGATAAAGCGCGTCCACCAGGCTTTGCTTCAGTGGCTCACCGGCCAGGTTGATGATGCGCACGCTGGCCGGGATCTCGTCGCTGCGCTGCAACGCAGCAATCGCCGAGGGCACGGTGTTGATCAGGCGTACCTGATCGCGGGCCGGCAGTTGCGGCAATTCCAGGGCATTGCGGGCGATGATCAGCGAGCCGCCGTTGGCCAGGGTCACGAACAGCTCCCACACCGACAGATCGAAACACACCGACGTGGAGGCCAATACCCCCTGGATGTCGTCGCGGCTGTAGACCGA